>CAMMXG010000020.1 GCA_946500895.1 uncultured Mycoplasma sp. | reverse complement strand
ATTTTTACTGAATAACAAAATTAAAAAGTGGGACATTTTTACTGAATAGCCACAATAATTTTATCACTTTTTTAAAAATCTGTTAATTCTTCTAATTTGTAATAATAATTTACGTTTTTATTTTGTAAATCTAGATCTATTTTATAGCCATCTCTAGTTCCTTTTATCGTTTTAGTTGTTAAAATATAAATATAATTATTATCTATTTTTTCTTTTGAAAAATCACTTAATTTATATTTGGCTTTATTTATTGTAATATATAAATTATCACAGTTTTCTTCCGTTATTAAAAGAATACGATATTTCTTATTTACTTGATAAGCATTATTTACAATTACATTATCATAGCTATCTATATTATTTAATACTAATTCCAGATTGGTTTCGTTTTTTGTTGCTAATGCTAATTTGGAATTTAGTTCCTGTTTAAAATAAATCCATAAAGGAATAGAAATGATAATAAATATAATTATTAATATTATTTCTATTTTTGTGTTTCTAATCATTTTATCAACCATTTAAAATCACCCTGAATGACTTATACTTTACCACTTTTTTCTTTTTATGTCAAAAAAATAAGCACTATTCATGCTTATTTTATAACAACGTTAACAATTTTACCTTTAATTACGATTACCTTAACGATTTCTTTTCCTTCAATATGTTTTTTTACGTTTTCGTTTGCTAAAGCTTTATTTTTAATTTCCTCTTCAGAATCATCTTTTGTTATTTTTATTTCACCGCGTAATTTACCATTTACTTGAACACCTATGGTTATTTCATTGTCTACTGTTTTTTCTTCATCGTATACTGGCCATGTAGATTTACAAATAGGAGTAAGACCTAAAGATTCATTTAATTCTTCAGTAATATGAGGAGCGATAGGATTTAAAAGAGTTAATAATACTTGATAATCTTTTTTGGTAATACTTTTTTCTTCATCATATTTGTTGGCTAAAATCATAAGAGTTGATACTGCTGTATTATAACCTAAATGACTTAAATCATACTCAACCTTTTTAATACTCTTATTAATAATTACTTCTAAATCAGAAGAATATTCATCTTTATCTACTACTTTATCTTTTAAGCGAATTACTTTATCAATAAATCTTTTGCATCCTCTTAAAGAATCAGTACTCCATGGTGAATCTTGTTCGTAATCGCCCATAAACATTTCATAGACACGTAGCGTATCAGCGCCATATTCACGAACGATATCGTCAGGGTTAATGACGTTTCCTTTTGATTTACTCATTTTTTGGTTATCACTACCTAAAACCATACCATGACTAACACGTGTATCAATCATTTCTTTGTTTGGCACTAAACCAATGTTGTATAAGAATTGAACCCAGAATCTTGCATATAGTAAGTGTCTTGCTGTGTGTTCCATACCACCATTATACCAGTTTACTTTGTTCCAATATTTCATATTCTCCATAGATGCAAATTCATGATCGTTGTGAGGATCCATAAATCTTAAGAAATACCATGATGAACCAGCCCAGTTTGGCATAGTATCAGTTTCTCTTTTGGCAGGAGCTCCACACTTTGGACAAGTCGTATTTACCCAATCGGTAATTTTAGCAAGTGGGGATTCTCCATTATCAGTTGGTTCGTATTCAGCTACATCTGGAAGTAATAATGGTAGTTCACTTTCATCCATTGGAACCCATCCACAATGTTCACAATAAATCATTGGAATTGGTTCTCCCCAGAATCTTTGTCTTGAGAAAATCCAATCACGCATTTTGTAATTTACTTTTTTCTTACCACAATTACTCTTTTCTAAGTATTCTAACATCTTATTAATTGCATCTTCTTTATTTAAACCATTTAAGAAGTCAGAATTAATATGGATGCCATCACCCTCCATTGCTCCAGGTTTCATTGCATACTCAAATGTTTTCTTGTGAAGACCATCTACTATTTCTTCTTCAATTATTTTTTTGTCTACCCATTCGACTGTAAATGTTTCATCTTCATCTAAATTTTGACTCTCTTGTTTATTACTTACTAATTTAAACAAGAAACCTGTAGATTCAATATTGAAATATTTATCTTTATTGTAAGCATAATAATGATGATTTATTTTAGGAAGTTCATGCATCAGTTCTATATCATTGTATCCAGTTTCCTCTAAAATCTCTCTTTTTGCACATTCAAGGGCTGTTTCTCCTTCTTTTATTGTGCCACCAATAAATAAACGTCCACCTAGATTATGCCAGTTAATGGTTAAATATTTATCTTTTGCCTCATCATAAAGAATCGCAACAATACTATTTTTCTTCGTTTCATTTTCATGAGGAGTTCCTGTTACTTCTTCTAAAACTTGAATGATTGGAATATTAAATTTTTTTGCAAATTCATAATCTCTTTCATCATGAGCTGGTACAGCCATAATCGCACCAGTACCATAGCTTGCTAGAACATAATCACTAATATAAATTGGAATACGTTTATCATTTACAGGATTAATTGCATAAGCTCCTGTAAATACACCTGTTTTTTCTTTATTTAATTCGGTTCTTTCCATTTCATTTTTAAGTAAACAAGCTTCTTTATATTTTTTAACTTCATCCTTGTGTTCATCAGTAGTAATCATATCTACTAACTTGTGTTCTGGAGCTAAAACACAATACGTTGCACCAAAAAGTGTATCACACCTTGTTGTAAATACGGTAAATGCTTCATCATGTCCTTCGATTTTAAAATCAACTTCCGCGCCAATTGATTTACCTATCCAATTGATTTGGCCTAGTTTTACTTTTGGAGCGAAATGGGTGTTATCAAGTCCTGTTAATAAATCTTCGGCATAATCACTCATTCGAAGCATCCATTGACTTTTATTTTTTTGGACAACTTGGGTTCCACATCTTTCACATACTCCTCCAGCAGCATCTTCATTGGATAAAACAGTTTTACAATTTGGACACCAGTTTACTGGTACAGTTGCTTTATAGGCCATATTATGTTTATAAAATTGTAAGAATTGCCATTGCGTCCATTTATAATATTCAGGATCGGTTGTTGAAAATTCGCGATCCCAATCAAATGAAAAACCAAGTGTTTTCATCTGACGTTTAAATGTTTTAATATTTTCTTTTACAGCTTCCTTTGGATGAATATGATTTTTGATAGCATATTGTTCTGCTGGAGCTCCAAAAGCATCCCATCCCATTGGGAATAAGACATTTTCTCCCTGCATTCTCTTCATTCTTGCTAAAGCATCTTGGGCTGTATAACTTCTTACATGACCAACATGAAGTCCTGATCCTGATGGATAGGGAAATTCTACTAATATGTAGTAGGGCTTTTTTTCGTCTCCATCTACTGCTTTAAAGCTTTTATGTTCATCCCAATAATTTTGCCATTTTTTTTCTATTTTCTCGAAATTCATTTTCTTTCCTCCTTCTTTTTTAAATGTCTACCATATATTTCATATAAAGCATAAATAAGGCCAAATAATAGAACAAATGCAATAATCATTTGCCACATAATAGCAAAAGGCATCAGCATAATGACACTTGATACAATGGATATGATAAAGGCATTAATGATAGATATTACAATAATCATTTTATCCATATCTAATTTTTTAGTATCTAATTTAAATTTGGCACTTAAATAATCTACTTCACTAATATTTTTGATTTTCTTTCTTTTTCCTTTTTTTGTTACACCTTTAGTTTTAATTAGATTTAATTTCCTTTTATTAATCAGGAAATAATCTACCACAAACACAATAATAAATAGTGCAATAAAAATATAGACTGATAATAAATATTCGTTCATAAAACTCCTCCTTTAAAAAATAAAAAGATGGAACCAAAAAGGGCGTAAATGCACGCGGTACCACCTTTATTTATTACTTTCAAGTCTTTAAGGGGACTACCCCACTATACTCCAAAAAGCAAGTTCATAATTCGTCTTTATTCGTTTCCATCAACCACGAACTTTCTTTAAAAGACACCTTATTACTACTCTTTTTTTCCACGTATTTACCCTATTTTACTAAATTTCAGAAACATATTCAAGTAATTTTATAAACATTCTAACAAAAACATCTTTTAAACCTTTTCTTTTTAGCTTTCTAATTTCAATTCTCTTCTTGTTTATTTCCATATTACTAAACATAATCGCGGCGATTTTTTCTTTTAAATCAGTTTTTATTTTGGCATCACTGATAATGGAATTGATATCTTCATTAATTAATCTTACTGCATCTATTTCAATGTCTTTTCCTTTACAATTAATGGTTAATTGACTGGTTGTCGGAATGTTTTTAGCTTCAACAATAAAATCAGCTTCTTCCGCATAACACTCAATTGGTATTTCCGTATCATTGATATAAGCGATTACATCTTCTGCTTCCCGAGTATTTCTAAATCTAATCTTATAATTTCTCGTTTTCGGAATAATACCTGTTTTTCCTTCAATCGGTCTAATGATAAGTGTGTAATTATTCGCTAAATAGTTATAGTCAATCGCTGTAATAATGTAATATCCTTCTTCATTTAACCTTGATAAGCCATCATCTTCATATAACCGGTAAATATTACTTCTTCCTGGGAAAACATGAATTTCTAATCCTTCTGGAGGATTCGTATCATTTAAGTTTTCACCAAGAATTGCTAGAGGAATAATGGATCCACTTTTAGCAAAGACTGGATAATCTTCATCTTTGTAGAAAGCGACATATCTTCTATTGCCTGGGAATTTTTTACCAGTTTTAAAATCATACCAAGTTCCTTTTGGTAAAAAGATTTGTTCCACACAACGATTCATAATATTATCTTGTTTTTTCGTAATAGCTTTGACAAGGAGTTCACTACCAAAATAATATTCATTTTTATAAGCAGGTTCATCATATACTTCTGGGTAGCTGTAATAAAGTGGTTGAATTAAAGGCAAACCTGTTTTGTGATATTTATAATTTTCTGTGTATAAATATGGAATTAATCTTTGTCTTAAATGGCAATAATCTTTAGCAATGGTATAAGTTTTAATATCCCAATTCCATGGTTCTCTTTTATAATAATGTCCTCTTTCACAAGCAAGTCTGAATATCGGACTAAAGCAACCAAACTCTATATATCTAATATATAATTCACTATCTTCCATACCACCTTTATAACCACCAATATCGTGGCTCCACCAAGATACACCTATATTAGATGCACTAGAATTAAAACTAGGTAAATAATTTAGTGTATCAAAGCCAACATTCGTCTTACCTGAATAATGGACGCCATAAAGATGACTTGCTATTAAATTGTTTCTTGAAAAAAGGAATGGTCTGGTGTGATTATCTTTTAAATAATTCATAAAATGATAATGATTTAGGGCACGCAAGCTTGCATAATCATAGTTATAATCAATCCAATAGAAATCAACACCTAAACTATCTAAAGGCTTTATTACATGATTGAAATAGATAGTTAAGAATGTTTTATCAAATACATTAAATGGTATTCTTCTCGTGTTAATGAGTCCTAATTCAGTTGCAATAATACGGAATTGTTCTTCGTGTTCACCAATTCCTTCCACTGGATCAATATTTATTCCTACTCTTACACCTCGCTCATGCATATAAGTTGTAAAAGCATAAGGATCAGGAAATAATTCAGGATTAAAAGTAAAACCAGTTTTAAATTTATTTAAATCTCTCTTATCTTTTAAGTGCCAAAATTCATTTAATAATAACACAGAAATAGGAATAGAGTGAGAATTAAATGCTTTAATTAATTTCTTGGTATCTTCAAAAGAATAAATCATATCTCTATTCCACCATATACCTAAAGCATATCTTGGTATTAGGGGTGGTAAACCTGTTAAAGTAAAATAATCTTTTAAACATAAACCAAAATCTCTTCGATAGATAAACAAATAAGTATCTATTCTTTTTTCAGTAGGTTTTACTAAAAAGCCATCTTCCATGAATACAAGACTTTTAGAATCATCAAATGATGCAAAACCATCGGTTGAATATAGACCTTTCTTTAATGCACTCTTCATATTTTTATCGAGGGATACTTTGGTAGCACCAAAATTACGAGCTTCAGGGTGATTAAAGTACCATATTTTATCAGAATTCATTAATCCTACTTTTAAGTTTTGGTCAGGAGCATATTTTGGTCCAATAAAGGGGCGTTCTTTTACGTATTGCAAAACAAAATATTTGGTTTGGATAACTAAAGTTTTATCATTTTCTTCTACTTGAAATTCAGGTACACTAAAATTACGGAATCGTGCAAATTCGGTTGGATGATCAAAAAACTTACCATTCGCATCATATTCAAAACGAATTAATCTTTCACTTAGGATTGTAATTCGATATTTATTTCCTTTGAATATGGCTTTGTCATTAGCAAGTGCATTCGTGTAATCAACTTTAAAATGTGCATCTAGTTTTGCCACACTACCTACTCCTTTTACCCTATAATTAATCATACCATAAAATAAAAAGATTTACAATTATTTGTATGGAAAAAACTTATATTCACTTTCTAACTTAAATTTTTATATTATTCAGTTAGAAAGTGAATTTCTATTCATTATAAATTTTATTAAATAACTCAATTGCATTTATTGTATCACCAAATGATATTGTTTTAGCATAACTATAATTATTTTGATAATTTTTCCATAATTTTTTTAAATTATCGTCTTGACTAATTAAATTAATATATTGGTCAGCATTTTTTATAACATCTAAAGTAAGTCTATTTTTAGCTGTGTTAGTAATAGCTTCTTTTAGTGTATGCTTGTCAATTTCATTTTTCTTTAATTTTGCAAACATATAAATATCATAATAATCTTTCATTCTTGAATTGTTTATATTTCTACTAATAATCGTTTCAAATTTTTCAGCAATAATGGTTTCAAGATTATAAGTCATAATATTAATTATTTTCTCATCAAATAATGTTTTGTAGTTATATTCAACTTCTTTGTAAGTAATAATATCTCCTGTAGTTATATCAATCATTAGATTAGTTCTTAATCCATCAAAATCAGCTTTTAAATTGACATTAAATCCACCATACGCTTCTTCTTCTCTGATTGGTTTGATATTTTCTATTTTAAGAATTATGTTATCACCTATATCGATAGCGATAATTTCATTTATTACTTTTGTAATTGTATCAATATCTAAGGAAAATCCTTTAATTGTAGTATCTAAATCCATAGTACTTCTTAAATTTACACCAAAGATTGAAGATAGTAAGAAGCCTCCCTTAATGATAAAATTATCCTTATATTGGGATTTTACTATCCTTTTTAGTAGGGATTCAAACATAAAATTTTGAATTATATATTTATTTGGTATATTTGTTTTCTTTGCTAAATTAGCTGCTTTGTCTTTTAAACTATATTTATTTTTAATCATGTTAAAATTGCAAATTCCTTTCTTACTTTGTTATAAATATTCATTTTTTTAGCATATTCATATAGTTTTAAATCGTTTTTTTCTTTGCTATAAAAATAATCTCTTAGCGCTTTATTATATAGTTCTTGGTCAAATTTATTTTTATTTTTAATAATATCACAAATAGTTCTTTCTAAATCATAAATTTTAATTATATTACCATTATCTAATTTATAATTCATTACACCTAAATTAAGTAATTCTTTTTTAATATAAAATAATTTAACATTTTCATCTTTTTGCAGGGAACCATTATAACCACTATTTACGGTAATATCATATTTAATGGGAATTCTATTGGAATAGCCATGCAAATACAAAGCTGTCATATGAGAAAAAACACAATTCTTACTTTTACTTTGTAGTACTATAAATTCATCTATAAAAGTATTCTTTTTGATATATACTCCTCTAGCTATTCTTTCTATTTCTCCCTCGTTTACTAATTTAGTTAAATAAATTCTTGGAATAATATTCTCATCAACTATTTTAGTACTTAAATAACCATTTTTAAATAATTTTAAAATCTTATTTTCATAATTCATAGCAATTTTCCTTTCACGATTAAATTATAACATATTTAATCGTGTTTGTAAAATATAAATATGCTAAATATTATTAAAAGCCTCTAATAATATTTTAGCATATCATATAGAAAAAGTTATAGTTTTTTACCTATAACTTTTTATTAATTAAAATTTACTACTACAATATCATATATTTGTAAAATTATTACACTTAAACGTAATAACTTTTATTTCTTTATAATTATTACATCTTATCGTAATTTATTTTCCACAACATTTCTTATATTTTTTACCACTTCCGCATGGGCATAATTCATTTCTGCCTATTTTAGATGGATTTACAATTGGCTTCATTTCAAGATAGTAATCATACATGATGTGTTTTTTCATCTCTTCTATACTTAAAACTTCAATCGTAATATTTGGGTTATTAAAATCCTCCATAAATGTATTAAAATTACCTCTTTCTATTAAGTCCTTATCATATAAACTTTTAATATCATCTATTAATTCTTCTAGTTTTAATCTTTTTACTACTTCAACAATATCATCATATACCGGATAATTATCACTTTCAAAATACTTTATAAATTCTTTTAATAACTCTATTAGTTTATCTTTGCTAATTAAGTTATTAGCATATATTCTACCTAAAGCTCTAACAAAGTTTGTTCTAATAAAAATATCTAATTTTTTATCATATATAATATCTAAATATTTATCTAAATTACCATCATAAAATTCACCAATTAATAAATATAAAGAATAAGTTAAGCCATCATCAAACAAATTACCAAAGCTATTCTTTTCTTGTTCTATTAATTTAATTAATAAATCATATCCTCTTGTATCTTTAAATAGTGCTAGTAAAATAAAGGAATAAGTAATCATTTTTAGGAGCATAATCTAATTCATCTATATCTTTCATCCAATTCCTTATTTCATCTAATAACAAATCATTTATTTTTCCTTTATTTTTATAAGCCATTTCTAATTCATTTAAAGGATATTTATCAACACTTAATCTTAATCTTTTTATTATTTCTTCCACTACTATCACCATTATTATATTAACATATAATAATCAATTAAACTATATTATTTTTGTATCTTGTATAAACTTAAATATTCATTCAAATAAAAAGTATATGAATTAGATGTATATTCATGTATTACAATATCATCTAATTCATATACCAAGATATAATTTATATTTAAAGTACCAATTTTATTTAATACTTTATTTAATACTCTAGAGGGGAAAACTACTTTATTATCAACTATTTTATAACCAGTTATAAAATGAATGATTACAGCATCTCCAAAAAAGCAGTTCCAAAAATTACCTGATTTTACAAGTATAATGTAATCTTTATATTTTCCTTTAACTCTAAAATATTTATTTTTCATTACTACACACTTTCTTTTTGGACAATTGCCACTCACCCTACCGGATATCGCGGCAATTTATTATTTTGTGCAAACATGCACTAATATCATAAATTTATTGTTTTTATAAGATTTACACTTCGTTGACATCACATTCAAAATGAAGAGTCATTTTGCATCAAATCTCACTACACTCCTTGAAGCTCTTGCTTCTTTCCATATGTCATTTTATGAAATGACATATGGATTACTACTTGTTCCACTTCCTCCTGTTATTTGTACACTAGCCTTCAGATTGATTACTGGGCGCACACCATTCGCGTTATCCACGTACGGTGCATCGAGGTTGCCACCCGAATTCACACGGAACACGCTAGCACGACTGTTCGAACTGTAAAAGTAAGACGGAGACATGGTCCAATAGTTTTGTCCTGTATATAGGTAATAACTTGTGTTATGTGTTGCCCATACTCCTCCGGCATAGGCTACTTCATCGGCACTGATGAGTCCGATTGGATATTGTAGTGCTTTATTTCCATCACTACTTCCACTTGTTGTGTATAAATCACTATCATTTTCACATTCAAAGGTTGGTGCTTTATTGGTATATAATCTGATGTATGCTCCATAATACGTTGTGGTTGTTCCTGTTCCTCCTGAACCATTACTACTTGATGAACTAGTACTTGGCTCTCTATCTCCACAGAACCCTGCATTTCCATCTAGATCGTCTGCATAGTCTTCTAGATTATTTGTATACCATGTATCTAATACTCCTTTTATTGTACTGCTACTTGTTAATCCATGCACTTGGCTACTTTGATACATATATCCTACATACATATTATTATTAGACGAACTATTAAATGCACTTGTTTGTGTCTGGGTTGCAGTTCCTGTTGTATTGGCTGCTGTTCCTTGATATATCATTCGTATTGTTCCATCTTCATTAATTCTTATGATTCGCCAATAGAATCCTGCCCATCTCACCCAGTTATCGGTTGGGTTTCCTGCAAAATAGTAAGTTCTTCCTTTAGACGTATCTTCATAGTAGATCGTTCCTGTGGTGTCTGTTGTTAGGGTGGTACTGAAGTCTGTTCTGGTTGCTAAATTTTTCCCTGCTAATATTACTTCTGATGCACTTGGTTGTCTAGCTATTAATGGTTCACTACAGATAGTTTTACTAGTTCCATTTAACCTTGTACATACTACTTGTTCTTCTTCGCTTTCTTCTAATTCTATTGTGTAACTATTATTTAATATATTTGCATTTGTGGTTGGAGTACATATATTGTTTGTTGTTACACAATAACTTGCACTTGTTACATTACTGGTTAATGTGGAAGTTACTGTTGTATTATTAATACTAAATTTTGCTTCTAATGTGTCTACTACTTGTATTTCTGGGTTTGCTATGACATTTATTTTTGATTGATATACTTTATTGGCTGCTTGTTCTACTGTTGCATCATAATCTAACCATAGTTTTAAGTGATATGTTTTTGTTTCACTTGCTTCTAGTGTTCCCGTATATAAATTATATGCTTCATAAGCATTAGCTACCTCCCGTGTTACACTGCTATTATCACTTAGGATAGATATTACATTTCCTACTGTATCACTAGATAATGATACTTTGATATAATCTGCACTAAGTGAATTGGATGCTTGATTTAGGCTTTCTAAGTTGATTTGATAATTTGCATCAGTATTACAAGTATTGGTGATTGTAAAATCATAACTTGTTCCATCTAAGCCTTCTATATCTGTTACTGGATAAATATTAGATAAACTAATAGATGCTGATGCATCAGTAAGTGATATATTTAAACATCCACTTTGAAAGGTATTTGCTGTTTCTTGGCTTCCACCAGTTGAGAAAAATGCAAATGTTATTCCTATTACTCCTATTAAAACGACTACAATTCCCCCAACTAATAATGATATTTTAGTACTCTTTTTCATAAACACTATCCTTTACTCTAACTATTCTATAATAAATAAAAATAAATTTCATTGGTTTCGACAAAGCTTGTCAAAACATTACAAAATTATCATATACTTTATTCTTACATTATTAATATATAATATTAGCAAGGAAAAATCAATAATTTTGTTACAATTTTCGTACTTATATTAATTTTATGTTGTTTTAACTAGATAATGTTATTGGTGGTAAATTATGGAAAAAGAAGTTAGAAATATCACTGATGTTGAAGCTAGAGCAAGAAATATTAGAATTAAACATGGTCTTACTCAAAAAGAATTTGGTCATATTTTAGGAATATCAAAAAGCTATGTATCAGATATTGAAAATGGTTATACTGGTTTATCAATAGAACACATCAATACAATTTGTAATAACTATAATGTTTCTTTTGATTATATGTTTGGTTTTTGTGAAAGAATCAATCGAAATATTATTAAAGTTGAAAAAATAGATTTAAAGTTACTGGGAAGTCATATTAAAGAAATAAGAAAAGAACTAGGCTTTACCCAAGATAAGCTATCACAAAAATTAAATATTAGTAGACCTTTAGTTACACATTATGAAAAAGGGATTCGAACTATTAGTACAGCTGATTTAAAAGGATTTTGTGAACTTACTGGTGCTAGTGCTGACTGGTGTGTTGGGAAGTTAAATAAAAAAATTAAATATAAAACTAATAAAAAGATTAAACCAAAAGAGATTAAAGAATTAATGGAGGTTTAATCTTTTAATTTATATGTAGTTATAAATATGTCTTTATTCGTTGTATATTCTAATATATACTTATCTTTCTTTTTTACTATTAATAAACCTATAGTCTTATTATGATTAGCCTTTTTTAGATGTTTATCAACTAGATAAACATAATGTTCTAGTTGTCCTATATCTTTAGGAATTGCTTCTCTTGTTTTTAATTCTAGTACAACATATGCGTTTAATTCTACATTAAAAAATAATAAATCTATTTTAAATGTATGATTATCTTCTTTTATTTTATATTCATGACCAGCTAGAGTAAATCCCATACCTAGTTCTAAGAACTTATCTTCTAACATATTAATAATGTATTTATGTAAAGCTTTCTCATCTAATTTATTAACGTTATTATTAGCTTTAATTAAAATAGGGTCTTTTATCATGTCTTCTATTGTTAAAGTAGTACTATCATTTATTAATTTAATATTTTCTTTATCAGCATATGATAAGCGATCATATGCTTTACTTTTTATTAATTCTCTTAGTTCTCTTACAGATAAACTATTTAATATTACTTGATTAATATAATAGTTTCGTTCATTTTTATTTTTAATAGAAAGCAGTTCTACTATTTGTGACCAAGAAATGCTCGACAATGTAGAGGTTTTCTCAAATAGTAAATAAAATTTTCTACATCTTCTTAGTAATTCTTTACCATAGCTTTTTCCATATATTTCAGATAACTTCTTGCCCCATTTATTTATTAAATCATCACCATATTTGGCTCTTTTACTATCGCCTTGCGCTTCTATTAACAATCGTCCGATATGCCAATTCATTAAAAGTTTTTCACTATTATCTTGTAGGGTGCGTACTTTGTGATTTATTTCATAACTTTCAATTAGTTCTTTTATTTCTAAATAATACTTATCCACTTGTAACCTCCTGAGTAACTAGCTTATATCATAATTTATTTAATAAGTAAATATTTCTAAATCAAGATGGTTACAAATTTTGTTTTCTGCGACAATATCTCTTAAAGTTTGTGTAAAGTTTTAAAATAAAAAAGATTAAACTTGAGAAATTGAAGTTTAATCTTCTTTTATTTGAACATAGCTTTTGCTGTTCTAAGCATTTGACAAGTATAGCCATATTCGTTGTCATACCAAGCGGTTACTTTTATGAGATTACCATTTATACTTGTTAACATACCATCTACAAGGGCTCCATAAGGTTTACCTATAATATCACTGGATACGATTGGATCATAAGTGATTTTAAGGGTATTGCTTGTATTTTCTTCAAATAGATGGTTGATTTCATCAATGGATGTTTTTCTTTTAGGAATAAATGTTAGTTCTACTAGAGAACCGTCTGTTACTGGTACACGATAAGCAAGTCCTTCTAATAAACCATTTAATTCTGGTATTACTTTCCCAATTGCTGATGCAGCTCCAGTTGAGGTTGGTACAATATTAGCGGCACAGGCTCTACCACGTCTTGAATTAATTCCTTTTTTGTGCGCTACATCAAGTGTTACTTGATCATTCGTGTAAGCATGGATGGTACTCATGTAACCACACTCTATTCCAATATTATCATTTATAACTTTAGCAACAGGCGCTAGACAGTTAGTAGTACATGATGCAGCAGATACAACTAGTTCTGTTCCATCCAAGATATTTTCATTTACACTATAAACAATTGTTTTTACATTATCTGATTTTGATGGGGCACTAACAAGTACTTTTTTAGCTCCTGCTTCAATATGTTTATGAGCATCTTCATATTTTGTGAATTTACCTGTGCACTCTAAAACTAAATCAATATTTAATTCTTTCCATGGTAATTTACTAGGATCAGTTTCATTGTAAACCTTAATTCTTTTGATGTTATTTACAATAATTTCGTCTTCTTCTGCTTTAATTAAATCTTCATGAAATGATCTATGAGTTGTATCATATTTGGCTAAATAAGCTAAATCTGAAGCACTTCCTAAATCATTGATTGCTACAATATCAAAATCAGTTGTTGTTATGATTCTTCTGAATGCCAGTCTTCCAATTCTTCCAAATCCATTAATTGCTACTCTAATCACATTCATTACCTCCTATAAACTCTCTTAATATACTACTCTTACTTACATATTCACTTGTAATGGAATAAAAACTTCTTAAAAATTTTAATAATCTTCTTGCTTCTTCATAATACTTGGAATCGGTATCTATTGATAATAATAATGGCTCGGCATATACCTTTAATACCCCTAATTCATATGGTAGGGCTGTATTAATGATGGTATCAGCTTGATGAGTAAATGGGAATATATATTTTTCTTCACCATTTCGTACTGATTGCCATTTTTCTATTACTTCCCCTACTTTATATCCTCTTGTTCTATTATCTCTTACAATACGTCTTATTAATCTTAAATCAAGGGTTGAGATATAATTGTGTCTATCGATATTTAGAGGAATAAAAGGGCTTAAATATATCTTATATTTATATTTTTCAGGAATTCCTGGAGTTAAATCATCATTTAGAGAATGAAGCCCTTCTATTAGTATTATGCTATTTTCTTTTAATTTTATTAAATGATTATGATACTCTCTTTTTCCGGTGATAAAATTAAATGTTGGAACATTTACTTCTTCACCTTTTAATAATTTTATTAAATCATTATTAAATGTTCTTGTATCAATGGCATTTAAACATTCAAAATCAAAATTACCAAATTCATCTTTGGGATTATCTATCCTGTCTACAAAATAATCATCAGTCGATAAACAGATTGGATCATAACCTTTACTTCTTAAGTATGCTCCTAAAACACGTGTAGTTGTTGTTTTGCCACTACTTGATGGACCAGCGATCATAATGAATTTTTTATCATTATTTCGGATAATTTTATCACATGCTTTTTTTATTTCGTCCGTAAAGTGTAATTCACATGATTCAATAAATCCTTTGACGGTTCTACTGCTTACTAAATTATTTAAGTTTCCTACATAGGGGGTATCTAACTTTTTTAGCCATGATTTGCCATCATAGTAGGCGTTAATAATGTTTTCGTGATGAACATATTCCGGAAGTCTTCCCTCAGTTAAATTACTGGGATATAAAATAACTAAACGATTATTTCCTAAATATTTTAATTCAAACTTTCTAATGTATCTTGTTGAATAAGGCATTGGTACGTAATAAAAGTTTAAATAATCTTTTAATTTATAAATGGTTACAATATCATCACATGTTTTGACATTGATGGCTTTTTCATATTCACCATAAGCTTCATAAAAATCAACTGCTTCTTTTTTTAGAATATTATATCTTTTAAATTCATGGTCCTCATCAATTATACGAGCCATTTCTCCTTTAATCTCAGATATATCTTCACTTGTCAAAACTTTTTCGTATTTTATTTCCCCAAGCATTCCTCCAGGTACACTATGAAGATAATGGATATCACTACCCTTAAAAATGGTTTTTAAAGCTACTTCTAAAATAAATTTAACTGCAGCTTTATACATTTTAGCACCTTCAATAGACGCGGCATCAATAAATTCAATTACTTCATCTTCTATTGCTTTAGCTGTTAAAGGGATTAATTCATTGTTTTTCTTCACTGCTAAAACAGAATCTTTTAATTTTGATTCTTTGCTTATTTCTAAATAAGTAGTGTTTTTATCTACTTCTATTTGTTTATGTTCAAAAGATATTTTAATTTTCTCCATGATGAGTCCCCTCTATTCTATAATATCTTATCATATTTTTAGACTTTTGTCACAATTTTTGCATAATTTTTAACTTTCTATACTATATATTATATAGGTGATTATTTTATGAACATTGTACCAACAGTTATAGAAAAAAATAGTAATAGAGAATATGCTTATGATTTGTATTCTAGACTTCTTAAAGACCGTATTATTATTTTAAGTGGAGAAGTAAATGATGCCCTTGCTAGTATTGTGGTTAGTGAACTTTTATATTTGGATTCCCTAAATCATGATGATATTTACCTTTATATTAATAGCCCAGGTGGAAGTGTTACAAGTGGATTTGCTATTTATGATACGATGAATTATATTAAAAGTGATGTAAGAACCATTGTTGTAGGTATGGCAGCAAGTATGGGAGCATTTTTACTTTCTAGCGGTACTAAAGGGAAGAGGTGTGCTCTTAAAAATGCTGAAGTTATGATTCATCAAGTTTTAGGCGGCGCTCAGGGACAAGCTACAGATATTAAAATTCAGGCTGAGCATATCCTTAAAATAAAAAAGAAGCTAAATGAGATTTTAGCAACTAACACTGGTCAACCTATTAATAAGGTTACTCGTGATTGTGAAAGAGATAATTATATGAGTAGTGAAGAAGCTCTTAATTATGGACTTGTTGATGAGATAATTTGATTATCTACTACTTTTTAAAGGATTATATCTTATACAATCATTATCAATTACAACTACTTTTCTTTCTCTTTTCATAAATGATTCTTTACGGTATGGGTTATCAATCTTCCCAGCCACTTCTATATAATCAACTGGTAAAGTGCAAATATTTTCGTCATCATCGTCTAACAATCCACAATTTTCTAATTTATCATCTTCCCATATTAATCCCTGTTCATATAAATCTTGTTTCAGTTCATCTCTTTCTTCAGGAGTTATATCTCCGGTTTTGGCATATTTCATTATTTCAACATAAAATAGTTCTTTTCCTTCTTCACTTACTTCTAGTTTGCGAAGTAAAGATGCTAAAATCCGATGATTTATATATATTTTTCTATTATGTCTAGTTTCTCCTATTTTAAAAACTAAATTATTAATTAAATAAACAATATTAGAACCTCCTCCACCAATCATTCTAATATTACGTGGGGAAATTTGCTTTCCTTCTAATAGCTTTCTAAAATATTCTCTTATTATATCTTCTTTTTCTTCCTTTAATAATTTTCCAATAATACTGCTTCCTTTAAAAATTTGGCTACTTATTATATCTGGAAAATATATCTGGTATGCCTCTATTAGTGTTGCAATGATTCGATGTTGCTCTTCAAAAATCATTTTAAAATCTGGGAAAATAAATAAATCAAATAAAATTACTGTTGATTTGCTTGTGTCTAACAACTTTAATTCCTCTATCACTTCATTAATTAATAATTCTCTTTTTATAAAACCTTTTTCTTTTATTTTTTTATAATTTTTTAATAGAAATATTTTGGTTTCTTTCGAAAAAATTTTATTTATTGTTCTATCTATTATTTGTTCACATTTTTCTACTTCAATATGATTTAGCTTCATACACAAAATTGTATAGTAATTATACATATCATAGTCAAATGAACATCTAGTTATTATTGCTTCAAAATTTCTTTCAACAAAAGGTCTATTTTCTGCACTTTTCGAAAATTTAAATACTATTTCAAATAATTTTTCTGTAGATAAACTATTTATAAACTCTTCTTCTGTTTTCATATGGAATTCCTCTTTTGAAATAGTACTCTAACATATTTTTTAACATTTGTCAAAAAAACCAGAAAATTATACTTTTCTAGTTTTTAGTTTGATGTTTTTTAATTAAATTTTTTACTTTGATAAAGTGATGATTAACACCACTTTTTCCTATTTTATAGTCTGTTTCCATACTGATGATATCTGCTAGTTCTTTTAGTGAACTTTCAGGATATTTTTCTCTATACTCTAATACTATTTTAGTTGAATCATCAAGTAGCGAATACAAATCTTGCTCTTTTAAATATTTAATATCTTCTAGTTGTTTTAAACCAGTCGTAATTGCTTTTTCTTGATTGGCTATTTCACAGTTATTTAGTCTATTTACCATGTTTTTGTGATCACGATAAATTCTTATATCTTCAAAATAAAAGTAAGAATTTGTCGCTTTAAACATTTTAATGATATCACCAATTACTTCCGCATTTTTGATATATACCATGTACTTAGAGTTTCTTTTGATATGTTTAGCTGTAATATTTAAATCTTTAAAAAGTTTCGTTATAAATATAGCTTCTCTATTCATATCTGTAACAATTTCTAAGTGATAGCCACTTGATGCTGGATCATTAATCGTTCCAACTGCTAAGAAAACACCTCTTAAGTAGGCTATTTTTTCCTCATTATTAGTTAAAAAGAACTCATTCGGAAGTATTTTTTTTGTACCCTCCTTTAAGTTTAAAAACTTTATAATATAATCTATTTTTTCTTTAATTTCTAATATGTATATTTGTTTAATGCGAAATCTTCTTTGATTTCTAATTGTAATTTTAGGACGAATACCAAATACTTCTTTTATATTTGTATAAATTCTTCTAGCTACACTGGCATTTTCAAGGGTTATAGTAATACTATCTTTGATGTTTGCAGCGAATCTAATAAAACCTGATAATTCACATATTTTTTCGTTTTCATTTATCTCAGTTTTAGATATTTCTTCTTTTACTCTAGTTGTATAAGTCATTTTTCATTCTCCATTAAAACTGAAAAGACTAAATATGCTGTTTTTAATGTATCATGTCTTAAAAAGCCATCTTCAATCGTATATATCTTGTCTTTTATTACCTTTACTTTCATTTTCTTTAATGATTGTTCATCTAATAGTACGGGGTCTTTTTGTTCTTCTGTTGCATATTTCAAAACTAACTCATGGGGAATTTCAACATTATTAGCTAGCACCATACTAATTGTACCCGTGCCTAAATATTCTTCTAAAACTTTTATGTGATCACTGACTTTAAAATCATCTGTTTCACCAGGTTGGGTTACTAAATTACATATATACAATTTCGGTGCATCACTCTTCTTTATTGCTTCTACCACATCTTCAATTATAATATTGGGAATAATACTTGTTAATAAGCTTCCTGAAGAAAAGATAATTAAATCTGCTTCTTTGATGGCATCTAACACGTCATGATTTGCTTTTACTTCTTTATCATAAGCGATTCTCTTTATTTTCTTTTTGCATTTTGTAATACTTGTTTCACCATATATTTTCTTATCTTCACAAGTAATTCCTACTAATTCGGCATTATCCTCTGTAATTGGTAATACTTTTCCTTCTATATCAAGTAGTTTAGCAAGTACAGGTATAGCACTTGCAAAATCCCCTTTTTGTTCTAATAATGCAGTTAAAAGAAGATTTTTAATAGAATGATTGCCTAAACTTTTTGATTGCTTAAAACGATAATTCATTAAATTTACAATATCTTGATCTGTATTGCTCATAGCCATTAACACTTTAGAAATATCTCCTACTGCAGGAATATTAAAATCTTTTCGAAGTCTTAAAGTTGAACCTCCATTGTCTGATACAGATACTACGGCAGTAATATCTATTGGAAATAATTTTAAACCTTTCAGCAGTTGAGATAAGCCACTGCCTCCACCAAATATAACTATTTTCTTCATATACATCACTACTATAACTTTACCACAAAAATGCAAAAAAAAGAACAATTATTGTTCTTAATTGTCAGTAATTGATGTAGTTTGTCGCTTTTTTGTTATAAAATATAAATCTTTTCTGATAGAATACCACTTAACTTGAATATATTCTTCTGCATATCTGGAGTTTACATTATCTTCTAAATTTCTATTTCGGCATTGAATGTATAATGGACCTATATTTACATTTGTACTATTATCTTCTGGATATTCTAATAAATACTTTAGTATTTCGCTTTTGGTTGCCCATACAAAATTATCGGGCTTCCCATGAATTATGGCATCAGCATCATAAAATTGATTTTCATTGCCTTTAAACAAGAATCTAATTATTAGATTTGTTTTTACATAAAAATCAGAAAATGATTTTTTTATTTCTATAATATCTGCATATTTTCTTTTTTTATAAGTTTCTGCATTTACTGTCATTCCATCAAGCACTCCAAATATGTAAGCTCTTAAGCTTAAAATAATTTGATTAGTCATACCTATATTTAATAAATAATTTGAAAAACTATTGAGATGCTCTTGATGTACAGAATTTAACTCACCCATTTTTATACTAACACCTTTTATATTTCCATTTATCCTGATTTTTATATCAGCTTTTTCCTTAAATTTACTTTTCCAACATTCTATATAGTCTTCATCTTTTAAATCATCAAATAAGTATGATATAAATTCCTGAAAAGGCTTATCTAATTCTTTAACCATTTTCTTGTCAAATATTTTGGTAAATTCTAGTTCATTGGCAATGCCTTTATTATTTTTTTCTGTAAAAATCATTTTTTCCCTCCTGAAGTGCTAATTATATCATATAGATTTTAAAAAAATTGTCATTTTATGTCGACCGAGAAAATAATTTTCAATAAATTCGCCTTTTGTAACATTTTTTTATAAAAAAATACTTGATTTTATATTTAATACGTAATATAATTTTCTTGTAAATGCATATAAGCATTTATAAAAGAGAGAGTAGTTTGGTATGGAGGCTGATATCTATTATTAGATATCAGTTTTTGTTTATACTAATTTTTTCATACTTTTAATCACATTTTCTTTCCAATATAAGTTTCTTAAAAAGTCAAAAATCAGCTACTTCCTATTTTCACTTATCATTATTGCCTTTGTTCTTTCTATTACTTACTATGTATTAACAAAAATGAACTGACTGCTTTTCGTACTTGGGTAAAAAAGAAACAAAAACTGTGACACCTACTGGAACACCTGCTAGTAAAGAGCATAATAAAAAGACTAAATTTTGAATAGTTTAGTCTTTTTCAAACATAAAAAAACCAGCAACTTCCTATTTTCGCTTATCACTATCGTCGGCGTTCTAGTGCTTAACTTCTC
>CAMMXG010000019.1 GCA_946500895.1 uncultured Mycoplasma sp. | reverse complement strand
AAACTAATATGAAACCTAGTTACTAATTCTTAAGTTGTTGGCGTTGGACACTGTCCCAAGAATCAGAAACTTCATCTAAAACTTTCTAAATCTAGATAAATTCGTATAATCATACCCTTTACCATAAATTTCAGTTAATTTGATAGACCATTTTTTGTTTCATTCATTTCCATGCTTACCTCTTTTACTTCCAGCTTGGGCTTTCACACTGAGTTTTTAAATTTACCAGTAAGTTGTAATTTTTTTCTTCCAATTTTCTAATTCTTTTATTTACTTCATTTTTCTAAATTGGATATTCTATCTTCTGATAATAATCTTGTTTATTCATGTATTTTTATTCTTTCTTGTAATTCATAATATAAAGGTATAATATCTTCTTTTTTAATAAAATTTACTATAAGTTTATCACTCTCTTTTGATATAATTATTCCTATTGTTTTGTTGTGATGAGCTTCTTTTACTTGTTCATCTACTAACTTCATGTAGTATTCAATTTGTGCTTTATCTTCTTTCTTTAAACTTCGAAGTTTTAATTCTACGCAAATATAGCAATTTAATTTTACATTGAATAGTAAAATATCTATGTAGTAATTACTTCTACCATCATTTATTTTATATTGATGGGATATATACGCAAAACCTTCTCCTAGTTGTTTAAAAAAATAATCGAGGTTGGCTAAAATGCTTAATTCTAAATCATGTTCATTTTTGACTTCATAATTAACAGGAATAATAATCGGATTTTTCATGTCTGTAGTAACAGAGTGCTTAGTAGGTGTAATAATATCTATTTTATCAGGTTTATCAACTAGTCTTTCATAGGAATTGGATTTAATTTCATTAATTAGTTCTCTTTTTGATAAATTATTTTTAATGCAAAGATTAATGTAGTAGTTTCTTTTGTTCTCGTCTTTAATCGGTAGTAGTTCTCGATAATGAGTCCAAGTTAAAGTAAGACCCATTGGGTCGTATTTTGAAAAGTATAAATAAAATTGTCGAAACTTTCTTAAGTTAGTAGCATCATATCCTTTATCATAAGCTTCAGTTAATTTAATAGACCACTTCTTAATTAATTCATTTCCATACTTTGCTCTTTTACTTCCTCCTTGGGCTTCTATAATTATTTTTCCGATGTGCCAGTAGGTTGTTACTAAATCATTACTTTCTTCTAATTTTCTCGCTCTTTTATTTATTTCCTGCTTTTTAATTAGATGTTCTATTTCTTCGTAATATTGTTGTTCGTTCATAGGGTACCTTTCTACCCTACACTCCTAAATTACTTATAACACATTTTTAAGTAGAAGTAAATATTTAACAATTGCTAATCAGGATAATTCCTTTATACTTTTATCTTGAGAAAGAGTAGTTTTTAAGTATACTTTCTGTTTCTTTTAAGTAAGAGATTCTACTTTCTAACTTTAAAGGATGATGGGCAAGTGCATCACAATATTGAATTTGATATAGTATATAGCAAAAATCATAGTTTTCTTTTATATCATCAATCGTTATTTTTTCATCATGTTGCGCTATTAAATTGCATATTACTTCTATGTACTCACTATCAAAATTTAATCTAGTTAAAATTGTTTTAGCAATCATGCTTGATACTGCCCCATGATTGGGATAATGCCTTACATTGTTTTCTTCGGTAACACAAACTGGTTTTCCAATATCATGTAATAATAGTACTAAGCGAATCGTAAAATCGTTGGGTGATAAGGCAAGAGCTAAAAGAGTATGATTAAATACATCTAAATGATGATGAGGATGTTTGTGATTAAAATTAATTATTTCTTTTAATTCAGGTATTATTTTTAACAAATTATCTAGATTTTGATAAATGCTATTTATAATATTATCGTTTAATAAAATTGTTTCTAATGACATATGTGCTCCTTTTTTATATATTATGAATAAATTATTTTTAAAAAGCAAGGGAAAATTGCTTTAATTATTTTATGAACATGGGTAGTATTTTCCCTCTTTGTATGTTATAATTTGTTTAGAATAGGGATTAAATATTTCACACCAATAAGAAGTTCCTCACCACTCTTAACAGTTTAATTCCTTGATATTTTCTAAACATATGATAATGACGTTTCCAGTCTTGTATTTGAAACTAAGGCATTATTCTAGTCCGGTTAACCCCGGACTTTTATATTTTTTTATATTTTTAGTTGATTTCATACTTTTTTGTCATTATAATATGTTTTATAGAGATCAGGTGAGGTTTATGGTTCATAGTGAAATTATGCTACTGGAAATTATAAAATTATATGTTCATTCTACTAAAGAAAGTTCTTTAGAGTTAGAAACCCTTGAAAGTGCGTTTTATACTTTGGAGGAAATTGCAGGCTCAAATTTAGGAATTTCTATAGAATATGAGTTTTATCATGAATTAGAGAAATTAGAAGATATTAGTGAAGGGTTAATTGTTGTAGATGATGAATTCATTCAAATCACTGATGATGAATATTTAGATCAGCTTGAAGATCAGGTTCTTTTGGCTTTAGATGGAGAAGATTTAAATTTAGATGGATTTATTTCTGAATATGTTTATAATATTTGTCTTTATAAAGATTTAAAAATTAATCCACCTCTAGAAGAATATCAGGAGATTCTTAATACTTGCCTTACTATCTCTAGGGATTATCAATTACTCGCTTATCATGAGGCTCAAAATGGAAAAAAGATTTCATCTTTAACTTTGTTTTTAAAATGTTTAGTTGCAAAATATAATGAGCTTTATAGTAATCTAACATTTGAAGATACTTTTAAAATAAAAGTCATTTTGGCTTACTTAAATGATTTATATTTGCTTGATAGTGATAGTGATTTTGTTAATTCTGCTTGGTATATTATTTTGTTTTCTAAAAATGAGATGCAACAACATTTTTTAAGTTATGAACGTTTATCCCACTCTATTAATGATGAAGATGAAGAATATGAGCAAGATCAGGAAGAAGAATCTGAATTTAGTTTCGATGATCTTCCTACTGAGGTAACTTATTTATTTGATGAAATTAGCTTCTTTTTAAGATATTATACTGTTTTGTTTAATGAGTATTTAAAGCAAATAGAAGATGGAGAAGTTAAAACTAATCTTAATATCAAAAAATATTTATTAATCGCTATTCAACCAGAAATGGAAGAATATTATTTAGAAAATGGAACGATAGATACTCTAAAGCTTCCAGAATTAAAACAGGAATGGATTAATGATCAATCATTTACCAGTCTTTATCTTATTGCTACAGAAAGTGTAGATAGTTTTAATTATATGGATGCTACTATTACAAATGAAATATATGCTGACATGATTATTAGAGGGCTTTTCATTAGATCATTTTTAGATTTATGTGGAAATAATGAAAATTTAGAAGATATTAAAGCTAGAATTTGTAATAGTAATTTTTATAAAAATCCAAATTATAGTGTTGCTACAAATATTGTTGATGATATTATTTTTAGAACCAAAGGTATGGAATTATCTTTACATAACAAATACTAATACTTGTTAAAATTCAGATATTGTGGTAAACTATACTAGTTTTGTGAAATGAAAGGAGCGATATTATGGAAAAAATCATAAATATTGCTGTGGTTGCCCATGTCGATGCTGGTAAAAGTACTCTTGTAGATGCATTACTTGAACAAAATGGAGTTTTTGATTCTCATGAAGTAGTAGAAGAGCGAGTAATGGACTCTAATGATCTTGAAAAAGAAAGAGGTATTACTATTTATTCTAAGAACTGTGCAATTCGTTATAAAGACTATAAAATAAATATTGTCGATACTCCAGGTCATGCTGATTTCTCAAGTGAAGTTGAACGTATTATGAGAACTGTTGATACAGTTGTATTACTTGTTGATTCTGCTGAAGGTCCTATGCCTCAAACTCGTTTTGTTTTAAGTAAAGCATTAGAACAAAATTTGAAGCCGATTTTATTTATTAATAAAATTGATAAGAAAGATGCTAGACCACTTGAAGTTGTTGATATGACTTTTAATCTATTTATGGAACTTGGTGCTACTGATGAACAATTAGACTTTCCTATTGTTTATGGTATTGCTAAAGAAGGTATTGCTAAGCTTTCTTTAGAAGATGAAAGTCATAGTATAGAGCCTCTTTTGGAAACCATTTTGAGTCAAGTTGAACCATTTAAAGGAAGCGAAAGTGATCCTTTACAACTACAAATTTCTAATCTTGATTATGATGATTATATTGGTAGACTTGGTGTTGGTAGAGTTACTAAAGGTAAAGTTAAAAGTGGCGAGGTCGTTACTTTAATTAAAAATGATGGAAAAGAAGAAGAATTTCGAATTAGTAAGTTATTTGTTAATGAGGGTATTAAGAGAGTAGAAAAACAAGTTGCTTATTTTGGTGATATTGTTACGATTGCGGGCTCTTCTGATATTTCTATTGGCGATACTATTTGCGAGAAAGGTGTAATCGACCCTCTTCCTCCTATTCATATTGAAAAACCTACTCTATCTATGAATTTCTTGGTTAATTCTTCTCCTTTTGCAGGTAGAAGTGGTAAATTCTTAACTTCTAGACATATTAGAGAAAGACTAGAAAAAGAATTACAGACTAATGTAGGACTTGTTGTTGAAGAATTAGAGGGTGCTGATGGATTTAAAGTAAGTGGTCGTGGTGAACTTCATTTATCTATCCTACTTGAAAATATGCGAAGAGAAGGATATGAGCTTTCTGTATCAAAACCAGAAGTATTATTTGAAGAAAGAGATGGAAAAAAGCTTGAACCTTTTGAAAAAGTTATTATTAACGTTCCAAGTGATTATTCTGGTACAGTTATAAATGATTTACAAGAAAGAAAAGCTACTTTAGAAGTTATCACTAATAACGAAGAAAATAACTATGTTCATTTAGAATTTAGTGCTCCAACTAGAGGTTTAATTGGATATCGTAGTGCTTTTATTACTAATACTAAAGGTGAAGGTGTTATGGTTCGAAGTTTTTCTGAATATAAGCCTTATGTGGGAACCATTGCAAGAAGAAAAAATGGCGTACTTGTTTCGATGGAAAACGGTAAAGCTTTGGGTTACTCTTTATGGAATCTGGAAGATAGAGGTACACTTATTATTGAACCTGCTACAGAAGTTTATGTTGGTATGATTATTGGTATTCATAATCGGGATAATGATTTAGATGTTAATCCATGCAAAAATAAAAATCTTACTAATACAAGAGCTAGTGGTAGTGATGAAGCAATTAACTTAACAAAACCAAAGAAATTTACTTTGGAAGAAGCTTTAGAATTTATTGAAGATGATGAATTAGTTGAAGTTACTCCTACAGATATTCGTCTTCGTAAAAAAATACTTGATCCAAAAGACCGTTTTAGAGGAAATAGATAAGAATAATTCATATGAGTTATTCTTTTTTTATTATAAAAAAGAGTGATAAAAATCACTCCTTTATGAATTTAAGCAAATATTATTTTTACAAATATTATTTGTTATAAATTGTCTTGATCCATCGGACCTTAAAATATATTGTGCTCTCATAACAACATATGGATTATCAGCATCTATAATTCCTACAGAAACAACAATTTGATATCCAACTAAACCTGTACCACTAGTATTTCTAATCTTTTGAATATCTACATCTCTTTCAAAGTTAGTTGAAGTTACAGTTAAGCCGATACTTCTTAAATCATTCATTAATCTTACATAATCTGAATTTGATAATGTTTCTCTTGGATTTGAATTTGGATTTATAGCACATCCATTTTGAGTTAAATCTACTGATAAGACAGCGTTTGTATTATATGTAGTATTGCCATATGCACATGAACCTCCGGATGATGCACTTACGATGACTTCGACACTAGCCGATTTTCCACCAGCGGTTGCTGTAATTGTTACTGTACCTGCACTTACACCAGTTATATTTCCATTTGATACTGTGGCAATATTATTATTTGAACTACTCCATGTTACAGTTCTATTGGTAGCATTAGATGGATAAACACGAGCTGTTACTGTTTTGGTTTCGCCAATGTCTAAATATATTGTTTTAAAGTTTAGAGAAACACTTGTAACATTAATTGGGCCAGTAGAACCGCCTCCGCCACTGGATCCGCTTCCACCTTGACCTTCACCCTCATTTGTTATTTCTTCCCATCTAGCTGTTAGGGTAATATCGCTTGTTATTTTAGTATTAAAATCAAACTCCTCACCATTTAAATACCATCCAAGGAAAGTATAACCTTCTCTAGTTGGATCTGTTGGTTTTATAACACTACCATTTTCACCAACTCTTCTACTTGTTATTTCACTTCCGCCATTAGAATCAAATGTTACAGTATATAAGTTTCCTTCCACTTCTATTATGGTTAAAGTGGTTTCAATTGGCTCAGTTGTATTTCCATAGTCGTCAGTGGCCACTATTTTAATAGTGTGGTCGCCAACTTCGGTAATATTAGAATAATCAATACTATTTCCTTCTTCATCCGTATCTTCAGTATAATAAGTGATCTCACACTCACTAGTTACATCAAAACATGAACTTACAAAGTCATTTAATTCGTAAGTATCGCCTTCATATATTTCTACATCTTGAAGAATTAATACAGGTTCTCTTGTATCTGAAACAATTAAATTAACTGTATATTCTTCGCCTTGAAGTCCGATTGTAATACCATATGTTGCAGGTGTTAATAAATAATTTTGAACACATTCATATTCCTCAAAATTTGGCTCTTCGTTACTATAAATTTCTTCCACTTCTTCTGGAGTACATAAAGATGTATCATAACTTAATTCAAATTCATCTGGATAAGTAATAGTTATCTCATTTACATCAATATTTTCTAGTGTATTAAAATAGTCTGTTACTTCAGGAAGTGGTGATCCTGCTTCTATCGTTAACTCTTCTTTTAATTCAAAGGTTGGTAATGCTGGTTCAACTGGCTCTGGTTCACTATTTCGTGTTGCTAAAATAACAATTATTATAACTATAATTAATACTAAAGCAGATAACCCAATAATTAACCATTTTAGCCGATCTTTTTTAGCATATTTTTTTATATAATTTTCATCAAATATAAATCTCTTCTTCAAGGTTATCCCCGCCCTTATTATATTACTATTTAATATTATCATGTTTTTTTAAAAATTGCTAGATATTATTATGTCAATCCATTAAAAAAATGGGATTTTAATATCCCATTACTTCTTCCAGTGACTCATCATTGTCTATAAATTCACTCACATCAATGATTTCATATTCAGTTTTGGTGTTTCTAACCACAATATTTTTAATGCCAGCATTAATAATCATTCTTTTACACATAGCACAAGGTCTAGCGTGAGTTACATATTCACCATTCGATACTTCTATTCCTACCATATAAAGAGTTGCATCTAAACAATCTTTTCTTGAAGCACTAATAATGGCATTTGCCTCGGCATGAACACTTCTGCACATTTCATAACGTTCGCCTCTTGGAATATGCATTTCTTCCCTTTTACAATAGTTTAAGTCAATACAATTTTTTCTTCCACGTGGTGCTCCATTATAACCGGTTGCAATAATCTCATCATTTTTTACGATGACTGCTCCCCATTTTTTTCTAAGACAAGTAGAACGCTCTAAAGCTACTTCGGCCATATCTAAATAATAATTAATTTTATCTACTCTATTCATAATTCACTTCCCTTCAATATTGTAGCAAAATTTAAAGTATCTTGCAATTAAAAAACTGTAAGTTTTTCTTACAGTTCTTATTCCTCTTTTAGAGCTTCTTCTAACTCTTCTTTTGTCATTTTAGTATATCCTTTGATGCCACGCTCTTTTGCTTCTTCTCTTAGTTCTGTTAAAGTTTTTTCCTCAGCTTTTTCAGGAGCTTCTGGAGTTAATTTACCAGTTTTAACAAGAGAGTCAATTTGTTCTTTTGTAAGTGTTTCATTTTCCATTAAAGCATCAGCGAGTAACATGACTAAATCTTTATTATCTTTTAAGATTTCCTCAGCTTTTTTATAACATTCATTGATAATCTTTCTTACTTCTTCATCAATTTCATGAGCTACTTTATCAGAGAAGTTTTTAGATTTAGCATAATCGCGTCCTAAGAATACACCTTCTGATTTTTCTTCGTATTCTACAGGTCCTAAATCACTCATACCATATTCGGTAACCATGCTTCTTGCAATGTTAGTTGCTCTTCTAAAGTCATCAGATGCACCAGTGGTAATTTCACCAAGATACATTTCTTCACTAACACGTCCACCAAGTAATCCAGTAATTTGAGCTTCTAACTCGTTTTTAGTCATAATGCCCATTTTTTCTTCTTTTGGAAGCATCATAGTGTAACCACCAGCGACACCTCTTGGAATAATGGTAATTTTGTGAACTTCATTAGCATCTTCTAGTTTCAAGCCAATTACAGCATGACCCGATTCGTGGATAGCCACTAAACGTTTTTCTTTATCTGTAATCTTACGACTAACTTTAGCAGGTCCCATTAGTACTCGGTCAGTTGCTTCATCAATTTCATCCATGGTGATAGCATCTTTATTACGTCTTACAGCAAGTAGAGCTGCTTCATTTAATAAGTTTTCTAGGTCAGCACCACTAAATCCTGGTGTTCTTAAGCTTAAATTCTTTAGATTTACATCAGGTGCTAAAATTTTGTTTTTAGCATGAACTTTTAATATTTGTTCACGTTCATTCGCATCTGGTAAGCTTACTGTTACTTGACGGTCAAAACGTCCTGGACGAAGTAGAGCTGGGTCTAATACATCAGGGCGGTTGGTTGCTGCCATAATGATAATTCCTTCATTTTCACCAAATCCATCCATTTCCGTTAATAATTGGTTTAGGGTTTGTTCTCTTTCGTCATGGCCACCACCTAAGCCTGTGCCTCTTTGACGTCCTACTGCATCTATTTCATCGATAAATATTAAGCATGGTGCACTTCTCTTAGCATCTTTAAACATTTCACGAACACGGCTTGCACCGACACCAACGAATAGTTCTACAAAGTCAGAACCACTTATATAGAAGAATGGTACATTTGCCTCACCTGCAACAGCACGAGCAAGTAAAGTCTTACCAGTTCCTGGAGGGCCTACTAATAAGACACCTTTTGGAATTCTAGCACCAAGTTTTTGGAATTTCTTAGGATTCTTTAGAAAATCAATTAACTCTTTTACTTCTTCTTTTTCTTCTTTTAAGCCAGCTACATCAGAGAATTTCGCTTGATGTTTATCATCACTAAGTTTGGCTCTACTTTTACCAAAGTCCATAGATCCTTTATTTGAACTAGCTAATTTAGAAAATAAAATATAAGAAACAACAATTAATAATACTAGTGGTAAAATATTTACGATAATATATAAAATCGTACTAGTACCTGGATCTGGTTCTGTTTCATATTCAGCGATTTCATTTTCTTCAGCTAAAGTTAAAATATTTGCTACTTCAGCTTCTACTACTCTTGCTTCAAATGATTCATTTTCAGCATAATCCTCTAATTTACCAGTTATATAATAAATTGATTCGCTACTTCTAGGTGTGATAGTAATTTCAGTTACTTCGCCTTGTTCTAAAGCTGTTAATAATTCACCTGTGGTTAATTCGTTAACTCTTCTTCCACCTAAATTTAGGATGAAAAATGTTGCTATAATGATTATAAACAATACTAAATAGGGAAAGAAATTTCTAACTGTATTATTTTTCTTTACATCTTTTATATTCATTTTATTCCTCCTCATATGAAAGTATTATATCATATATTCCATTACTTTCTACATCAAATTTTGATTTTTTTACACCTGGAAGCCAAAGAATCATATTATTACTATCCGTTACGATAGGAATTGTCTTTCTTTTTTCTACAGGTATTTTTTCATCAATAAAAATATCTTTAATCTTTTTGGTACCACCTAAATTTTTAATTTCTATTTTATCACCTATTTGTCTAGAACGAACTATTATAGGTAATTTAATTTCTTTACTATTTAATCTTATAATATAGTTTGATTTACCCTCTTTTTCTTGTAATCTTTTTATAACCATGTGATTTGGTAATATCAGCTTATCTTCTAAAATATATTCATAAGAATCTTCTTTATTAATTTTAACGATTTTATAATAATTATAACTTTTTACTCCTAAATAACCATTTGGGAGATTAACTTCTGTATTGCTCTTATCACTTTTAATTAAACCAATGATTAAATTTGTATGCTTATCATTAATTAAAAATAAATCATCTATATATATTTTACTTAGTGTGTATTCTACTACTTTTTTAAGTAGAAATTTGTCTAGTTTTAGAAGTTCATCTATTTTAATCCCATTTTTATCACTTATTTTGGTAATAAGTTCTTGCACATAACCTTCAATAAAAGTGTTAGCTTCCATTAGTTCTTCACTAAATTTTAAGAATTTATGGTGAACTTTAGGGTCTTCGTTCTTTAAAAATGGTAATACATGCATACGATATCGATTTCTTGTATATTTTTCACTAAAATTACTTTGATCTATGTAGTATTTGTAGTGATGATCATCCATATACTCTTCTATATCTTTTTTTGTTTCGGTAATAAGTGGTCTTACGATTGTGTAATTTTCCTCTTTTAACTCTTTTCTAAAACCACTGTATCCTTTTAGACTACTTCCTCTAGTTAGACGCATTAAAATCGTTTCCATTAAGTCATCACCATGATGAGCTGTCATTAAATATTTTGCATGGTAAATTCCCACTAATTTATCAAAGAATTCATATCTTTTTATTCTAGCATCATTTTCTAGGTTGTCATCATTATATTCTAATATCTCCATATATTCATAAATTAAATTATTTTCAAGGCATACTTCACGCACAAATGCAGCCTCTTCTTCTGATTCACTTCTTAATTTATGATTTACGTGCGCAACAATTAGCTTTAAACTCAATTTATCTTTTAACTCACACAATAAATGAAGAAGACACATGGAATCTGGTCCTCCACTTGTTGCAACAATAATACAATCATCTTTTTTTAACAAATTTTCTAAATATAATAAGACTTTTTCCATAATTTCTCCATGCCTTATTATTTTAACGCACATTACCTTTTATATCAAGATTTTTTTAATCCATAGGGTTAGTCCTTGATAAAATTGCTTTGATATCTTGAACAATTGCATGAAGATTAAACTTGATTATTTCATTTTGTTCAGCATTTTCTTTTTGCATAACAAAATCTAAGAAATGTAGGTCACTAATATTATCTAGAGCATTTCTATCATTTAAAAAATTAAAATAATCTTCTAACACTTCACTTAATGTGCCATTATAACTATTAATGGTGTTATCATCTCGAACTACTCCTATACCATAAATGGTGGCAATAAAAGGATTTGGTCTTTCTAGTAGGTCATCTAAAATAAAATTGTTGTTGCAATAATTAATAAATGGTATAACATCTTCTTTATGATAAAAGCGAATGACAATATTTTCATTGGTTGCTTTTACATGAAATTTTACTACTGATGCTATACTATTTCTAATTAAATAAGAGAAAATAGTCTTTAGAGAACTAATCATATATTCATATTTTACAGGAAAATATACTTTGTATGCTTCAGTATAACTTGCTCTTTCTTCGGTATAGAAGCCAATGTAATGAGTTGTATTTACGCCTTTGCCGGTTTTTCTTACCACATGACGAATTAATGAATTATTTAAACTGTCTAAAAATTTATCATAAAATTCTTCAATATCATTAGCTCTAGAATCTTCTTTGTTTATGCCTACATATTTTAATAAGTGATAGTAATCTTCTTTCGTGTATACTTTTCCGGTATTTTTTATATCACTTGCTATTTGACGTAAGAATTCATTCATTTTCATATTTATCAATCCTTTCTAAAATGATATAATCTTCTTTTTCTTCTTTTTTAGAAAAACCATTTTTTTCATAAAATTTAATTGCTTTTTCATTTTTCTTTTTTACTTTTATCTTATCTATCTTTTCTTTTTTTAATATTTTACTTCCTATTTTTCTATTTCGATATTTATCTATAATATACAACGTATCTAATTCATTATCTATTATTAGAAAACATCCTATTTTTTTAAAGTAATAGTGAATTATCATAAATTTATCAAAATTATTTCTTACAAATTCACTAACGTAGGCAATTACCTTTAATTTTTCTTCACTTGTTTTTAGATAAGGAGTAATTGTTTGTAACTTGTATTCTATCAACATTGGTAAATCTTTCTTTTTTGCTTTTTTATAAATTATCATATATCACCTTTATTATCTAAATTATATATTATTTTTATCATTTTGTACAGCAAAAAAGCATTCATTTTAAGAATGCTTATCTGGCATAATAATCAGTTCTTGAATAGAAACGATATCCTACAACATTGTTAAATCCTGGAGGAGCTATAACTTGTGATGAAGGCGGTTCATTAGAGTACCATCCTTCGGCAACACCGAAATGTAGGTGAGCTCCGGTAGTACAACTATCATAGCCACCATAAACAGATGATGTCTGTCTTCCCCCTCCTACTGTACCAATGACAGTATTTTGAGTTACAACATCACCAACATTAACATTAATCGCTAATAAGTGGTAGTAATAAGTTGTATATCTTACTCCTCCAACTGTTACTTGAACATATACTTTGTTTCCGCCGCAACTAGTCCGACGAGCAATACCACTAACAACACCTGATGCCGCAGCATAAACAGGAGTTCCCTCAGCATTACCACCGATATCAATAGCTGCGTGAAATTTATATTTTTGGCCGGTTACAGGATGGGTACGATAGCCTTGCGCTGATGTTACAACTCCTGAATTAAGAGGTTTTAACCAACCACTATTTAAAGGTACATTACTACATGTTGTAAGTATTACATCATCTGCTGTGCTTCCGACTGTACTTTGACAAGTTTTTTTGTAATTTTCATATAAATCTTTGGCATTTTTGACTTGTGTTTCTAAATCTAAAGAAAATTCAGAATATTCATCAATATTATCATATTGTTTGGCAATTGCTTCTTCATAAGAATCAATTTGATTAGCTAAATCTTTTTTCTTTTCTTCTAATTCTACTTTTAACTCTTCATTTTTCTTAATTTCACTTTCCAAATTTTTGGTTGTTGTTTGGATATAACCTGTTACTTGGTTGACTGCTTCTACACGCATAATAAGTTCGGTCATGCTTGATGCCCCTGTTACATATTCAACATAAGCATTTTGACCTTGCATTTGCTGCATGTATAATAATACTTTTTTGGTTTCTTCTTCTAAAGAAGCAATTTTTTCATTTGATTCGATAATCGCTAATTCAGCTTCATCATAATCATCTTCTGCTTGGGTAATTTCCTCTTCGGCTTTAGCTATGGCGGCTTTTTTTCTTTCAATTTCTGCCTTTGCTTCTTCTGTTTTACTATCATATTCATTTTTCTCTGCTAATAAAGATTCATATTCTCTTCTTAAATCGCCTAGAGTTTCTGCTGTTGCTGCTTCTACTATATCTGGTGTTACAAAATAAGAGAAAGTTACTGCCAAAATTAGACAAATTCTTAAGCAATAATTTAAACCTTTTTTTATCATATCTTCAAATACTTCCTTACAGCTCGGGCAGAACCAACCATACCAACAACAGAACCTATTAATAATAAAATTAGCGAAGTGAATAGTACAAATGGCATTGGTTTCACTAATTCAATAATGCTAAATGATGAAGAATTACTTATTTGTTCATACATAATTAAATATCCATAAATCATGACAATAATTGGGATAATAGAACCTAATACACCTAATAAAAATCCTTCAAAGACAAATGGTAATTTTACACTTGTGTTGCTACTTCCAACTAGACGCATAATCTCAATCTCACTTCGTCTAGAAAATATTGTTAATTTAATTGTATTACTAATTAGAAAGGCTGTTACAACGATTAAAGCTGCTACCATAACAATAGTTATTGTTTGAATAATATCAAAAACAGATATGATATCTTCAACCATTCCTTCCCCATAATTAGCACTTTCGACATTATCTAATTCTCTTATTTCAAGAGCAACCGGTCTTAAGTCATCTACATCTTCAACAGTTACAATAAATGAATCTAATAAAGGATTTTCTTCTAAATAATCTAAGGTTGTGTTTAAAGTATCAGAATAGCTTTGCATTTCTAAGCGCCATTCTTCTTTACTTTTTGCCTCAACATTTGCTACAGCACTAATATTATTAATTTCATCTTCAATTTCATTTAATCTTTCATCGGTTGTGTCAGCTTCAGCATAGACAACAATCGTCAATTCTTCTTCTAAATCTCTAGTAATATGATTGACGTTTACTGTTACAATAATCGCAATTGCTACTAGAACTAATGTGATCGTGGTACACAAGATACTGGCAATACTTAAACTAAAATTTCTAAATACACTTTTAAAGGAATCTCTTATGCTTCTTACTAATATTCTAAATGCTTTCACTTGCTTTATAACTTCCTTTCTCATGATCTTGTGATAATACACCACTATCTAAGACAATTACTCTTTTTTTCATGCGGTTAACAATATCTTTATCGTGTGTTGCCATGATGATCGTGGTTCCAAGCTCTTTGTTGATCGTTTCTAGAACATCCATAATTCCTTTTGAAGTCTTTGGATCTAGATTTCCAGTTGGTTCATCACAAATTAATAATTTTGGATTATTAACGATTGCTCTTGCTATACATACTCTTTGTTGTTCGCCACCTGATAATTCGTTTGGAAAACTTCTAAGTTTATCTTTTAGGCCAACATGGTCTAAAGCCTTGATTACTTTTGGCCTTATTTCGCTTCCTTTCATTCCAAGGCACTCTAGAGCAAAAGCTACATTTTCATATACTGTTAGTTTTGGTAATAGTTTAAAGTCTTGGAAGACAATACCTAATTTTCTTCTTAGTTTATAAACAGTTCTATTTCTTAATTTTCCAACGTTTATTCCCCCAATTTCGACAGTTCCTTTCGTTGGCTTTTCTTCACGATATAACATTTTAATTAAAGTAGATTTACCAGAACCACTTGCTCCGATTACAAACACAAATTCCCCTTTATTGATACTAAGTGTTAAATCTGCAATAGCAGCGACACCATTTTTATAAACTTTGTAACAATTTTTTATTTCAATAAATCTCATGTATACCTCCTACTAGTTTAGAATCATTATATCATAATTTTTCTTTTTATTAAATACTAAATAATGCCAAAAGAAAACTTAGAACTCTGTCTAAGTTAATTTGTTGTTGCTCTAAATCCTACTTTGGCACTTAATGAACCATTCAGTAAATCAATTTGGTTTACATTTTCATCATTACTTAGCCAAATATATAAGCGATAAGAATCGGTTTCACCACGATTAATTGTTATATTGCTTTGTAATGGTAAGTTTGTTCCAGTTGTAGCACTGGCAAAATTTCCACTTGTTATCTCACTTGTTCCAGTACTATCATATAACGCCCACTTTACATAAGTGCTTTTTAAATTGTCTGTAATTGTTAATTCTGTTAAATATAAAGAATAAGTAGCTGTGCTAGCATCGGCATTCTCCGGTAAGGATACACTAAATTGAGTATAATCTCCTTCTGTTACAACATTCGCATCATTAATTAAACCAGCGCTGCTTGCATTAATTAATCTATCAGTTGTAAAATTCATTGTTAATTCACCACTTGTAATACTTGTTCCTTGATTTCCCGGATTAACTTCTTCTACTGTATTTAAATAATATGCATAAGATAAGCTAATTCCTATAATTACAACAGATACAACAATAATTAAAGATGCTAAAATGAGTCTTTTCTTAGTATTATCTTTTGTTTCTATGTTTTCCATAAACTTGTCACCCTATTCTGTTATCATTATACTAGAAAAATGTCATTAAAGCAATACCTTTTTAATATGAAAAAAGCATTCTAACGAGAATGCTTTTGTGTTTTTTCAGCTTCAATTTGTTTGTCAAAATGAACTGCTAATAGAGAAATTTGATACATACTTAAGAATGAATATATTTTTCTCATAAATACTGTTTCTCTTACATCACTAGTTAAATTAGTTTTGTAAGAAACCATAGAATATTTTATTCCATGATTTACAATTCTTTCAACAATTTCATCTCTAAGTTCTGGATTCCCTAAAAGTTTTTGAAGCAACATTAAATTTGTGTGCTCCCTAGCTGGATCCAAATCAACACCTGCAGATAATGATGCCGTTAATAAACCACTTACATAGTTTCTTACTTCATTTTCGTATTTTACAGCATCTTGTGGTAACATCTTATAATCCATTTTAAAATCCCCCTTCCAAAAGATGCCATTTATAATAGCATATTTTTTTCTTCTTGTCAAATTTTTATTCTAAAATAGTTAGGCCATTATCTTTAATATGGTCAATAAACCGTTCTTTAAATGTTTGTAACTCTTTTTGTTCTAGTGTTTTTGTGTCACTTCCAAGCGTATATCTAATTAAGTATTTGTTTTCATAAACTTCTACTAAACGATAATTTTTTATTAATTTGCTCATGAATGATTTTAATACTTTGTCTAAATCTTCATATTTTTTGTTTTCTAAAATAATGGTGTAATCTAGTTCTACTTCTGGATATTTACTAATTTCTTTTGATAAAATATCTTCTTTATTTAGTTTTACATATTTATCAAAATCAATATCAATTGTTACAACTGCTTTTTTCTTACTTAATTTATTTGTACATGATTTATTTAAAACATTTAATACACCTATTTTACTATCATCAACATTTATTATTTTTCCTAAAGCATCATCATAATAAGTTAATTCATTTACATTATTTGTAAAAGTTACTTCTTTATTTTTTAAGACTTTAAATAAATATTTTACAATACTTTTCGCCTTGTTATAAATCGCTTCTAAATTCTTTTCATTATCAGTAAGAATAATACTTAAAACTCTTTTATTTTCATTATTTTGAATGACTGTACCTATTTCAAAGATGCCAAACTTAGAATAATTTTTAAAGTTTTCACGAACAATATTCATTAGAGATAAACTTAAATCATCTCTTAAAATGTTGTTTGATTCTTTTCCTAGAACAGATACGTTTTTCTTTTCAATATTTAATTCTTTTAAAGTTTCTGTATCATACCAGATATAGCTATGGACTTCATGCATATCATATTTTTTAGCTAATAGTTCTTTAATCTCATATTCCTCATTGTATATTGTTTCATGCTCAGTAATGGTTAAATCGAGTTTAAGTGGTTTTGGTACAAAGTTTTCTAATCCATAAATTCTTGCTATCTCTTCAATTAAATCTTCTTTTATCTTGATGTCTTTTGTTGCTCTAAATGTTGGAACTGTTACATCATAATAATCAGAAGCAACCGTCACTTTAAATCCAAGACTCTCTAAAATATTTTTAACTACTTCATCTTCTAGAGTTCTACCCATATAGATAGAAAGTGTTTTTTTATCAAGAACAATTTGCTCTTCTTCTAGTTTTGTGGGATAGACATCAGTTAGATTAGACGCAATAACCATGTCAGGATTTTGTTCTTTTAAAAGATAGGCTAGTCTTTTTATGGCTAAATCTGTCATATTTGGATCTAAACTTTTTTCATAACGAGCTGAAGCTTCTGTTCTAAGTCCTAGTTTTGCTGCGCATCTTCTAATAGATCCGGCATTAAAACAGGCACTTTCTAGGAAAACACTCGTTGTATCAGGAAGTATCTCACTATCTAAACCTCCCATAACACCAGCAATACCAAAATATTTGTCGCCATTTTTAATCATTAACATTTCATTTGTTAGTTTTCTTTCCACACCATCTAGAGTTGTATAAGTATCTCCTTCATTTGCTAATCCTACTTCAATATTTTTTACAACTCTTGCATCAAAAGCATGCATAGGCTCTCCAAGTTCCATCATTAAATAGTTTGTTAGGTCAACTAAAAGTGAAATAGAACGCATACCAACATAGTATAAAAATATTTGCATATCAAATGGTGTTTTGTTATTGTTGATATTTTCAATCTTTAATCCAGTATAACGGTAACATAAGTTATTGTCTTTAATTACAATATCTAAATCTTCTTTATCATTTTTAATTTCTAAAATATCTAAAGGTAATAACTCATGATTGGTGATAGCACATATTTCACGAGCTATTCCATAGTGTCCCCAAAGATCTGGTCTATTCGTAAGAGATTTATTATCAATTTCGACAATAATATCATCTATTGGTAAGTATTCTTTGATATCCTTACCAACACTCCAATCATTAGGTAATTCCATAATGCCATCATGATTATCGCTTATTCCTAGTTCTCTTCCACTGCAACACATACCATTTGATAAAATTCCTCTTAGTGGTCTTGCTTTAATTTCTACCCCATCAATGTGTCCACCAACACGTATATAAGCTGTTTTTAGGCCAACACGTACATTTGGCGCTCCACATACAACTTGTATTGGTTCTTTATCTCCTGCATCTACTTTTAATACATGCATATGATCACTATCTGGGTGTTCTTCACATTCGATGATTTCTGCGACAACAACATTATCAAATTTATTACCTTTTACTTCAACATTTTCTACTTCCGCAGTTCTTAAAGTAAATGTATCCCATATATTTAGCCAATCAATGTCTTCTGGGTTTTTAATATGACTTTTTAATTTATTACATGATATTAACATATATAACCTCCTACTTTATATTGAATTCACTTAAATAACGAATATCTCCACTATTTAAGACTCTGATATCATTAATTTTATATTTCATCATGGCAAGTCTGGTTAAGCCAAAGCCAAAGGCAAAGCCAGTATATTCTTCCGGATCAATGCCACCAGCGCGAAGGACATTGGGATGAATCATACCACTTCCAACCATTTCAATCCAACCACTGTTTTTACACGTTGGGCAACCTTTGCCACCACAAATTAAACATGACATATCCATTTCGTAGCTTGGTTCCGTAAATGGGAAGAAGCCTGGTCTTAAACGAACTTTTACATCTTCATGAAATATCTCACGAAGTAAATTTTGCATTACATAAAGTAAGTTTTCAATCGTAACTCCTTTATCAATAACCATACCCTCAATTTGGTAGAAAGTATTTTCATGGTTTGCATCTAAGTCTTCATTTCTAAATACTCTTCCTGGTGCACAAATTCGAAGTGGTGCTCCATAGTTTTCCATTGCATGAATTTGATTATCACTTGTTTGGGTACGTAAAAGCATACCATTATCTAAAAAGTATGTATCTTGCATATCCCTTGCTGGGTGATCTTTCGGTACGTTTAATGCTTCAAAGTTATAATATTCTGATTCCATTTCCGGACCTGATACAACTGTAAATCCCATTCTTTTTAAAATATCTGTAATTTCATGAGCAATAATTGTTACTGGATGAAGTGAACCTGTTTCAACCTCAAAATCAACTGTATCATCAAAAGTAATATTACTCTTATTTTCTAATTCTTCTAGTCTTTCATTAACTAGACTTTCCATCTCTTTTTTTGTATTGTTAATTAGACTACCATATTTTTTCTTGTCTTCAATACTCATATCTTTTAAGCTTGATAAGATATTTGATATTTCACTTTTTTTGCCAACAAACTCTGATTTAATATTTAATATATCAGCTTCTTTTGTGGCACTTGTTAACTTATTTGTTAATTCTTCTTTTAACTTTGTTAATTTTTCTTCCATAACTTTCCTCCTAAAATAAAAAAATTCTAGAACATTGGGGCGAATTATATCCGCGGTACCACCCAAATTCTAGAATATCTAGCACTCTTTCGTTTATAGCACGACATACTATTAAAACTCCTAAGTTTGAACTTCATAACTTTATTTATCTAAAAGTAATCTCAGCCTTTGTTACTTTTTCTCTTTTTTAAGAACTTAAAGTTACTACTTAAAACCTAATCAACGTTTATGAACCTATTTTAGCACTATCTTTCTTAAAATTCAATCTTAATTTTAACTTCCCATTCATTTTTATCTCATTTTTGATATACCAAAAAATTCTTTTAAATTTTCACTGGCTAAATTATTATCACTTCGAAAAAATAGTTCTTGAGCTTTTTCTTTTGATATGATTGTTCTTTTCATGTTTATTTTGCTGTTGTCTATTATAACTTGATATTCATTATAGTGTTCTCCTTCTTTGCCAATAATGATTCCCTTTGTAGAAATTAATCCGGCATTAAAACCTGTATAATATTTGATGAGGCTTTCAAATAAAGGATTAGAGAATACTACTACCTCTTCTTTAATTTGCTTCTTAAGTTCCAAAATAATATCTGTTTCTTTTAAATCTGAAGATATCATTAAGGATTCTTCTAAAATTCCTAAAAAAATTGGCTCTGTAAAAGTGTATTCTTCTCTTTCTGGTCTTGTTAAATTATCTAATTCTATTTCGCTGAGTATTCTCTCACGATTTAACTGGACTTGATATTTATCAAAATTCTTATAAAAAACTAAAGCTAGTTCTTCCGGAATATAAAATAAATTACTGAAGTCTTTTAATATTTCATTTAAACTTTCTGTCTTATGAATTTTATGATAAAATTCGTCATAATAGTAAATGTCACTTTTATATTCTGTTATTAAACCATTATTCATTTTCTTTTTTACTATTTTTATTTTTGATTCACTTAATTTTTTGGTAAATTCTATCATTGTTATTTCTTCGCCATCTGTTAATTTCACTTTCGTAATATAGTTACCATTTTCTTCAGTGATATGGAAACTAAGAAGATTATTGGGGTAAAATAACATCATTTTTAATAATTCACTCTTAGATTTACTTGCACAAAAATATTTATCTACTAGCGGTTCTATCTTTTTTAAACTTTGATAAATCCAATCTCTTAGTTCAATTTTTTCATATAATTTAAAGTCAAGGGATATTTGATTGCATAAGTTCTGAAAGAAAATATCTTCCAGTAAAATGCGTGGTAGTGATGATAAAGCTAAATTTAAAATTGTCTCATTCATAATAATCCCTCTTAGATGATTATTCTAGCATATTTCCAGTCAATAAGAAAGAATTAATTAATTGTTCTTTACTTTTAGTTCCATTAATAAACTCCCTTTTTACTAAAACCATAACCCTTTGTAAGGAAGTAAATTAATAGTAGGAAAAAAGCACTAATAAGCTCAACAGTTGTGTGCCCAATTAAGATTAAGTAAAGAAGCCTCAAAATTAAACTTGAGGCTTTTGGTTTGTTTGATGACAAATTCAGACAAAACTTGTCAAAATTATCCCCTAGCTATAAATATTACATCATTATATAATGGATATATTCTTTGTAGTAAAGGGGATTTTGATGAAGGAAAAAATGTATTATAATGAGATTAAAACTTTAATTGAGACTTATGAAGTTAATCATAAAGTACGTGTACTGCAAGATAATAGTGAAAAATTACAAATGAACTGGAATATCGGACGTTTGTTAGTAGAAGCGCAAGGTGGTGCTAAAAGAGCCAAATATGGTGATAATTTAATTAATCTTTGGGGCGAAAAGTTATCTAAAATATACGGAAAAAATTATTCTCGAAGAAACTTAATGCTTTATCGTAAATTTTATGTTTTATACCCAAAAGTGAACACACTGTGTACACAATTGAATTGGTCCCATTATCGATATTTATTATCTCTTAAAAATGAAAATGAGCGTAACTACTATATTAATCAAGTAATATTAAATAGTTTATCAGTAAGAGAACTAAGAGAATTAATAAAAAGTAAAGCATATGATAGATTATCATATGCTGATAAAGAAAATATTAGATTAATAGATAGCAATAATTCTACTTCATTAACTATAAAAGATATGATAAAAGACCCTATTTTAATTAAAATTAATAACAAGACTAATAAATTAGATGAGAAAGCTTTACATAAGTATATTATAGAAATGCTTGAAAATAAATTTTTAGAATTGGGTATGGGTTTCACTTTAGCAGGACATGAATATAAAATAAAAGAAGATAATCATACATTTAAAATTGATTTATTATTTTTTAATTATGAGTTAAATTCATTTATAGTTGTTGAATTAAAAACTAGAGAAGCTTTACCTAAAGATATCGGTCAATTGGAGTTTTATACTCATTTAGTAGATAAACATTTAAAAAAGAATCATCATAATAAAACTATTGGTTTATTAATAGTAAAAAAGAAAGATAAATATATCCTTGAATATACAACGAATAAAGATATATTTATTACAACTTATAAATTAAAAAAAGAACTAAATTAATAGTTCTCTGCTTTAAGTTCCATAAAACTTTGGGGATGAGCACATACAGGACAAACTTTTGGAGCTTCCTTACCAACATAAATATGTCCACAGTTGCGACAAATCCATACAACTTCTTCACCACGTTCAAATACTAGATGGTCATCAATATTACCAACTAATTTTAAGTATCTTTCTTCATGGTGTTTTTCTATCGCTGCTACACCTTCAAATAATTTTGCAATACGGTCAAATCCTTCTTCACGTGCTACTTCAGCGAATTCTTTGTACATTTCTGTCCATTCATAATTTTCACCTTCA
>CAMMXG010000018.1 GCA_946500895.1 uncultured Mycoplasma sp. | reverse complement strand
AAAACGCTATTATTGGTAATTTAAGAAATTTTTATAATTCTATTAGTTTTGAATTTTGGTTAATTATCGCTGATCGTCCTGTAGATATTGGCCTATATTTATCAAACTTACAAATTTTATATAACAATACAGATAGTCCAATTCAAAAGAAATTAATCATGGAAGATATTAACAAAGCAAATATGTTTATGAGTGCTGAATACAATGTCGTTGATACAGAATATTTCATATTATTTAAAGAAAAGAGAATGGAATTAATTCAAAAAAATCTCCATACTTTAATCAGTGGGTTAGCAAACTCTGGACTTAATTCCAATCAAGTATCAAACGATGATTTAAGAATGATTTTAGATAACTTCTTAAATGGTGGTGTTCATACAACATTTGGGACGGTGATGAGCTAATGGCAAAACTAAAAAGTGAAATAGCTCCAAAAGGAATGGAGTTTAAACCAACGGAATTTACTTTAGGTGGCAAATATTGTACAATCATGACAATTATATCTTACCCTAAAAGTATTTATGTTGGCTATTTGTCTGATATTACCAGCATTAGTGGGGTAAAAGTAGCAATTAAACATATTCCAATAGAATTTAGTACATTACAAAGAATGTTAAATAAAGAAATAGCAGATTTAAAAATGCGTTATCAAAATGAAAGAGATAAAACCATTCAAGAACGTATTCGTCAAGACTATGAGTCCCTTGAACAATTCATATCTATGCTTGCTGCAACTCAAGCAAGAATCTTTGATTTCCAAATGCACATCATGATTAGCGCAGATTCAAAAGAAGATTTAGAGTTAAAGAAAATGCAAGTACGTACTTATTTAGATGCTTTAGGTATGCGTGGTATTTCTTTAATGTTTGAACAAGAAAAAGTATTAAAATCAATTATTCCAATATTCCCTAAACAAGATATTGAAACAAGAATTGGAACACCAATCCCATCTATTACGGTTGCCGCTATGTACCCATTTGTCTTTGACAGTGTAAAAGATCCTGGAGATGCTACACTTTTTGGTGTCGATTTCTCAGGTGGTGTAGTATTATTTAATCAATTCTTATATCAAATCAAAAAAGAAAATAATCGTAATAATGCCAACATGATTTTACTTGGTACTTCTGGTTCAGGAAAATCAACCGCTGCTAAATTACTACTTAGAACTCATCTTCGTAATGGCTGTAAAGTGGTATGTATCGATCCTGAAGGTGAACTAGAAGAAATGGCACATTCCTTAGGAGGAGATTTCCTAGATTTAGGAAAAGGTGGCGACTTTGGAATGATCAATCCTCTTGAAGTCGTTGTGGATGCTGATGAAGAAGAAATATCTCAAGGACTTGGATATACGATTTTAACAAGAACACTTCAACAATTAAAAGCATTCATGAAATACTTATATCCAGATATTGAAGAAGATGTTTTAACGATGTTTAGTGAAATTGTTCAAGATACTTACAAAAGATATAAAATAGATTTTGATACGGATTTCACGAAAATCACTAGTGCTGATTATCCAACTTTTGATGATGTATATGCAACAATAAAAGGAAGACTTTTATCAATGCCAGATGCTACTCGTGAAAAAGATGTTATTGAACGCTTAGAGTTAAAGATAAGACCACTCACCAAAGAATTACGTTATTATTTTACTGGTCATACTACTCTTAGATTTAACAGTGATTTTATTGTCTTCAATATTAGAGAATTAATGAATAGTGATGAAAATATTAAAAATACATTATTCTTCAACATCCTTAAGTATGCTTGGGGATTAACATTAGATAAAAATGTAAATACTGTTATGATGGTTGATGAAGCTCATGTATTATTATCGAGCAGAAATGAATTGGGTGCAGAATTCTTAGCTCAAATTCAAAGACGTTCAAGAAAATACAACACTGGTACAATTATTATTACGCAGCAGCCAACCGATTTTGCTGCTCCAAACATGATTGTTCATGGTAAAGCAATATTTGATAATGCTTCTTACTATTTAGTAATGGGCTTACGTAAACAAGCTGTGGACGACTTAGCCAAACTAATTGATTTAAATGAGTCAGAAAAAGATAGTATTAAATATTATAACCAAGGAGAAGCACTATTTATATGTGGTAATAGAAGAATGAGAATTACAGTTATTGTAACTCAAGAAGAGCTAGATTCCTTTGGTTCAGGTGGAGGATTATAAAAAATCTTTCTTTTAGGTTAATCTAATCAAGTGACATGTCTCCGTATAACTATCCAAATGCTAACGTGTTCTTTGTGAATTCGAATGGCAACCTCAACTGGAACAACGTGAATAACACGATTGGTGTGCGCCCAATATCCTTTTAAACTCAAAACTTGATTAAGGTTAAGTAAAGAAGCATTAGGATACAAGGTTAACCTATGGATTAATCCTAAATAGATAATATTGATATTTTAAATCTAGCATTTAAAGTTAAAACAATATTAGGGTAGAGAAAGCTCTACCTTTTGCTTTTTTATAAAATAATGCTATAATTATATAGGTTAATCTAAAAAAAGAAGGCTTACATTTGTCTCCGAACACGTATGGCAATGCTACCGTGTTCCTTGTGAATTCGACTGGCAACCTCACTAACAGCAACGTGGATAACACGCGGGGTGTGCGCCCAATATCCTTTTAAACTTAATGTTTGGTTAAGACTAAATAAAAAAGCATTAGGATACAAGATTAACCTATGGATAATTCCTAAATAGATAATATTGATATTTTAAATCTTGCATTTAAAATTAAACAATATTGGATAGAGTGAAACTCTATCTTTTTACTTTACACAAACTTTAAGAGATATTGTCGCAGAAAACAAAACTTGTAACCATCTTGATTTAGAAATATTTACTTATTAAATAAATTATGATATAAGCTAGTTACTCAGGAGGTTACAAGTGGATAAGTATTATTTAGAAATAAAAGAACTAATTGAAAGTTATGAAATAAATCACAAAGTACGCACCCTACAAGATAATAGTGAAAAACTTTTAATGAATTGGAATATTGGATGTTTGTTAATAGAAGCGCAAGGCGGTAGTAAAAGAGCCAAATATGGTGATGATTTAATTAAAAAATGGTCTTTAAAATTAGAACTAAAATACGGAAAATGTTATAGCGCCAGAGAACTTCGGAAAATGCGCCAATTTTATTTGCTTTATCCAAAATGGGGCGCAGTGAGCCCCACTTTGAACTGGACTCATTATCGATATTTACTTCCTATCAAAAATGAGAATGAACGAAACTATTATATTAATCAAGTAATATTAAATAATTTATCTGTAAGAGAACTAAGAGAATTAATAAAAAGTAAAGCATATGATCGCTTATCATATGCTGATAAGGAAAACATTAAATTGATTGATAGTAATAATTCAACTTCACTAACCATAGAAGATATGATAAAAGACCCTATTTTAATTAAAGCAAACAAAGAAACTAATAAATTAGATGAGAAAGCTTTACATAAATATATTATCAATATGTTAGAAGATAAATTCTTAGAACTAGGTATGGGATTTACTCTAGCTGGTCATGAATATAAAATAAAAGAAGATAATCATACATTTAAAATAGATTTATTATTTTTTAATGTAGAATTAAACGCATATGTTGTACTAGAATTAAAAACAAGAGAAGCAATTCCTAAAGATATAGGACAACTAGAACATTATGTTTATCTAGTTGATAAACATCTAAAAAAGGCTAATCATAATAAGACTATAGGCTTATTAATAGTAAAAAAGAAAGATAAGTATATATTAGAATATACAACAAATAAAGATATATTTGTAACAGCATATAAAGTGATGCTATAATTATATAGGTTAATCTAATAAGTTGTTAGTTGTCTCCGAATCGCTTTAACAGCGGCAATGCTCGCGTGTTCAATGTGAATTCGACTGGCAACCTCAATGGCAACAACAACGTGACTAACACGTATGGTGTGCGCCCAATATCCTTTTAAACTTACTATTTGGTTAAGGCTAAATAAAAAAGCATTAGGATACAAGATTAATCTAAGGAAATCCTAAAAATATATTACTGATGGATATTATCTTGAATACTATTCTTAAAACAGTAATGAAAAAGCCAAGAGATAAAACTCTTGACTTTTATTATGGTCCAGTCGGTCCAGTCGGTCCAGTTGGCCCGGTAGGTCCAGTAGGTCCGGTAGCACCAGTAGCGCCAGCAGGTCCGGTAGGTCCAGTTGCCCCAGTAGCACCAGCAGGTCCGGTAGGTCCGGTAGCGCCAGTAGCACCAGCAGGTCCAGTAGGTCCGGTAGCACCAGCAGGTCCGGTAGGTCCAGTGGCACCAGTAGCACCAGCAGGTCCGGTAGGTCCGGTAGCACCAGTAGCACCAGCAGGTCCAGTCGGTCCGGTAGCACCAGTAGCACCAGCAGGTCCAGTGGCACCGGTAGCACCAGCAGGTCCGGTAGGTCCAGTGGCACCAGTAGCACCAGCAGATCCTGTTGATCCAGTAGCACCAGTAGAACCAGTCGGCCCTTGAGGAATTGTTAAATTAAGAAAAAAATTTGGGGAAACTCCTGTAATAGAAGCAGTCGCAGTAGAACCAGGAGCACCAGTAGTAACAGTCCCAATGCTTAAAACAGGAGTAGTAGTAGTTCCAGCAGGCCCAGTCGGTCCAGTAGGTCCAGTCGGTCCGGTAGCACCAGTAGCTCCAGTCCCAGCAGGACCTGTAGCACCTGTTGCCCCGGTTGGCCCAGTCGGCCCAGTGACACCTATAGGCCCGGTAGGTCCAGTAGCTCCAGTAGCACCTGTAGGCCCAGTAGCACCTCTAGGTATAGTGAATTCTAAAACAGCATTAGAAGAAGTACCAGTATTAATTACACTAGCAGCACTTCCGGGATCAGAAGTAGTAGTAGTACTAACTGTTATTGTTGCAGCTGCTGGTCCAGTCGGTCCAGTAGGTCCAGTCGGCCCAAAACAGCAACAGCACCCCGAATTAGGATGATTTTTGTTATAACAGTCAATATAAGCTTGTGCTCGTTGTAAATTATTATTCACTTTTTTTATCTCCTTTCTTCTATATTATATGTAACACGAAAAAAATAAAGATGGCAAATGATCATATTTTTTAGTTTCTTTTTCTTTTAGCTACACTTTTATTATATGATTTAGGATTTTAATATGATAATAACAAACTTATAAACATAAACTATAGTGGGTGAAATTATGAATAAATATAAGGTTTGCGTTTATGCAATAAGTAAAAATGAGGAAAAGTTCATAGAGAGATGGGTTAATTCTATGAAAGAAGCAGATGCTATATATGTATTAGATACTGGCTCTACTGATAATACCGTGAAATTATTGACTGATTTAGGTGTAACAGTAAAACAAGAAGTTATTACTCCATGGCGATTTGATGTAGCTAGAAATAAATCCTTAGAATTAGTACCACTTGATACAGATATTTGTGTATGTACAGATTTAGATGAAGTATTTGAAGAAGGTTGGCGAGAAAAACTTGAAAGTGTATGGAACAAAAATGTTGATAGAGTAAGATATACTTATAACTGGAGTTTTGATGAATATGGGAAACCAGCAACAACTTTTATGCAAAACAAAATTCATAGAAGAGAGGGATATAGCTGGTATCATCCAGTTCATGAAATACTAAAAGCGAAGCCAAATGAAGTTGAAGTATCTTGTGAAAATGTTATTTTAAATCATTATCCTGACAATAATAAATCAAGAAGTAATTATTTACCGCTACTCGAAATGAGTGTCGAAGAAGATCCGAATGATGACCGAAATATGCATTATTTAGGAAGAGAATACATGTATTATGGTAAATGGAATGAAGGAATTGATACATTAATAAAGCATTTAAATTTACCGACATCGAAATGGGATGCCGAAAGATGTGCCTCTATGCGTTTTATAGCTAGATGTTACATGGGATTAAATAGACCTAAAGAAGCTGAAATGTGGTATAAGGATGCTATTAAAGAAGCTTCCTATTTAAGAGAAGGTTATGTAGAATTAGCCCAAATATATTTAGATGAAGAAAGATTTGAAGAGGCTTATGAATTAATGGAATGTGCCTTTTTAATTAAAGAAAAAGCACCAATTTATATTAATGAAGCTTTCGCATGGAATGAGTATATTTATGAGTTAATGGGACTGATATGTTATAATTTAAAACTATATCCAAAAAGTTTATTATATATGCAAAAAGCCTTAGATTTAGCTCCAGATAATGAACGAATAAAAAATAATTGTGAAATTATTAATAAAATGATCAATTAAAAAAAACAAAAAAATGACAAAAAGGTATTTATTTTATACTTAAAATATTGTAAAATATTTTTAGTTAAAGAAAGTAAGGAGTGAATTTATGTTTTGTGGTAAGTGTGGTACCAAAAATAAATCAGGAGCTAAATTCTGTGAAAAATGTGGAAACAAATTAGAGGAACCAGAAAAAACTAAAAAGAAGCCAAAACAAGAAAAGCAAAATACAAATAATGATAAAGAAAAAGCAAATGACATTATTTTTTGTGAAAAATGTGGTACAAAAAATAAAGTAGGTGCTAAGTTTTGCGAAAAGTGTGGAAATAAATTAGAAGAATCACCAAAGCAAAATTCAGAGAAAGGTAAAAGTCAAACATTAGTAAATATAAAAGAAAAATTCAGAAGAACACCAAAAAAAGTAAAAGTTGGAATTGGGATAGGACTTCTTATTATTATCGCTGCTATTATTACTTTAGCCATTCTTTTAAATAATCCAGTTAAAAAGGTAGAAGATTATCTAACAAGTTACTATAACAATTACAAAGAAAATTATGGTAATGATGAATTAATAAAAATTGGAGACATCCTTAGAAATAACAAAGACAATGAAGATACATTAGATAATATTTCAAATCAAATAAGCAAAACTATCAATAATTGGGTAAAAAACTTTAATAAATCTTATGGAAGTGAAGAAGATTTAACAGAAGAGTTTAACAAATTATATAATATTTTAAGAGAAATTTATAGTTACTTTAATGGTTTAGAATATGTTTTAACATATGAAGAATATTATAATTATTACGAAGAAATTTATGAATTATATAATTCTAAAGAAGATTATTTTAATGCCGTAGAAGCTGAAGATGATGCTGAAAAATATAATTATTACAGCAGAGTAATTGAGAGTGATTCTTATTATGAAGAAGCCCAAGAATTTGTAAACAATTATCTAAAAGATGAATTAGAAGAATTAAAAAGTGGTGCAGAAGAATTAACTAATTTAGGTGATGATGCTACGAATGAAGAAATGTTAAATGCCTATCTTTCTCAAATTGAATATCTTGAAAATAATCAATATAAAAACAGTATTGATTTAAGTACAACAGAAGAATATCAATCTTTATATAACAACGCAGTTAGTAAAATTGTAGAATATACAAAAGCTTATGCTGAAGAATTAGAAACCAATTTAGAAACCAATAGTGTAATGGATATGATTGATAATTCTATGGAAGCATTAGAATATGGTAGTGATGAGTACAATGAATTAGAAGAATTAAAATCATCTTATGAAGAAAAACTACCAGATAGTTTAACATCTAAATATTTAGTATCATCAACGAGTGGAACAAGTGATTCATCTTATCGAATTACGATTAATGATCAAGAATATGATAGTTATGTAAGTTTTCGCTTTGATGGTGAAACAGTAAGCAGAGTATATCGCTTAAATAATGAATATAAAACATTTAAAGCAACGATTGTTAGAGGCCCAGATTGGGATTCAGATTTTAGTGGTGAGATAGTAATTTACGGTGATGATAAAGAATTATATCGCTCTGGTGAAATTACTAAAACAGGGGAATTAAATAGTGAAATCAGTATTGATGTCACTGATGTTGATGATTTAAGAATAGAGTTTGTAACCGAAAGTGAACCTGATGGTTGGGCAAATTTCTATATTTACTTAGTTGAGCCATATTTATATAAATAGGAAAAAGGAGTGTGAGTAAAAATGGCTGAAGAAAAAAAAGAAACAACAAAGAAAAGTACACCAAAGAAAGAAGCAGTTGAAGAAGTTAAAGTAGAAAAAAGATTCTGTACCAAATGTGGTAAAGAATTAAAGGAAGGAGAAGTATGTGATTGTACTGCAAATGAAAATGCAAGTACTGGAGCAAGCTCTATAAATGGAGATGCTATTGTAAATACTGGAAAAGATATTTGGCATACAATTTTAAATGTATTTAAAAAGCCATTTACTACAGTTAGTGAAGAAGCAAATAGTAAAAGTAGCAACAAAAGTATTATTTTAATAATAATTCTTGCAATATCTTTTGCTCTATATTTAATGGCAACATTTTCTAGTGTTGCAAAAGGAGTAGAAAGTGCAGCAAACTCATTATGGAGTTATAGTAGTACAAGTGTAGATGTTCCTTACTTTCAAATTTTCATTTATGGAATTTTAATCTATGCAATTATGGCTATATTACCAGTAGTTGCAGCTCTTGTAGTAGCAAAAATTACTAAAAATAATAACTTTACATTTAAAAAAGCATTTAATCTTTACATTACAAGTAATGCTCCAATGGTATTTGTTTACCTAGGAATGTCTATTATTTTATTACTTAATGTTTCTTTATTAAATGTATTAGGTACAATAGCTACTTTAATCATTAGTTTATTCTGTTTCTTCAACTTTATTTTAGGCTTTAATGCTGAAACAAAAGTAAAAGAAGACAAAAGAAGCTATGCAGTTACTGGCTTAATTACTTTCTGGATTGTTATGATCGTTGTTGCTTTCTTAATTGTTGGGGCAACCCTAGTAGGAAGCCTAGTAGATGACATATCAAATACCTCAAATGATATTAATGATATCTTTAATTGGTAAAAAAATGTAAAAAGTTAAATTTAGCCTATTGTATATTTTAGAAATATATGATATACTAATGAAGTAGAAGTTAATAGATGTATTTTTAACTTCTACTTCCATACCAGACTATGTTTATTTTTAAATAAACATAGTTTTTCTTTACAAAATTATTTGCCTAAATTCCTAATTAAAGGTATAATTAGGATGGGTGTTTAATTATGGATAAATATTATGGCTTAATTTTAACATTAATTACAGGAGTATTTTTCTTAATTGGAGGATTAATATCCTTAAAGATAAAAAGTAAAGAAAAGTTAAATGCCTTTAGTATAGCTTTAGCATTTATAATTATCATTAATCTACTAGTGATGGATTTAATACCAGAGATTTTAGAATTATTAGAAAGTTATGATTTAAGTTTTAAAATTCTTATAATAGCCATATTCGGTATTTTAGGAATATTAGTATTAAAAGTATTAGATTTCTTTATTCCTGATCACCATCACGAACATCATGATGATGAGATTGATAAACGAGAGCATATTTCCCATATAAATCATATTGGAACGCTCACTTTAATTAGTTTAATACTTCACAATTTATTAGAAGGCTTTGCTATTGCCGGGATGGCCCTAAATAATTTTGAAGTAGGTTTGATGATATGTATATCAGTAGCCTTACACAACATTCCTTTAGGAACAACAATTTTTAGTTCTCTAGATATTCATAAAAACAAATTTTTGATTGGTGTTTTAACATTATCAAGTTTTATAGGAGGATTAATTTTCTTAATAATAGGAAATATTTCTGATTTAGTTTTAGCAATTATTAGTATTATTACATTAGGTATGTTGATCTATATATCTTTATTAGAATTGTTACCGGAAATTTGGCAAAATAAAAAGAAAAAAGAAACAATAATTGGCTTAATAATAGGCGTTATAATTATTGTAATATCTTTTGTGATTTAGGAGAGTGTTAATTTGAAAAAAGTATTAGTAACTGGTGCCGGTGGTTCTGTAGGAATTGGCGTCATCAAATATTTATTAAGTGAAGGAAAATACGAAATTACTGCTTTAGATTTACGTAATAAAAACAGTCAAAAAAGGCTAAAAAAGTATCGACGTCGTATTAATTTAATATATGGTGATATGAATGATTCCGTTTTAATGGATGCTTTAGTAAGAGATCATGATTATATTATTCATCTAGCGGGTATTATGCCTCCTATCGCGGATATCAAAAAAAATATAAGTGAAGCGATAGATTATAAAGGAACGGAAAATATCATTAAAGCGATGAACATGTATAATCCAGATGCTTATTTTATCTATGCTTCATCAACAACTGTTTATGGAGATGTAGAAAATCCTACCGTTGCTACAAAGCCTCATTTAACACCACTCGATTATTACAGCAGTACAAAATTAAAAGTAGAAAAATTAATAAAAGATAAAGTAAAAAATTATATCATTATCAGATTACCACTTATTTTAACGAATCCTAAAAATGGGGCATTTATGTATAATGTCAAATTAAATAGTAAAGTAGAAGCAATTACCGATAATGATGCTGGTTATTTGTTTACAAGTGCCCTAAACCATACCCGTGAATTAAATAAAAAGATATGGAATGGAACTGGCGGTGAGATGACCACCGAAACTTATCGAAATATCTTAATCAATGTATTAAAAACATATGGCTTAAGTTTCAAATATATTTTGACAACTCTTTTTGTTGACAAAAATTTCTATGGACATACTTATCCAGATAGTGGGAGCCTAGAAGATATATTAGAATTTAGAAGTGATTCGATGTCTTCTTATTATATGCGCCTAAAAAGACAAGTAAAAGGAAGAAAACTGGCTAAAATTTTTGCCAAACCTATTGTAATATTTTTAAATCGGAAAAATAGAGGAAGATTTACAAGAATTTTAAAAAAGCCCTTTACTATTTTCCATAAAAGGAAAGAAAAATGATTGGCCTAGCACTCGAAGGTGGGGGAGTTAGAGGTTCTTATCAAGCTGGAGCATATATTGCTTTTTTAGAGTGCGGTATCAAAATAGATGGTGTATGTGGCACTAGTATTGGTGCTTTAAATGGTGCAGTTATAGCTAGTGGAAAAGGCGCAGAACTACCAAGAATTTGGCGAAATAGTAATATGGGTGAAATATTTGGTTTTACGAATGAATATGTAGAAGCCATTCAAGAAAATAAGATTAATTTAAAATATTTTAAATCATTATTAATTAATATTATAAATATTATAGCTAACAAAGGCATAGAATTAAAAGGAGTAAGAGAATTAATTGACCAAGAATTAGATATAGATGCATTAATAAATAGTAATATTGATTTCGGTTTAGTAACAGTAAGATTAAAAGATTTTAAACCCATTTATTTATTTAAAAAAGACATGGAAAAAGATAAAATAAAAGACTATATTATTGCCAGTTGTTGTTTGCCTATTTTTAAGATGGAGAAATTAATTGATGACAATTACTATTTAGATGGTGGGTTTTATGATGTTGGACCTGTAAATATGCTTTTAAAAAAAGGATATGCCAAAGTATATTTAATTAAAATCCATGGTGTAGGCATCCACCAAAAATATGATAGTGATGCAGATGTAGTTGTCATTGAACCAAAAAGAAGTTTGGGTGGAGTATTAGATTTAGATCCTAAAAGAATTGATGAAAATATTAAAATGGGATATTATGATACAATAAAAGTACTAAAAAATTTAGATGGCGATAATTATGTATTTAAAGTAAAAGATAAAAAATATTTTAAATGGTTAAATCGTAAAGTATCAAAATATGAATATCGTCGTGTCAAACATTTTTTAAATGGAACCAGTTTTAAAGACACAACAATAAAAGCTTTAGAATATATTATGAAAAAAGAAGAATTTAATTATTATGAAATTTACAATGTAAAAAAAGTAATAAAAAAAATAAAAAAAGAATATAAAAAGAAAGATCATTTTGTTTATAATTATATTAGAGATTTAAGATTTTTCTTTTAACAGTAGACAAATAATGGTGTGAAGTGTTATAATTTGAAAAGTTTGGAGTGATATTATGGGACGTGCTTATGAAGTAAGAAAAGCAAGTATTCAAAAAACAGGAGCAATAAAAGCAAAAACTTATTCAACATTTGCTAAAGAAATCTATTTAGCAGCCAAAAAAGGTGTACCAGAAATAGAAAGTAACGTTTTTTTAAAAAGAATTGTTGAAAAAGCCAAAAAAGCTCAAGTACCAAGTGATATTATTAATAGAGCAATTGATAAAGCAAAGGGTGTAGGTGGCGAAGACTATCATGAAGTAATTTATGAAGGATTTGGTCCCGGAGCATCAACTTTGATTATCAAAACTCTAACGGATAACGTAAATAGAACAGTTGGTATGGTACGAGCAGCTTTTAACAAAGTTCATAAAAGTTTAGGAGTAACCAATTCTGTTGCCTACAATTATGACTACTTAGCAATCATATCTTTTAAAACAAATAAAGAAGAAGAAATCTTTGAAACATTATTAGAAGCTGGAATCGAACCAATTGAATTTGAGAATGTTGATGGTGAATTAACCATTAGTGTTCATCCAAATGACATGAATAATACCAAAGATTGTATAGAAAAAATTGAACCAAATGTGGAATATGAATTAGATGAAGTTGGAATGTTTCCTAAAAATAAAGTTGAATTAAATGCTGAAGATTTAGAAACATTTGACAAATTATATAATATGTTAGATGAAATTGATGATGTAACAGACATTTATCATAATGTTAATGGAAGAGATTAGTGAATTCTAATCTCTTTTTGTTAAACAAATGTAAAGTTGATAACGTTAATAACGTCAACTATGAAACGTATAAAATATATGATAGAATAACAATAGAAAAGGCTGTGTTTATATGAAAAAAACCGAAAAATACATATATGTAATATTAGGAATAATTTTGGTTGTTGTAATCGCTTGTAGTATTCTTATATAATTGCAACAAATAATAATAATACAGAAATAAAAGAAGAAAATAATGAACAAAATAACAATCAAGAAGAAACAATATTAAAAGATGATGTAACCCTCAAAAATACAACAACAGATAATGATTCGATTATTCAAGAGTATGAAGTGATATTAAACAATAAAGTAAATAATTTAACTATTACATACACTTATCAATCTGGTGAAGTCTATAACAATGACATTCATGAAATAACAGGAACTTTTAATAATACAGAAATAGTAAGAAGAGGGTATATAAATATAAATCAAATAGAATATACCAAAGAAAACACTTTTAATATATCAAATATTAACAATATTTTTGATGAAAGTAATTTTACTATCATAAAAGGAACAGATAATAAAAGTTACTTATTAGTTCAAAATGTTGCTGTTGATGCTCTAGATGGCTTTAATACATCCAGTTTATATATCTATAATGATGAATTAGAATTAATAAGCAAAAATATTATTACTGCCGAAGAAAGTCCAGATTATACAAGTCATGATGGTTTCATTATTGATAATTTCATTGGTAATATTCCATGTGATTATGTAAACAGTTCTCCTCTATATGATAGAACATTTAAAATAATAGATGATACCAATGTGGAAACTGAACAATATACCAAAATAGAAAATAATCAAATATACTTCTTATTTCCAAAAATAAACGAGAATTATAGTGGAGGTATCATCGAAGAAAGAGTATATATCATTAATAATAACAAGTTAGAATATACAGTAGTAAATACGTATGAATTTAATGGTGTATGTCAACAAATTTAAAGATGTGACAAAGATAAATAAATATGTGACACTTTATAAACTTTCAATACAATAATTGGAAAGCAAAATGTAAAATATATAAAAATTAGATAAAAATAGTTAAAAAAGTATGATAAAATAAGAATAGAAAAGGTTGGAGTGATATGAAAAAAACAGAAAAATATATTTATTTAGTTCTAGGTTTAATACTACTTGTTGTAATTATATGTGGTATTGTGTATGGTATAGTAGCTTAATAGCGATCTATAATTTCTTTTAACAACAAAAATAAAGAATTTACTTATGGTAAATTTTTTTGAATCTTACAAGTTGCAATTATAAAATAATTTGCTATAATATATATCCGAGGTTTTATCATGAAAACAAAGGATTTATTAGATGAACTAGAACAAGAATTATTTGATATTCATGCACTTCTTTTTGGAGAAGTAAATACAAAAGAAGATTTATCAGACATAAAAGAAACTTTAAATGAATATTCGTATATGTTAAAAAGAATTAAAGAATATAATGAAGAAGTAAACAAAAGAATGGATATAATAATAAAGCTGTATAGAATATTTTTTCATACCAGCTCTCTTCTAGTGCTTTGTTTTATAATATTAGATTTTTTAAATCTACCAATAGGAATGGGTTTATTTGTACTTTTTAATTATTTATCTTATAAACTTAAAAAAGAATATCAAAAATCAAAAGAAAATGATGAAATAACACCAAAATTAACAAAACTAATAGAGGATGTAAAATATAAACAAGATATTGCTAATAAAAAGATGAGAAGATTAGAAAAAATATCAGAATTACAAATAGAGTCTTCTAAAAGAGTGGAAGTTCAAACTATGAATAATTTACAATTAGAAAAAGCAAGAATTCGTGTCTTAAAATTAGAAAATAGACAAGTTTAGACAAAAACTTTAAATTAAATTTCATGACAATTACCTAGTTCCATGCTATAATTAATCTAGGTGATAATAAAATGAAAATATGTGATGGAAATAAAGCTTGTAGCGATATTGCTTATTTTTTTAGTGAAATATCTAGTATATATCCAATAACGCCATCAAGCCCTATGGCATCTAATGTGGATGCGCTAAGTCATGATAAACTAAATTTATTTGGATCTCCTGTGAAATTAATTGAAATGCAAAGTGAAGCAGGAGCCTCTGGAGCTTTTCATGGAGCTTTAATAAGTGGTTCTCTAGCTTCTACTTTTACAGCTAGCCAAGGCTTACTTTTAATGATACCAAACATGTATAAAATAGCTGGAGAAATGTTACCAGGAGTAATTCATGTAGCGGCAAGAACCATAGCAACCAATGCCTTATCTATTTTTGGTGATCATAGCGATGTTTATGCAACCAGAAGTACTGGATTTGCGATTCTTGCTTCATCTAATGTTTATGATGCCCAAAATCTAGCCGCAGTTGCTCATTTATCTGCTATCAAAGGAAGTATTCCATTCCTCCATTTTTTTGATGGATTTAGAACCAGTCATGAAATAAGTAGTATTAAAGAATTACCTGAGGAAGAACTAAAAAAAATAATTCCTTGGGATAAAATAGATGAGTTTAAAAATAAAGCCTTAAATGTATCATCAGGAATTCAAAAGGGAATGGCTATGAATGAAGATATCTTCTTCCAAACTCAAGAAGCAAGAAATCCAAATTATGCAGCACTTCCCGATATTGTAAATGAATATATGATGAGTATTAATGAAATTATGGGTACAAATTATAAACCATTTGAGTATTTTGGCGCATCTGATGCTGAAAATGTTATCGTAGCGATGGGAAGTATTACCGATACCATTAAATTAGTTGTAGAAGAAGAATTAAAAAAAGGTAAGAAAATAGGTGTTATAACAGTTCATCTATTTCGTCCATTTAGTAGTAAATATTTATTGAATGTCCTCCCAGATACAGTAAAAAATATTGCTGTCCTAGATAGAACGAAGGAAGCTGGATCAAATGGCGAACCTCTTTATTTAGATATAGTAAATGCCCTAAAAGATAAAGAAATAAATATTGTTGGAGGAAGATTTGGTTTATCTAGTAAGAATACAACTCCTGCTGATATTAAAAGTGTTTTTACGATGTTAGAGGGAAATTTAAAAAATAATTTTACCATTGGAATTACTGATGATGTAACTTATACAAGTCTTAAAAAAGAAGAATACAAAATCGCATTAGATGCAAAAGAATTTTTAATTTATGGTTATGGCTCTGATGGCTGTGTTAGTGCTTCTAAAGATATCTTAAAGATTATGGGTAAAAATGGTAAGCATGTAAATGGATATTTTTCTTATGACTCTAAAAAAAGTGGAGGAGTAACCGTAAGTAATTTAAGAATAAGTGATAAAGAAATAAATGCTCCATTTTATGTTACAAATCCTAGTTTAATCGTCGTAACCAAAGATGAATACTTTAAAAAGTTTAGTATGATAAATGATATTACTGATAATGGCTCAATCATTATTAATACTAACAAGAAAGAAGAAGAACTAATTAGTTTACTATGCTTAGAAGATATTGAAATAATTCAAAATAGAAATATAAAAGTATATACAATTGATGCTTCACTTATTGCCTCAAATTGTGGCATAAGAGGAAAAATAAGTAAAATTATCGAAATGATTATTCTAGATAAATTAGAGATTCCAAATGCTTTTGAACTATTAGAAGAAAGTATTAAAAAGAGTTTCAAAACCAAAGGAGAAAATATTATTAACAGCAATATCGCTGCTATTAAAGAAGCACTAAAAAATTTAAAAGAAATTAAAATAACAAAAGAAGATAATAAACCAAAAGAAACAAATTTAGATGTATTTAGTAAAATAAATAGAAGATTAGGCGATGAATTAACAGTAGGGGAAGTATCTTCCCTAAAAACAGGAACATTCCCTGATGGTTTAAGCAAGCTAGAAAAAAGACATGTTAACAGTTTTGCACCAAAATGGATCAAAGAAAATTGTATCGAATGTGGTCGTTGTAGCTTTGTATGTCCTCATGCTGTAATTAGAACCTTTGTAACTAAAGACGAAGAAGGAATTCCGTTCTTAGCAAATAAAGAATATACTTATCAAGTACTTGTTAGTGAAGTAGATTGTACAGAATGTGGCTTATGTATTGAAGAATGTCCTGGTAAAAATGGTAAAAAAGCTTTAGAGTTTGGACCGGTGGATTTAGATAATCAAAGAAAAGCAAATGAATATTTCAACAATTATGAAAATCCAGAAGTACTAAACAAATTTACTGTTCCTGGTGCTTCTTTATGCAAACCAAGATTTGAATTTAGCGGTGCTTGTGCCGGATGTGGTGAAACTCCATACATCAATTTAATTACTAGACTTTTCGGTGATGAACTTGTCATTGCTAATGCAACAGGTTGTTCAAGTATTTATGGAGGATCAGTTCCAACTACTCCATACACAATTCCATGGGCTAACTCTTTATTTGAAGACAATGCCGAATTTGCTTTAGGAATGCATCTATCTTTCCAAAGTAAACGAAATTTAATTAAAAAGATAATGGAAGAAGAAATGAATTATGTAAATAGTGAATTAAAAGAATTATTTACAACATTTATAAATAACATGGATGACTTTAAAATAACCATGGATATCAAAAATAAACTATCGAATATGGAAATACCAGAAAAACTAAAAAGTTTATTAAATTATGTTCCAGCTAGAACTGTGCTAGCAATTGGTGGCGATGGTTGGGCATACGATATTGGTTTTGGCGGTCTAGATCATGTTTTGCTGGCAGGCGAAAATATCAAAGTATTAGTCCTAGATACCGAAGTATATTCCAATACTGGAGGACAAGCAAGTAAATCAAGTAAACTTGGTGCAGTCGCTGAGTTTGCTGATTTCGGTAAAAAAACAGCGAAAAAAGATTTATTTAGAATTGCTATGTCTTATCCAAACTGTTATGTAGCAAGCATTAGTTTAGGTGCTAATATGATGCATTCTATTAAAGTAATGAAAGAAGCAATGGAACATAATGGCCCAGCAATTATTATCGCTTACTCACCATGTATTGAGCAGGGTATTAAAACTGGTATGTCACATTCTATTGAAGAGGAAAAATTAGCGAGTGAAGTAGGTTATACACTACTTATGCGCTATAATCCAGAAGAAGAAAAACTATACATGGATAATAAAGAACCGAACTTTGATAATTATGAAAAATTCTTAGATAATGAAGTTAGATATAATGCTCTGAAAATAAAAGATAAAGATCTAGCAAATGAACTATTATCAAAACAAATAGAAAATGCTAAAAAAAGATATGCTTATTATAAAGATTTAGCTAATAAAACTTCTCAAAATAACTGAGAAGTTTTTAAAACAAGCGATTGACGAACTTATGTATTAGATGATATAATTATTACAGGAATATAGTATATATTTCAAATTATAGAAAGGGTGGTTTTAAAATGAAAAATGATAACTTGATTATTTACAAAAATAAAGATGTAGAAGTAATAGTAGATGCAATCATTGCAGTAGGCTATTGTGTAAACTCTAGAAAAGCAACGAAAGAAAATATAGGATCAACCAACTAACTAAATTGCACTAAATGACATGGAACGAGAAAATAGTTAAATTGCTTTATTTTAATGAAAAGCAAAAGAATTAAATTTTGCTAATAATCTTAATAAAATAATATTAATAGTAAAATAGGAGGGAAGTAAGCATGAATAAAACACAAATTATGGGAGTTATGAATGTTAACGAAAATGAAATAAGAGTAATGAGAATAGATAATGAAGACTATATTTCTTTAACAGATTTAGCTAGATACAAAAATCCAAGTGATCCATCAGATGTTATCAAAAAATGGCTGAGTAATTATGATACAATTGAATTTTTAGGACTTTGGGAGAAATTAAGCAACGAAAATTTTAATTCGGCGGAATTCAGCCTAATTAAAACTGAAGCACCAAAAAAATCTTTTACAATGTCACCAAGTCAATGGTGTACAAGAGTAAATGTGGGCAAATGGGTTCGGATATACACTATTAACTGAAGATAACAGCGGTGTCCGTCCTGTTATTAATTTACGCAGTGATGTAAAAATAACAGGCTCTGGGACTATTGAAGACCCATACATTGTTCAAACTGATTAATTATTCTTGCCTATAGCGCTTTTTTCCTTTAACCTATGGGCAAGTTTATTATTACAATGAGTGAAGTTTTTTTAGTACTTTAACTTCACTCTATTTTTTTGCAAAAAAAATCGAAGCTGCCCCCTGAAGACAGCTTCTTAAAAGAATAAAAAGGGGTTGACTAGTGTGATACTAGCACCAATTCGCCTTGTTAAGTGAATTGGTGATTGTTATATTAAAGGATAAACACAAATTTGTCAACAGTTTTTTTGAAATTTTTTGAAAAAAGTTTAAATTAATTTACAAAGAAAGGTTTGTTTGTTAAAATTATAATGGTAGGTGTTAAAAATGATTATTAAAAAGCCATATGCCTTTATTTTAAAACATTTTAGATTAATTCATTTATTATTATTAATCCCCATGATTTTTTTAGTTACCCAAACAAGAGAAATCATTACTTTTTTTAGAGAATATGCCGCTAATGATTATACACTTGGGGCATCAACAGATGTATTATCATCTCTTGCTAGCAACTACATTAATATTTTTATGTATATTGCTGTTATCATCATAATGGTTGTTTTAATATTTTTATCAATCGTATTACAAAGAAAAGAAAAGCCAACCAAATTTTACAATATTAGTATTGTCTATTATTTAGTAATGTTTATTTTAATTACAGTAAGTTTTACCATATTTAGAGCAATAGAAAATGATACCCTAAGCACTGCTATGGCCAGAATAATTCGCGATCTTTCCATACTAATCCATTATAGTCAATACATTTTTATAATTTATACTGCAATCCGCGGGGTTGGATTTAACATTAAAAAATTCGACTTTAAAAGTGACTTAGCCGAACTGGAAATAAGTAGTGAAGATAGTGAAGAAGTAGAATTTTTAATTGGTATTGATTCGGATAAAGCCAAAAGAACAGTTAGACGTTTCTTTAGAGAACTTGGATATTATTATAAAGAAAATAAATTTATATTTATAATGATTTTTGTAATTTTAATTGGTGTTGCTGGTACATTAATATTTATGAATGAAGAAGTATATCAAAGAGTATATCGAGAAAATGAAAGTATTGCTTTGGGATATCTAAATTTTAACGTTAAAGATAGCTTTATATCTAATTTAAGCCAAAATGGAGAAGTGCTAAATGAAGATAAATATTATGTGATTTTACAGTTAGAAATCACAAATCGTTATCGTGAAGATCATGACTTTAATTATGTTAATTTAGAATTAACAGTAAATAATGAATATATTTTACCTAATTTATCGATAGCCAATTATTTTATAGATTATGGAACTCCTTATGATGGAACTCCTATTAAAGGAAATACTTCTAATGATTATATCTTAGTTTATGAAATAGATAAATATTTAATTAATCAAGACTTTTTATTAACTGTTTTTTCTCACTATGATTCTAGTGTAGGAGGAATAGGAAGTGTTAACAATCAAATTAGTTTAACTCCAACAATTATAAGTGATGAATTAGTAACAAACAATATTAATTTAGGAACGAGAATTGAGCTATTTAATACGAATTTAGGAAATTCAGAAATAACAATAACAGATTATGAAATCACCAATTTATATCGATACACTTATATTTCTAATACAGGACGTGAAAGTATAGGTTTTGCTAGCGCCTCTGATTATAGAAATACTCTTCTAGTATTAGGATATGACTTAATTTTAGATGAAGAAATACCATATATGGATATAACAAGAACATATAGATCAGTATTTAATGACTACGCAAAAGTAGAGTACACTATAAATGGTACAAAATATACAACTAATGTTACAATAGCCAATCCGAATTCTTATAGTGAAAAAGCAATTATTGAAATGCCAAGAGAAATTGCCAATGCTAGTGATATAGATTTAATATTAACGATAAGAAACATATCTTATCGCATAAATTTATTATAATTTGACAATTGGCATTCTTTTTGATATGATAGCGATACTTAAATTGGGGGGTGTAGTCATGTTTGAAGATTTATTTAATCGAACATTAAAATATTTTTCTTGTAAAAAAGGGAGTGCCAATCACACAGATATTTATGATGAATTAATAAAAGAAGCCAAAAAATATTTTAATGAAAAAGAAATCCTTTTAATTAAAAAAGCTTATTTAATTGCCAAAGATTTGCATCGAGGTCAAAAAAGAAACAGTGGTGAACCATATATTATTCATCCTCTTTATGTATCATATTTTTTACTAACAGAACTAAAATTACATGATGCAAGTAGTATTGCTGCCTCTCTTTTACATGACACAATAGAAGATTGTGGAATTACCTATGAATTTTTAGCTAGTCATTTTAATTCTGACATTGCCAGTCTAGTCTTAGGTGTAACCAAAATGAAAGATTTAGATTTCACAAGTAAAGAAGAAAAAGAAGATTATAACAATTATTTGTTATTAAAACATATTTTACAAGATTATCGTGTAATTTATATTAAATTAGCTGATCGCCTTCATAACATGAGAACTCTTGATTATAAAAGTGAAGCCAAAAGAAGAGAAAAAAGTGCTGAAACTTTAAGAATATTTGTACCTTTAGCTACTCATGTTGGAGCAAGTGTAGCTAGAGATGAACTTGCCGATATTTCATTTAAATATTTAAGTAATAGAAACTATCGTGAAATCAAAGGAATGAGTGCTGATTATCAAATTAAACATGTATCAGAAATAGAAGCAACTCTAAATAAATTAAAAGAATTATTAATAGAATTAAAAATAACTCCAGAGATTAGACCACGAATCATGTCTAATTTTGCTATTTATCAAGGTTTAATAGAAAATAAAAAAATATCACTTCTTCCCAATTTACTTTCTTATCATATTATGGTAGAAAACATAGAAGAATTAAATAGACTTGCTAAAAAAATTAGCGAACATTTTGAAATTATGCCAGAATATACCAAAGATTTTATTGAAAATCCAAGAAATAATGGTTATCAAGCTTTGCACTTATCTGTAAAAGGAAGAAAAGGAATACCTTTTCAAATTCGAATTTTTACTAGAGAAATGTCGCTAGTAAATACTTATGGCTTTGCAGCACTATTAGATATATATCCAAATAAGAAAGTAGAAGAGATTCAAAAAGAATTAATAGAGAACAGTGAATTTTTCCATGTTTTAGAAAAAAATTACAAATTATATAAAAAGCCATTTGAATTAATCAATAAATCAGTAAGAGATTTACTTGCTGATAAAATTAATGTTTATGTAGCAAATGGAGCTTTATATTGTTTGCCAGCTATGTCGACTGTTGCTGATTTAGCAGACAAAATTCACTCTAAATTAAGAGAAGAAGCCATTGGCGCCAAGGTAAATGGAATAGAGGTGGATTTAAATTTTCCTCTTAAAGATAATGATCGCATCATAATTTTAACAAAAGATAAAACATTGCCAACCAAACTTGAACAAGATAACCAAACTCGTATCTTAAAAAAAGAAAAAACGTTCCAATAAACTTGGAACTTTTTAATATGATTATCTTGAAAAAAGGGCAAAAGTAAAGTATAATTAAGAAAGAATAGTAGGAGGAGTCTATGAGAAAGATTATTGCAAGCCTAGATATTGGAACAAATACCATTAAGCTTATAGTGGGCGAGTTTATTAAAAATAGACTGAATATTTTATGCACCTCCGAAGTACCAAGCAAAGGAATAAAAAAAGGATTAGTTTATAGAAGAGATGAACTTATTCCTATTTTAAAAGAAACTTTTCATAAAGCCGAAGAAATGCTTGGCATACCAGTAAATGAAGTAGTATTATCCATCCCAGCCTATTATACGGAAGCAACGATGTCAGAAGGAACAAGTACAATTACAAATGAAGATCATGTTGTAACGTATCAAGATTTAATTCGAGCTATGCATGCAGCTAGTTACAATAAAATTGGTGAAGATGAAGAATTAATATCTATTCTTCCAACCACTTATAAAGTAGATAATGAAATAGTAAAGAATCCCATCAATATGATTGGAAATAAATTATCCTTAAAAGCAGTTTTAATTACAGCACCAAAAAGCAGTGTAACTGAATTTTTAAAAGTTTTAGAGGCGATAGGCATTAAAGTAATTGATGTTGTAACATCATCTCTAGCTGATTATGCTGCTAATCGTTTTAAAGATTCTGGAAGTAAGATAGGGGCAATTATTAACATTGGTGAAGAAACAACTACAGTATCTATATTTAATAAAGGCATATTAACACGTGCTGAAGTAATTGAACTAGGTGGTGCTAACATTGATAATGATATTGCTTATATCTACAAAATAACCAAAAAAGATGCAAGAGAATTAAAAGAGAGAATTGGTCTTGCTTGTAGTGATCTTGCTATGGCTGAAGAAAAAATAATGGTTACAGATAGGCTAGGCGAAGATGTTGTTATTAATCAAAAAGATTTAAGTGAAATAATTGAATCTCGACTAACAGAAATACTAGAATTATCAAAAAAGCAAATTAACCTCTTAACAAAACGAGAAATTGAATATATAATTATAACTGGAGGATCTAGTGAAATAGGAGATTTTAATAATTTACTCGATAAAGTCTTTACTAAACCCCATATTCTTGGTAAAATAGATATTGTAGGTACTAGAAATAACAAATTTAGTACTGGTATCGGAACCATTAAATACTATAATGGAAGATTAAGATTAAAAAATAAAGAATATTCTGTATTTAATTTAGATGAACTAGAAACATTAAGTGGGGTTCATAAAAAAGTAAGTATAAATGAGAATTCTATATTAGGAAAATTATTTGGATATTTTTTTGATAGTTAAGGAGAGTGCAAAATATGAACGGTTTAGAAATGGATCAAATAGCTAAAATCAAAGTCGTTGGTGTTGGCGGTGGGGGAAATAATGCCGTTAATAGAATGATCGAAGAAGGAGTAAAAGGTGTCGAATTTATTGTCGTAAATACGGATTTACAAGTTCTTAATGCATCTAAATGTGAAAATAAAATTCAAATAGGCGCAACAATTACGGAAGGACTTGGAGCTGGGGCTAATCCTGAAATAGGACGTGCTGCTGCCATTGAATCAAAAGTAGATTTAGAAGAAGCAATTAAAGGTGCTGACATGGTCTTTGTTGCTTGTGGTATGGGTGGAGGAACTGGTACTGGTGCTGCTCCCGTAATCGCTGAAATTGCTCAAGAATCAGGTGCTCTAACAGTAGGTATTGTTACCAAGCCATTTAGATTCGAAGGTAAAAGAAGAATGGAAAATGCTTTATTAGGTCTTGAAGAATTAAAGAAAAATGTAGATACCCTTATTGTTATTCCAAACGATAAATTAAGAGATATTATTGACAGAAACACTTCATTTAAAGATGCCTTCAAAGAAGTAGATAATGTACTCCATCGTGGTGTTCAATCAATTTCCGATCTAATCGCTGTAACTGGAATTATCAACCTAGACTTTGCTGATGTCAAAACAGTTATGCAAAAGAGTGGAACTGCCATTATCGGTATAGGTTGCAATGCGGGCGAAAATAGAGCAATTGAAGCAGCTCGTCAAGCTGTTGCTAATTCTCTACTTGAAGCAACGATTGAAGGAGCAACGAATGCAATTGTAAATGTTACAGGTGGATCTAACTTAACATTATTTGAAATTGAAGACGCCGTTGAAACAGTTCGTGCTGCTGCGAATAACGATGTTAACATTATCTTTGGTGCTATTCAAAATGATAATTTAAC
>CAMMXG010000017.1 GCA_946500895.1 uncultured Mycoplasma sp. | reverse complement strand
CTGAATAGTTTTAAATTCAAGCATAAAAAATGTCCTCCTTCCTAGAAAGAGAACAATGCTTTTATATAAAATAAAAACTCACGAACTTTTTACAGTCCGTAAGTTGTATTCAAATGGAGCAAGTGAGCGGAATCGAACCGCCGTCTCAACCTTGGCAAGGTCGCATACTAACCGCTGTACTACACCTGCGTGCATAAATATATTATCAAATTATACAGTTAAATGCAAGGAAAAATTGCAAAAATCTATATTTTATTATATAATTATGTCTGAAGAAGGGTGAAGCATGAAAGAAAAGATTAAACTATTTTTTCGAAAACTTAGAAAAAATGTTATTGAATATATAGCTACTAATCGTTTATTTTTAACCTATGTCATTATTGCAATGGTAGGATTAATGCTTGTTAGAAATTTTACGATTGATAATATGTGGGATTTTCCTGCATTTATTTCCGATTTGGCTTTAGTTTTAATGATAGGTGCTTTAGGGTATTTAGTAAAACCTAGAAATCAATATCGTTATTTTATGATTGTACTAATTATTTTTACTTTAATGGAAGTTATTAACTCGGTTTACTATACTTTTTATACATCATTTGCATCTTTTGGAGAACTTGGAACAGTAGGGCAGACAGAAACAGTTATGGGTTCTGTTTATGAAAGAATAAAACTTACTGATTTAATTTATATTTTATTTCCTTTTTTATTTTATTTTATTCATAAAAAGTTATATAAGACAGCTTATTATAATTTTATGAGTGTTGTTGAAAAAGGAAAAAAGATGTGTGTGGTTACGCTTTTAGTAGGATGTCTTTTTTTAGCTTATACTTTTGTAACTGCTACAGGTACAGATTATTCAAGACTTGCTAAACAATGGAATCGTGTTTATGTTGTGGAACGTTTTGGATTAGTGTTATATCAAATTAATGACCTTATTCAAACTTTAACACCAAGATTTAGTAGTTTATTTGGATATGAAGAAGCTGCTCAAAGCTTTATCGAGTATTTTACTAGTGATGATGTTGATCAGTATGATGGTGAAAATGAATATACAGGAATACTTGAAGGTTATAATGTAGTCTTTATTCATATGGAAGGTATGCAAACTTATCTTATGGATTTAGAGTTTAATGGGGTAGAGGCAACTCCTAATTTAAATAGGATTGCTAGTGAAGGAATGTTCTTCTCTAATTTTTATCCACAAGTAAGTGTTGGAACAAGTAGTGATACTGAGTTTACTCTAACTACTAGTTTGATGCCAGCGGCTAGTGGAGCAGTATTTACTTCTTATTATGATCGTGATTATATTACGATTCCTAAGCTTTTAAAAGAAAAAGGCTATTATACTTTTAGTATGCATGGTAATTATGCTTCGATGTGGAATCGTGCAACAGTTCATCCTCTTCTTGGTTATGATGATATGTATTTTGAAGAGTCTTATACTTATAATGAAGATAGTGAAGATCCAAATAACTTAGAATATATTAATTTAGGTATTAGTGATAAAAAATTCTTTGAACAAGTTGTTCCAATTATGGAACAAATAGAAGCAGAACATACAAATTATATGGGTACTATTATTACTTTATCTAATCACTCTCCATTTAAGTTTTTAGAAAAGTATGGAGAATATGATATGTCAACAACTTATGAAGAATGTGATGAAGTTACAGGAGAGTGTACAGAAGTAACATCTAATTATTTGTATGGTACTGATGTTGGAAATTACATTATGAGTAGTCATTATGCTGATGCAGCGTTAGGAGAATTTTTTGAATATGTAAATAATTCGGATGCTTTTGATAATACTGTTTTTGTGTTATATGGTGATCATGATGCGAGATTATCAAGAAATGCTCTTAATTATTTATATAATTATGATTATCGTACAGGAGAGTTAAAAAGTGAAGATGATCCAACTTATGTAACATATGATGAATATGATCATGAACTTAATAAAAATACGCCACTTATTATTTGGACGAAAAATAGTGAACTTAGAAGTAAACTTCATGGTGAAGTTGATTATGTTATGGGAATGTATGATGTTATGCCTACTATAGGTAATATGCTTGGTATTGAAAATCCATTTGCGATGGGACATGATATTTTCAATATTAAAGATGATAATTATGTTGTATTTCCTAATGGTAATTTCTTAACTAATTTAATATATTATAATAATTCTGAAAGTCAATATAAAGTTATTCAAGAAGGGGCAGAACTTACAACTGATTATATTTCTAATTTACTAGAAAAAACAGAACAAATATTAGATGTATCGAATGCTATTATTGTTCATGATTTAATTAAAAATGAAGGAGATACGGTCCTTCAAATGAAAGAAGAGGCAAGTGAATGAGAAAAAGATATAAAATAGGGTTAATTGTTATTGGTGTTTTATTAGTTGGCGTTATCAGTTTAGGTGTACTTAGAATCTTCTTTAATAACAATGAAGAAGAACGAGGGGAAGCAAATGTATCTAACATTATTTCTAATATTACTGATTATGGATATACATTAGATGATAGAGATACAGATTATATGAAAGATACTTTTCATGAACTTGAAGATATTTTGAGTGCTACGGAAGTTGATTATAATCTTTATGCGAATACGCTTGCCAAACTATTTGTTATTGATTTTTATACTTTAAATAATAAAATTAATAAGTATGATGTAGGAAGTTTGGAATATATTTTAAGTAGTAGTGTTGATATGTTTAGGCAAAAAGCTACTGATACAATTTATAGAGATGTAATCGATAATACATATCGTGATAGAATTCAAGATTTACCGGAAATTACTAATGTTACAATCTTGGATACGGAAGAGACAACATTCACTTTAAATGAAGAAGAAGTAAGTGCTATTAAGGTTACAATGAATTATGAATATAAAGAAGATTTAGGTTATGATACAGAGGGAACGATTTATTTTGTTAGAAATGCTAACAAATTAGAAGTTGCTTCTTATACACCTAGTATTGAAGAAAGTTCAGAAGAAGTTTAGGAGGAAGTGATATACATGGGAAAGTTTGATCCAATTGATATTTTCTTTATTGCTATTATATCTACTTATTTTATTACGTTAATATGCGTTGGGATTACTTTTCTATGTATTGCTTTAAGTAAAAGAAAGAAAGAGAAACCAGTTCACTTGGCACAAAATGTAGTAATAGAGAAAGTAGTTACTCCAAAAGAAGAATTATCAATTTCTAAGTCAGAAGAAAAACAAGAAAAGAAAGAACCTGTTAAGAAAGAATTTGATTTTAAAAAGTTAAAAGATAAATTTGTATCTGTTCCACTTTTTAGAAAATTATTTATGAAAGAAGTTGTTGTTGATAAGCAAAGTGAAATACCTAAGGTGTTAGAAACAGAAAAAATAAAAATAGAAGAAAAAGTTGAGTTAAATAAAGAAGAAACAAATCAGGAATCTATCAAGTCAAAAGAAGTCGAAAAAGTAAAAGAAGAAGAACCAATTTCTTTGGATGATATGAATCGTAATAAAAAGCAAAATACTTCAAGTAATAGTAAAAATTCTTCAAGTACTACGAAAAAGAAAACAACATCTAAAAGTAATGGTACTAGTAAATCTAAACAAAGCAGTGGAACTAAAAAAACGACATCTCAGAAAACCACAAGTGGCAAATCTATTTCTAGTAAAAATAATTCTAAATCTGTTTCAAAAAATAGTACTAAATCTACTAGTGTTAAAAAGAAAACAACTTCTGGTAAAGGAACTGATAATCAGAAAAGTACATCTAGTAAGAAAAATACTAGGAGTAAAACTAGTACTGTTAAAAAGCAGAACTCTTCTAAAAAGAAAACCGTTAGTTCAAAAAGTAGAACGGCCAAAAAGTAATAAATTTGTCAATCATTTGTATATTGTATTTATGTTAAAAATATATTATACTTAAGATGTAAGCGTTAGGAATTCTAATGCCTACTTCTCAGAAGAAGAGACATGAACCTCTAAGTTGTTAATAACAACGATGAAGGTTGATGTCTTATTATTTGGTCTAAAAAGATCAATAATAGAATCTAAAATTGCTTTTAGCTTCACTAGTGTTTCCCACCTTTCTACAACCAAAACCCCCAAAGGAGATAGGTAATAGTTAGGAAAAGAAAAACTAGTAGACATACTCCTAACGCTCGAGATAATATTATGAGCATAAAACCTTAAAAAAGCAAGAAAAAGCGTTCGACAAAGTTCGACGCTTTTTTGCATTTTTGTCGAAAATAAAAAAGAACCCATTATTTTAAATATTTGGGTTCATCTATTTTACCTAAAAGATAGTCAGCAGATAAATTGTATTTTTTACAAATAGTATAAAGAAAAGAAGTGATAATTAATGTTCTGTTTTTCTCGTATGCAGAAATAACAGAGTGACTAGTATTTAGTTCTTTAGCTAGCTTTTCTTGAGTTAATTTATTTTCTTTTCTAAATTCTTTTAATCTAACACTAAATAATTCACTATTTAATTCTTTTAAATTTCGTGCTTGTTTATTACTATCAAGTCCTAATAGATAATTAATGGAAAGATTAAAATAATTGCTTAGTTTTTCTAAATGATTTAGAGGTATTATTTTGTCCGCTATTTCATATTGTGAATATAATCCTCTACTTATTTCTAAAATATTTGCAATATCATTTTGAGTCATATTATTTTCTTCTCTTAATTGTTTTAGAATGCTTGTATATTCCATTTTTTTCACCAACATTATTTTCTCATGGGAAAATGTTTCAAAAATGTTTTGCACCTTTATACGACATTTTTCTTGACTTTTTGACTAGCTATATTTATAATTTAACTATAAGCTAGGAAACTTATCATATTAATATGATAGATTATTTTAATGAAATTTAAAATGAAGCCTAGCATCATGTTAGGAGAGATAGTCATGGAGTTTGAAACACTTAAGAAAAGTCATTTAAAAAGAAATATCATTGTAGGAGTAGTGGTAGTTGCAATAATTAGTGCAGTCATACTAAACTTTACAAGAGCAAAGTATCGAGTAACAGAAAGTATTCCTTTAGTAAATGGAATGATTAATTATTCATTACCAGATTTAAATATAATAGGGTTATATATTGATGGGATAGAAGCTACAGAATTAGATAGTAGTAAAACCTATATACTAGATACAACACAAAGTACATGTACTTATAAAGACGGAACAGAAATATCTAATTTAGTAATAAGCTATGACAGCGAAACAGGAAGATTAAGTATAAGCCCATTTACAACTAAAGGAACAAAGTGTACTTTACATTTTAATGAACAAAAAATATTATTAGTTGATGCAATATTAGATGAGAAAGAATTGAAAATTAGAACTGATTTTAGTACACCTTTATCAATTAATACTGATGGAGTTTTGTATTATGATACGACAACACGTGGAACAACTTATTATTATGCTGGTGATACAAATGAAAATTGGGTGAAATTTGGGGGTTTTTATTGGCGAATCATTCGAATTAATGAAGACGGAACTATTCGATTAATCTATAGTGGGAGTGAAGAAAGCGGTCCTATTACTCAAGGTGCAGATACTCAAATAGGGACTAGCACATTTAATAGTATAGATAATAATAATATGTATGTAGGATATATGTATCAAGATGAGCAAGTACATGGGTTACAAAATGATAGTACAATTAAAGAAATATTAGATGAATGGTATCGTAATAATTTAGTAGATTATACCAATGATATTGATGGATCTGCCGGATTTTGTGGAGATAGAACATCTTTTATAAATAGCTCAGGAACGTCTAATGGTGGTGGAACAGGAACAACACAAACATATTATAGTGGATATATAAAACTTTATAATGCAGAACATCCTAATTTAGATTGCTCGAATGAAGATTTATATACAACTAGTGACAGTATCTCTGGTAATAAGGCTTTGGACTATCCAATTGGACTAATATCTATTGATGAGGTAATATATGCTGGAGGAGCTCCTGGCCCTGATAATGATAAATATTATTTATATACTGGTCAAAGTTATTGGACTATGTCACCTATGCTTTTTAGTGGGAATGCGTATATAATAGTAGTGCATAGTTATGGTTATTTAGGAGATCAAATAAATTGCATGGCACATTATGTATATGGTGTGCGTCCAGTGATAAATCTGAAGGCTGATGTTATCATATCCTCAGGTGATGGCACTGCTTCAAATTCTTATGTAGTTGTATAATGTAAATCAATCGTTAATTTACATTAATTTACATATTAGAATAATAATTGCTTATTATTCTTTTCTTTTGGGTTTTTGTCTAGTCATTGTTTTATGGGCTTCATATTATACTTTAGGAGGTAATTTGAAGTGTTGTTTGAAGATAATGATTTTGATATTAACATGGCTTTTTTTATTCCCGATGTAAATTTTAGTCGTACTGTTAATATTCTTAGTCCTATGGAAGGATTTTTAAGAGGAAATATGTTTCAGGATGAGTATGAACCATATAAGAAATTAACTTATTTTAAACTAGTTCCTTGTGATGAGAAAGAGCGTCTTTTATATCAAGTAATGGCTTTATCATTTGCTATTAATGATTTAAATTTATATTTGGATTTACATCCAGATGATAAAGAAGTATTTAGTTTATTTAAGAAATATGTTGAAGAAGAAAAGATAAAAAGTGAAGAATATATAAAGAAATATGGCCCACTTGAAGTGATAGATACTATCGGTTCTAAATTTAATTGGATTAATAGTCCTTGGCCATGGGATGAAAAAGGGGGTAGCATGTATGTTTAAGTATGTAAAACACACAAACTATCCGGTTAACATCAAGAAAAAAGATTTGAAAATGGCTAAGTATCTCATTACGCAATTTGGTGGTGCGAATGGAGAACTTGGCGCTGCAATGCGTTATTTTAGTCAAAAGTTTAGTATGCCAGATGATTATGGTAAGGCTTTGCTTAATGATATAGCTACCGAAGAACTTGGACATTGTGAAATGATTGCTAGTATGGTTCATCAGTTAACAAAGAATGCTACAATAAAAGAGATGGAAGATGCTGGACTTGGTTCAATGTTTACAGAACATGGAAAAGGAATTTATCCAACTGATGCTAGTGGTGTACCATTTACTGTTAGTTATTTTGCTGTAACTGGAGATCCTCTTGCAGATATTATGGAAGATATGGCAGCAGAGCAAAAAGCAAGAGCTATTTATGAAAATCTAATTAATTTAACTGATGATGAAGATGTTATTAGAGTGCTTTTATTTTTAAGACAAAGAGAAGTTGTTCATTACAATCGCTTTAAAGAATTATTTATGTATTATAAGAAAAAAGGATATTAAGATTAATGTCCTTTTTTCTTGTAAATTTATAAAAGTTGTGATAACATTATATTAGAATAAAGATAGGTTGGTGGCTAGTATTTATGCACACAGAAATATTTAATAATATTGATTTATTAATAGAAATGGCTGGTTCAACTTTAGATGTACAAGATATTGAATCAGATTTGACGCAAATTAATAAAGAAATTCAAGATAAAAAACAAAGATTAGAAGATTTAAAGGGTATGATGAATGATACTCGTTATTTTAATGCTTCTAATGAACTTGTGGATAAAAATATTGAGGTCAGCTTAAAATCAAAAATTACTCGCCTAAATAGAAAAATAAAAGAAGTTGGATTACAATTAAATAGTATTCAAAGTGAGGAAGAAAAATTAAGTAAAGATATAGATTCTTTACAAGAAAAAATAGAAGAAAATAGAAAATATATTAATATGCTTGATGCAAAGGTTCAAAATGATAAAAGTGATGCTTATCAAACGATTGTAAATAATGAAAAAGAACATATTAAAGAGTTAGAAAGTGAATTAGAGCGAAAGACAAAAAAGCATGATGATATTTTAAAAGAAATTGAGTTGCATGAACAAGCAAAAGAAGAACTTGTAAGCAAGAAAGATGCTGATGAAGCTAGATTAAAAGAAATAGAAGATAATTTAAATAATCCTAATGCTTATATTGATGAAGACTTAAAGAAACAGGATGAGATGGAATTACAATCTTTGAATGATTCTTTGGATGAACTTCAAAAAAGAAAATTAGAATATTTAACTGATCCTAATATGATTGGGGCAGATGCTAAAGAATTAATTGCTAATAATAATTATCCAGAAGCTTTAAATAAGATTAAAGAACTTTTAACAATTGTAAAATCTAAACCTTTTATGGACGTTACTAATTTAAGTGTTTTGGATGAAGAATTAGAGAAAAAAGAAAGTGAAAGAACTGAACTTGCAAATTTTATTGATACAAAAAATTATGCAGGGATGAGTAGTGATGCAGCGAAGAAGCGAATTGATTATTTAACAAATGAAATTTCTAGAGAAAAAGAAGAGGTTAGTCGCTATCAAGCAGCTAGTGAACAAATTGATCAAGATATCAATACTAATTTGATTGTTTTAATTAAAGATTTAGAAACAGAAATTACGAATATTACGAATGAACTTGAAGAATATCAAACTTTAGTTAAAGATGAGTCTAAATCACGTAGAACAAAAGCTAATTTAGAAAACGCAATTCATAAGAAAGAAAAAGAAAAGAGTATCTTAGAGGATATGCTAAATAGCTATAAAAAAGATCTATTATTTCAAATTACAGTTTCTAATGCTATTTTAAAAATTGTTTCTAAATATAATCAAAATATGGATGAAAAAACAAAGGAAGTAGAAGAATTAAAACATCTTCAAGCTCTTGATGAAGTAACTAAGGATTATATTGAGGAAGAAAAAGATAAAGAAAAATTAAAAAATATTAATGAAGAAATTAAACAAATAAAAAATCGTCAAAAATTCGATAAAACTCCAGATGAGATTTATGATCAAATTGAAATGTTACTTGGATCACAAAATGTTGTTCCTGAATCATTAGAGAGTGAGCCACAAAGTGAAGAGGCAATTGATGAAGAGATAGATGATTTATTTGAAGAAGAAAAACAGGAAGAGCCATTACTTAAAGTGGTAGAAATGATTCCTGCACAGACAGTTCAAAGTGAAAGGGCAGGAGGAACTTCTTATGGGGCTTAAAATTAATTATATTATTGTTTTAGAAAATAATGAACAATATATTGTTTTAAAAGAAGCAATGGTGCATGGTAAGAAATATTTTCTTGCGATGGGATTAGATGAAAATAGAGAAGTTATTTCTTCTAAGGTGGTTATTTTAGAAGAACATGTGAGTGGATTTGATACCTATGTTAGTAAAGTGGTTGATGGGGATTTAATACCAGTTTTAACAAGAATGTTTAAAGCTCAGATGTAATCACTTATAAAAAACTTGGATTTAATCCACTTTTTTGATATAATTATAAGGCATATAGGAAGGTGAAGTTATGACTTTAGCTAACATTTGGGATGTAATCACAAAGATTATTGATATTGGAATTGTTTGGCTAGTATTTTATTTTATATTAAAAAATATTAAGAATAATATTAAAATGGTTCTTATTTTTAAAGGCGTTTTATTAATTTTAGTTATTAAATTTTTAAGTGATCTTTTAAATTTATACACAGTTGGAGTAATTCTTCAATATTGTTTAGAGTGGGGACCTCTTGCTATTATTGTAATCTTTCAACCAGAAATTAGAAGTGTTTTGGAATCAATTGGTAGAACACAGCTTTTAGGTCGTCATAAAATTCTTACGATTGATGAGCGTGAAAAAGTTGTTTATGAGATTATGAAATCTATTGAGTATTTTAAACGTAATCGGATTGGTGCTCTTATTGTTATAGAAAGAGAAATATCTTTGCAAGAATATATTGAACCTGCAACAAAAATTTATGCTGATTTGTCTAGTGATTTACTAGAAACTATTTTCTTTCCTAATGGACCACTTCATGATGGTGGAGTTATCATTCAGGGAGATCGTATTACAGCAGCAGGAGCAGTATTTAAAACGAGTATGAATCCATCTATTTCAAAAAGACTTGGTACAAGACATAGAGCAGCTTTAGGTATTGCTGAGGAGTCTGATGCAATTGCACTAGTTGTATCTGAAGAGTCTGGACGTATTAGTGTTGCTGCCGATGGGGAGTTAAATTATAATTTAACATTTGATGAATTTAGAATGCTTTTAATTGATGCCCTTAATCCAAAACCTGAGGTATTCTATGAAGCTGAAGATAAGAAAAGCGCAGGTGAAGAATAATGAAGAAAATAGGAAAAGCAATTGGACGTTTTTTCAAGGCTATTTATCGTGTTATTGATAAGTTAATTGTTACCCCAATTAGTAGATTAATCTTTAATATTCGAGAGTATTTACGTGGTAAAAATATTAAATTAGATTATATTTTTAATCGTCCTAATTTTATGATTTATGTTTCGCTTATTTTAGCAGTAGTGGTATTTTTACTCATTGATTCTCGAGTTATTACTTTAGTTGAATCAGAGGCTGAGGTTATTACTAATGTTCCTGTTACTGTTAATTATAATGAAGAAGCTTATGTCGTTGAGGGAATTCCTGAAACTGTTGATATTGTGTTAATTGGTAGAAAAAGCGATATTTATTTAGCAAAACAACTGGGAACGAATAATGTTATATTAGATTTGTCAGATTATGATGCTAGAGATTCAGCTTATCGGGTATATCTATCTTATACAAAATCAATTGATTCAATTGATTATAAGTTAGATCCTTCTTATGTTACTGTTACAATTAAAGATAAAATTAGTGTTACAAAAACAATTGATTATGATTTAATTAATGAGCAATATTTAAGTGAAGAATTAAGTGTTGAATCAGTTGAGTTAAATCGCAGTGAAGTAGTAGTTAAAGGTAGCGAGGATGCTATCAATGATATTGCTTCTGTTAAAGCTTTAATTGATTTAAGCGATGATACTTTAACTGATGTTGGTACTTATACTCTTAATAATATTCGTTTAGTAGCATATGATTCTCAAGGTGAAGTTTTAAATAATATTGAAATTGTTCCAACAACTCTTAGTGCAACAATTACTCTTGATACTTATTCAAAGAGTGTACCAATTGATGTTAGAACAACCGGTACTTTGGTTACTGGTAGAGCGATAGCATCTATTCTAATTAATAATAGTAATAGTTATTCAGTAACCATTTATGGTGATGAAGAACAAATTAGTGGAATTACAAGTGTTCCTGTTACAATCAATGTTGATGGAGAGGGTGCAAATAGTACGAGAAATTATAACGTAACTATTTCTAGACCTACAGGAGTTCGTGCTTTAAGTGAAAATAATGCTAGTATTACTGTTACTTTTGGTGATGAACGACAAAAAGAAGTAGAATTATCCACTATTTCTAGTAGAAATTTAGCTAGTGGTTATACAGCAAATATTATTGGTACAAGTAGTGTTCCGGTAATTGTTAAAGGTGTTCAATCTGTTATTGATAATGTAGATGCATCTAATATTAATGCTTATATTGATCTAGAAGGATATACACCTGGTGAATATGATGTTGAAGTACAAATTGAGAATGATGATCCTAGACTAAATTATGTAGTATCTTCTACAGTAAGAGTTAGAATAGCAAATGAATAAAAATAAGCAATCAATGATGAGTTGATTGCTTTTATATTTGCTGGTATTTTTGATGCTTTTATGGTATGATATGAAGAGGTGATGCACATGTTTGTAGATGAATTAACAATAAAAGTAGAAGCGGGAAAAGGAGGAGATGGTTGTACTTCTTTTCGCCGCGAGTGGTGTGTTCCAATGGGGGGGCCTGATGGCGGAAATGGTGGTAAAGGTGCTAGCATTATTTTTCAAGTGGATAAAGGTTTAAAAACTTTAATTGATCTTAGATATATGAAAATTATAAAAGGAAAAAAAGGAGAAAATGGTAAAGGTTCTAACAGGAATGGGGCCAATGCCGAAGATATTATTATTAAAGTACCGGAAGGAACAACTGTGGTTGATGCCAGTACCAATTTAGTTATTGCCGATTTAGTTGGTGATAATACTGAAGTTGTAGTTGCTCGTGGTGGTAGAGGCGGAAGAGGAAATACTGCTTTCCGTACCCAAACGGATACAGCACCTAAATTTAGTGAACTTGGTGAACCTGGGGAAGAGAAGACTCTTAAAGTTGAACTTAAAATGATCGCTGATGTTGGATTAGTAGGTCTTCCTAGTGTTGGTAAATCAACGATTCTTTCGATGATTAGTGCGGCAACGCCAAAGATTGCTAGTTATCATTTTACAACATTATCTCCTAATCTCGGTGTCGTAAAATTAAAGGATGGTAGAACGTTCGTTATGGCCGATCTTCCAGGACTTATAGAGGGTGCTAGCGAAGGTGTAGGCCTTGGACATAAATTTTTAAGACATGCTATGCGTACAAGAATTCTTGCTCATGTTATTGATATGGGAGCAGAAGAGGGAAGAAATCCTATCGATGATTATAAAATTATTCGTGATGAAATAGAAGCGTATAGTGAAAAACTTGCTTTAAAAAAAGAAATTGTGATTGCTAATAAAATGGATTTGGAAAATGCTAAAGATAATTTAGAATCATTTAAAAATGCTTATCCGGATGCCCTAATAGTGGAAGTAAGTAGTGTTACAAATACTGGTTTTGATAACCTTATGAAAATGCTTGCAGACACGCTTGATACAATTAGCAATGATCCAATTTATACGGATGATGAAATGGCAAGTCATGTTACTTATAAATTTAAAAACGAAAGACCTTTTACAATAACAAAGGTAGATGATGTTTGGGTTTTAGAGGGTGCTGAACTAGAAAAACTATTTAAGATGACACGTTTTGATGAAGATGAAGCAGTCATGCGTTTTGCAAGAAAATTAAAAGGGATGGGTGTTGATGAAGAACTAGAAAGACTTGGCGCTCAACCTGGCGATGAAGTACAGATTTGTGATTATATTTTTGAATTTAAAGAATAAAAAAATGAAGATTACTCTTCATTTAAGAGTAGGATAGTTCCTACTTTTATTTTGGAACTAGCAGATTTAGGTAATTCTAAAATGCTAGTTTTTTTACGATCATAATTAATTTTGATTACTTTATTTTTAGGTAAGTTTTCATACTTATATATTACTTCATTATTTTCATCTAAACCGACAATATCAATATTTTCTTTCATAAAGAAAGTGTGAATGGAATTACATTTAGGGAAGAGCATGCCATAATTAATATCTTTTTTACCCATTAAGCCTATTAGTCTTTTAAAAAAAGATTTAGCCATGATAATATTGTATTTATTTTTTCCTAACTTTAAGTACATAATATCACCTAATAAATTATAGCATGAAATAGAAAAATATATACCTGTTTTATGCTCTTTAAATTGACTTTTCTCTTAATTTATTATATCATTATTTATGATAAGGGTGGAAAGTTATGAATAGACGTGGCCAGGCTTTAGTCGAATATATTCTCATCATTGCTCTAATAAGTGTCATTGCAATTGCGCTTGTTAATTATTTTGGTGGCTATTTAAAAGACGCTATTACGAAAACTAGTTGTAGTTTAGTTGATGAAGAGTATGTTAAGGGTGATAAGCCTGGTGAAGGATACTGCGAGAGTAAGGATGAATCTGACTCTCAAAATAACGAGTCTTAAGGGGAGATGTGCATGAATAAAAAGGGACAAGCATTAGTAGAATTTGTCATTATTCTGCCTATTTTTCTGCTACTCATTTTGGGTGTTGTTGATATTGGTACAGTTCTTTATAACAGAACAATGTTAGAGGGAAGTATGACTGATGTTATCTCAATGTACGAAAGAGGACTAGATGAGAGTGAAATTAAAAGAGATCTTACTTTAGAGTATGTAGATATAAGTATAGAAGATACTGGTGAAGAAATTACTTTTTATCTTTCCAAAGATATTGATATTATTACACCAGGATTAAATCTTATTTTTGATAATCCTTATCATCTTCAAGTTAGTAGGAGTATTCCTCATGAATAAGCATGGTCAAACTTTAATATTATTTGTTATTTTAATTCCCATTTTACTTGGACTTGCTGCTTTAGTTGTTGATGTTGGCTTGATTGTTAGTCGAAGTACGGAATTAAAAGAAGTTAGTAAAACAATTATTGAAAGTGTATGGGAAGATGCTAATGAGGAAGAAATTCGGGATTTATTTGTTAAAAATGATATTCCGGTAGAACATTTAGAAGTTCTAGTTACAGAAGAAAGTATTCATATTGTGAATGATTATGAAATAGATAGTATTTTTGGTTCCATTATTGGAATAAAAAATTATGAGATAAAAGTTGATATTACTGGTAAAATGAGTAATCAAAAACTAGTATTTGAATAAAAAGGAATGATTATGTTGAATAATAAGGGAATTAGTATTGTTGTAGCAAGCGCTAAAGGTGGGGTTGGTAAAACGATTACAACTCTCAATTTAGCTGGTATTTTTGAGGTTTTACAAAAGAGAGTTCTAATTATTGATTTTGATTTATCTGGTGGAGGAGTAAGTGCGGCTTTAAATATTCCGAATGGAAAGAGTAGCTATCACTTTGCCTATGATTATAATAATAATCAGTATCAAGAATTTAAAAATTATGTTACAAAATATGATGATTATATTGATGTTTTAGCAAGTCCTAAAGATCCTAGACAAGCAGGAAAGATTGATCCTAAATATGTGGAAATTATCCTTGATAAGGCAGTATTTAATTATGATGTTGTCTTAATTGATACGACACATGATTTAACTGATTTTAATATTTTAACCCTTGATTTAGCAGATTACATTTTATTTTTAGTTACTAATGATCCTCTTGATCTTAAAAATATGCGTAGTTTAATTTCTATCTTTAAAGATCTTAATTTGAAAAATTATAAAGTAATTTTAAATGAAAGTATTTTTCCTTTTAAAGATTATTTTGGTATTTATGATATTAAGAATATTATTAAAGCCAATATTGATTATGTTTTATCCAAAGATTTTTATATAAAGAATATCGATACATTTATTATGAATGGGAAAATTATTACTTTAGATAAGAGAGCTTCTAGTGTATTTGGTAAAGATTATACAACTTTGATGGGAATATGTACCGATATATTCAAAGAAGGTGATAAACATGAAGACGCTTAGGGATGCTTTTGATGTTAAAATCAAACAAAAGAAGCAAGATATATTAAATGATTATGAGATATTTCCAGATAAAAAATTACTTGATAAATTAAGAACAGAAATTATTGAAAATTTGATTGATAATGAAATGCCTAGTAATGTAAGTCTTGCTGAATGGATTAATGATGAGATTGATAAGACGATTGAAGGGTATGATTTAACTAATTTAGAGCGAAGTCATTTATTTAATTTAATTGATAATGAAATTAATGGTTATGGACCTATTTCCGAACTTTTAGAAGATGATAATATTACCGAAATCATGATTAATAGTCCTGATGAAATTTATATTGAAATAGATGGTCAACTTGTAAAAGATGATAGTGTATCATTTATTAATGATGAACATATTATTAGGACAGTGCAAAGACTTATTGAACCAATGGGAAGAACCATTGATGCGTCAAGTCCAATGGTGGATTCAAGACTAGAGGATGGTTCGAGAATTAATGCTGTTATTCCGCCACTTTCCACTAAAGGTCCGGTTGTAACTATTCGTAAATTTAAAGAGAATATGACAAATATTGATGAACTTATTCGAATTGGATCGCTTACTCCTTACATGGCACGCTTTTTGGATGCTGCTGTTCGAGGTAAACTTAATATTATTGTGTGTGGTGGTACTGGTTCGGGAAAAACAACTCTTCTTAATATTTTAACTGGTTTTATTCAAGATAATGAAAGAATTATTACGATTGAAGATGCCGCAGAACTTAGACTGAATCAACCTCATGTTATATCTCTAGAAACAAGAACGATGAATTATGAGGCAGATGGGGAAATATCTATTCGTGACTTGGTTATTAATTCTCTTAGAATGAGACCTGATCGAATTATTGTTGGTGAAGTTCGGGGAAAAGAAGCTTTTGATATGCTTCAAGCGATGAATACTGGTCATGATGGCTCTTTAACTACACTTCATGCGAATAGTCCGGTTGATGCTTTAAATAGGTTAGAAACCATGGTATTAATGGGCGGTATTGATATTCCTATTAAAGCAGTAAGGGAGTATATTGTGAGTGCTATTGACTTAATTGTGAATATCGAGCGAATGAGTGATGGTAGAAGAAAAGTAACAAGTATTTGTGAACTTGAAAATTTTTCAGGGGATGAAATTAAATTAAAAGAAATATTTGCTTTTAAGCAAAAAGGACTTACTTCTAAAGGAGAAGTTGATGGGGAATTCATATTATATAAGGGTGTTCCTAAAGTAATGAAAAAGATTAAAGCAAAAGGTATTGATGATATTGATGATATCTTTTTAGAAAAATAGAAAGTTGGGTGAAAAAAGATGGACGGAGTTAGATTTTTACAAATACTTATTATATTTATTCCAATTGCCGTAGCAGTTTATCTACTTCGTTTGTCTAAAACACTTCGTTTAGAAAAACGTCTTTCTTCTTTTGCTATTACTTCTAATAAAGATTATGAAGTATCTTTCTTTGATAAATTTATCTTTTATGTTTGGAAATTAGTTCATTTTACATCCAAGCTTTTAAAGAAATCTACTGTTTTACGGAAATATGCAGAAAAGTATGAAAAGTTTATTCCTTATGAACAGAGGAATAGAAAAGAAGGCATTGATTATGTAACTATTAAATTTGGTTGTGCTTTTATTGTGTTTATCCTTGGTATTGTAACACTTATTATGCACTATGAGAATTTTGATTTTATGATTTTACTAGTTATCTTAATTATTGTTTTCTTTCTTCCTGATTTATTTTTAAATTTACGTTTTAATCAAAAAAGAAAAAGAATTGAAGAAGATTTGCTTAAAGCTATTATTATTATGAATAATGCCTTTTCTAGTGGTAAAAGTATTATTCAAGCGATAGATATGGTTAAGATTGAACTTGATGGGCCTATACAAGATGAATTTGAAAAAATATATTTAGATATAAGCTATGGACTTAGTTTAGATGTTGTTTTTAATCGATTTTATGAGAGAGTAAAATTAGAGGATGCAAAATATATTACGACTTGTCTTACTCTTTTAAATAAAACGGGTGGTGATATTGTCAGTGTATTTTCAAGACTGGAAAAATCGATATTGGATAAGAAAAATTTGCGGAATGAGCTTCATAGTTTAACTAGTTCTAGTCGTTTTGTTTTTAAGTTTTTAGCAGTTTTACCTTTTATATTTGTGCTTATTATCTTTATTTTAAATCCAACTTATTTTACACCACTTTTCTCTTCAACTCTTGGTATTATCATTCTTGTATTTATCCTTATTTTGTATATTTTGTATATATGGATTATTAGAAGAATTTTGGAGGTAAAAATATGAGAGATAGTTTGTTTGTAAAAATTTATCCTAAAAGAACTATTGATAGAGTAGAGCGTAAAATTAAACTTTTAGGTGTTCATAATCATTATAATTTATTTACAATTCTTAATTTTCGCGTCATTATTTCTCTTATTTTGTTTGCTGTTATTTTAATTGTATCCGATATTGGGTATATTTTAGCACCGGTAGTAGCCATTCTTTTCTATTATTTAAGTGAAAAAATACTTTTGGATTATCCAATTAGAAAACGTGCTAAAAAATTAGAAAAAGAAGCTTTATTCTTTTTTGAAATTCTTTTGTTAACACTTGAGTCTGGTCGGAATTTGGGACATGCTTTAAATCTTACTACAGCGAATATTGATTCTGAATTATCTGATGAGTTTAAGAAAACTTTATCAGAAGTAAAGCTTGGAAAGAGTTTAAATGAAGCATTAAATGATATGAAAAACAGAATTCCTAGTGAATCGATTAATAATGCTATATTAAATATGGTGGAATCAAATATGTTTGGTAATAGTATTGTTGTTTCTTTAACCAATCAAATTGATTTTTTAAATAATAAGCAAATGCTTGATGTGAAATCAGAAATTAATAAGTTACCAACAAAGGTTAGTATTATTAGTGTTGTATTCTTTGTACCTATTATGTTACTTATTATTTTGGCTCCGGTGTTACTTGATTATCTAATAGGTTAAAGATATAATAAAAATAAGTGAGGTATGTTTATGAAGAATAAGGAAGAATATTTAAATGAGTTGGAAGAAAAGTATGAAAATCTAAGAAGTGAGTATTTACGTCAACATGGATATGTCGAAAAACAAGTATGTGAAAAGGAAGATGGGGGTTATATTTATAATCCGGAAGATGGAACTTATTATAAGTTAGTTCCTATCAGTGGTAGTGATAAAGAATTAGATAAAATTGTTACTTTGGATAAAAAGTGCAATTCCTTAAAGGATTATAAATATGTAGCAGGATTATTTAAAGGGTTTGCTATTTTTAATTTTATTGTTGGTGTAATTGGTGCTCTAATTATGGGGTTTATGACTGGTTTTTTATCTATTTTTTTAACAGTATTTTACCTAGATATTGTTCTTAGTGTTGTTCTTTTAGGAATTGCTAAAATTATAGAAATGATTGGAGAAAGATAATTATTTTAGTAGTTTTTTTTCGATGTTTAAGAGAGTTAGTTCATCTATAAAGTGTTCTAGTTTTTCCACTTGTTCTAGTTTAAAGTGCTCTTGGTTTAATTCTTTTAGAAATCTTTCTAAGACTTGATGGCGATGATATAGATATTCTCCTATTTTTAATCCTTTTTCAGTTAGAGTTATCTTATTTTCTTTTATATTTAATAAATTTAGAGTTTTTAATTTACTAATCATCTTACTACAAGATGATTTTTTGATGTTTAAATAAGCACTTAAAGAAGTAATTGTTAATTTTTCATCTTTTTTGCGTGCAATCATTTCTAGATAATCTTCCATGGGATAAGTAATCATGTTTTTATTGTGTAAATAAGTAGTTAAAGTGTAAAAATCATCTTTCATATAAACCAAATCCAAATCTCTTCATAAAATACAGTAGTTGTTAGTTTAAGGAAACTAATAAATTATATGAGGGAGATATTAAATTATGAAGTTAGATCAAATTAATTTAAATGAGGTTGTTACTATTCTTTTTATTGATAAAGATGCATCTATTAAAAGAAGATTATTTGATTTAGGGTTTATTCCTGGAGAAGAAGTTAAGTGTGTCTTAAATAGTCCTGCTCATGATCCGAAAGCTTATCAAATTAATGGAAGTGTGATTGCTCTTAGAGGAGTAGATGCTCATCATATCGAGGTTTCTTATGAAAGAAATTAAGATAGCACTCGTTGGAACTCCTAATGTTGGGAAATCCACTATTTATAATGCTTTAACTCATAACCATGAACATACTGGCAATTGGTCAGGGAAAACAGTAGGAGTTAGTGAAAGTGTTTGTGAATATTTAGATACTCTTTATCATTTTTATGATTTACCAGGGACTTATTCTTTAATTAGTAAATCTAGGGAAGAAGTGGTTGCTACTGATTTTATTGTATTTGGTGAATTTGATGTTGCCGTTGTAGTGTGCGATGCGACTAGTTTAAATAAAGGAATTGGACTTGTTTTACAAACAAAAGAAATATGTAAGAATGTTGTTGTTTGTATTAATTTAATTGATGAAGCAGAAAAAAATGGCATTCATATTGATTATTCACTGTTAGAAGAAAGACTTGGTAGTAAGGTTGTCGCGGTTAGTGCTAAAAATAAAAAAGGTTTAGATAAACTTCTTATGGCTATCAAAACAAGTAAAGAGAAAGAATATTTAGATGTTGATTATGGCATTTTAAATGAATCAATTAGAAACATTACTAAAACTATCAAGACAAGTAATTATAATCCTAAGTGGATTACTTTAAAAATATTAGAAAATAATACTTATTATACCCGCAAATTTAAAGAGTTAGGTATTATCAAAAAAGATTATGAAGTTGCTTTGGATTTTGATGTTAATTTAGAAGTTGTTTTGCATATGTCAAAACGCGTAAAAGAAACATTAAAGGATGTAGTGAAATTAGATAATGTTAATTATAATGCTAAGATGAGAAAAATAGATAAGATACTTACAAGTAAAATATGGGGTATTCCGATTATGTTACTTCTTTTATTTCTATGTTTTTATCTTACGATTGTGGGAGCTAATTATCCTTCTGATTTACTATTTTCATTTTTTTCGTCATTAGAAAAATATATTATGATGGGATTAGAAGCGATTCATTTACCTAATGTTTTGATTGATTTGCTTGTTAATGGAGTTTATAAGACTTTATATTGGGTTGTATCAGTGATGTTGCCACCAATGCTTATTTTCTTTCCCATATTTTCATTTTTAGAAGATTTGGGAGTGTTACCAAGAATCGCTTTTAATATGGATCATGCTTTTAGTAAATGCAAAGCTTGTGGAAAGCAAGCACTAACGATGTGTATGGGTATTGGTTGTAATGCCGTAGGGGTTACTGGGGCTAGGATTATTGATTCCAAAAGAGAAAGATTAATTGCAATTCTTACGAATGTTTTTATGCCTTGTAATGGTAAATTTCCAAGTTTAATTGCCATTATTACTTGCTTTTTTGTTGGATTTCATCATACTTGGGGGAGTTTGTTATGTGCACTTATCTTGACTGGTTTTATTTTTTTAGGGATTATTCTTACTTTTTTAGTTAGTTTTATTTTATCTAAAACAATTTTGAAGGGAGAACCATCTAGTTTTACGATAGAACTTCCACCATATCGGATGCCCAAAATATTAGATACTATTCTTTATAGTATCAAAAATAGAGCAATATTTGTTTTGGGTAGAGCAGTTAAAGTGGCTATACCAGCAGGAGTTCTTATTTGGGTGATTGCTAATGTTCATATTCATGGATTACCAATCTTAAGTTATTTAATTAATGCCTTAAATCCTGTAGGTGTTTTACTCAGTCTTGATGGGGTTATCTTACTTGCTTTAATTCTTGGCTTTCCGGCAAATGAAATTGTTATACCAATTTTACTTATGTGTTATCTTAATAGTTCCACTTTGATAGATATGGATAATTTAAATATACTCAAAGATATCTTGGTTAGTAATGGCTGGACGGTGAAGACCGCTATCTGTTTTATTCTTTTGTTTATGTATCGTTTTCCATGTTCAACGACGCTTCTTACCATTCATAAAGAAACAGGAAGTAAGTTTTATACATTTTTAAGTGTACTTATTCCTCTTAGTATCGGAATTATCCTTTGTTTGCTAGTTAATTTTATATTTTAATTTTTGTTTACACTCTAAGTTTTTTTAGAGTGTATTTTTACTTTAAATGTATTATAATAGTAATGTGATTTATTATGTTTGAAGCAATAGATACATTTATAGATACAACACTACAAGGAATGGGTGTTTGGGGGCCAATTGTTGGGTGTTTCTTTATTTTAATTGAATCCATGGTTCCAGTGCTTCCACTCTTTGTGTTTATTACCCTTAATTTTTTAGCATTTGGAAATATTTTGGGATTTATTATTTCTTGGGTATTTACTTGTATTGGGTGTTTTATATCCTTTTTACTTTTCAGGTGTAAAGTACAAACATGGCTTTTTAAAAGAATTAAGAAAAAAGGAATTATTAGTGAATATACCATTGATGTTATTACTAATTTAAAGTTTGAGCAATTAACAACAATTATCGCCATTCCTTTTACACCAGCATTTTTAGTAAATATCGCAGCTGGTCTATCAAAGATGAGTTATAAAAAGTTTTTAGGTGCATTACTTATTGGTAAAGTATTTTTGGTTTATTTCTGGGGATTTGTTGGTGTTAGTTTAATTGAAAGTATTAAAAATCCAATATACTTAGTAAGAGTAGGTATTTTACTTGCGATAGCATATGCTCTAAGTAAAATTATTAGTAAAAAAATTAAAATAGAATAGAGGTATAAGTATGGAATATGTTATTATCGGATTACTTGTTGTAGCAATTATTTTGTTAATTGCCAATTTATTTAAAAAGAATAATAATATCGAAATTACAGACAGGTTAAGTAAATTAGAGTTATCTGTTGTAAAAGAAATAGGAGAGTTTAAAGTTAACTTTGCAAATGATTTAAGGAAAGATTTTGATACATTAGATGAGAAAGTAGAACGGAAACTTACTGAAATTAATAATCGTGTTACCGAAAGACTTGACCAAAATTTAGAGAAAACCAATAAGACTTTTGCAAATGTATTAGAAAGATTATCTAAAATAGATGAAGCGCAAAAGAAAATTGATGGATTGGGTGAAGATATTGTATCTTTACAAAGCATTTTAACTGATAAGAAAACAAGAGGTATATTTGGTGAAGTAAATTTACAATTTATTTTAGAAAATGCTTTTGGTAGTACCAATACTGGTATTTATGATTTACAACATAAAATGAGTAATGGTTATATTGCTGATGCTATCCTTTATGCTCCAGCACCATTGGGAACAATTGCTATTGACTCTAAGTTTCCACTAGAAAATTATGAGAGAATGACAAATAAAAATTTGAGCAAAGAGGAGAGAACTGTAGCAGAAAAACAATTTAAAATTGATTTTAAAAAACATATTGATGCGATAGCAAGTAAATATATTATTCCTGGGGAAACTAGTAATGAAGCAATTTTATTCTTACCAGCAGAAGCGATTTTTGCAGAAGTCAATGCTTATCATAATGATATCCTTAATTATGCTTATTCTAAGAAAGTATGGATTACAAGCCCAACTACTTTAATGAGTACACTTACGGTTATTGAAATGATTTTAAAGAATATGGAAAGAGATAAATATGCTAAAATTATTCATGATGAATTAAATAAATTATCTGTTGAATTTGCAAGATACAGGGAACGTTGGGATAAGTTAGCAAGAAATATTAATACTGTTAGTAAGAGTGTGGAAGAACTTAATACAACAAGTGATAAGATTACAAAGCGATTTGATTCTATTAATAGAGTAGAAGTAGATAAACTTAAAAACGATGATCAAGATTTACTTATTCATCAATAATCTTACTTAATTTCATTTAAGCAAGATATTAAGCAAGATTTAAGCAAGATAATTGAAATAATAGACCCAATATGATACAATTATGTTGTTAGGGTTGGTGATTTTATGGGGTATATTCCACCATTTACGATAACGAATAAGATGCTAGAATATGTATCTAGTATTATGGAAAATATCGGGGAAATGAATTCTTATCAAAGTTTAAGTAAAATGCCTATTTTAAGAAAGAATAATCGTATTCGTTCAATCCATTCTTCTTTGGCAATAGAGGCTAATTCTCTTAGTTTAGGGCAAGTGAAAGATATTATTAATGAAAAAGTGGTAATTGGCCCTAAAAAAGAAATTGAAGAAGTAAAAAATGCCAATCGTGCTTATGGTATGATGGAACAGGTTAATCCTTATAGTATTACGGATTTAAAAAAAGTACATAAAGAAATGATGTCATTGTTAATAGAAAATCCGGGAGAATATCGTTTAGGTCGTGAAGGGGTTTTTGATGGTGAAAAATGTATTTTTATGGCTCCAGGTCCGGATATGATAAGTTCACTTATGAACGATTTGTTTTCGTGGATGGAACAAAGCAAAGAGGAATTATCACCACTTATTTTGTCTAGTGTTTTTCATTATGAATTTGTTTTTATTCATCCTTTTTTAGATGGTAATGGTAGAATGGCTAGGCTTTGGCAAACGGTTATTTTAGGTCATTGGAAAGATATTTTTTATTATATGCCCATTGAAACACAAATAAAAAAATATCAAGATGAATATTATCAGGTGATTGATACTTGCAATCATCTTGGCAATTCTACTTTATTTGTTGAATTCATGTTACACATGATTGATGAATCTTTGAAAGAAATTATTTCACAATCAAATGTAGATGTAATAAATCAGAATGTGAGAGAACTTTTGGATGTAATGATGGATATTCCTATGACATCACGAGAAATTATGGTTCGCTTAGGTATAAAATCGAAAGAAACATTCCGCAATAGTTATTTAAATCCAGCAATGGAAATTGGTTTGGTTAAAATGACTATTCCTGATAAACCAACTAGTAAAAATCAAAAGTATTATAAATAAAAGAGAAAGAATTTAACCAATTAATTCTTTCTCTTTTTCTAAATATTTTATTTTACTTGTTTTTCCTAAAAGATAATCACTTGATATTGAGAATAAATTACTTAAAGAATAAAGTGTAGCAGTACTTATGGGATAGTGTCCTCTTTCATATTCACTGATAATTGTATTTGCTATATTTAATTTTTTAGCAAGTTTATCTTGGGTTAATTTAAATTCTTTTCTAAGTTCTTTTAATCTTTTACCACTTATTTTAGTGTCTATTTCATTTATTTCATCTTTATATCTTTTTAGTTCTGTGAAATCAAAGACATAATCAAAAGATATTTTAAAGTGGTTTACTAAAGTGTTTAGATGTTTGATAGGAATAATATCATATTGTTGCTCGTATTGGTTATAAGTACTTCTAGCTACATTTAATATTTTAGCTACATCTTCTTGGGTTATTTCATATAAATCTCTTAAATCTTTTAATTTTATTCCATAATTCATAATTTTTCTCCACAAACAGATTATCGCATTTATATTTGTTAGAGAAAAATATTGACTGAAATATTGAAAAATATATTGATTTTTATTCAATATTCTTGTATAGCAGAAATATATAGTAGATAAATGTGTGATAAAAATATTGAGATGTTTTGATTGGATTTATGTCAAGTTTTTAGACACTCCTTTCAGTGTTTATTATTTTATCACATTGTCCACACTTTTGTGTCTATATATCTATTCTAACACCAAGTGCTACAGCAGATACATTTTATACAGCAGAAAGGGGAACAACTGTATATAATGGCAGACCAACAACATGGACAGGGAAAGTAGGATTAATGTATCCAAGTGATTATGGTTATGCAGTGTTAGCAAGTATTTGTGCAAGAACAACTAATTTAGGAAGTTATAATACAACAGCCTGTGCTGGTAATAACTGGCTTAAAAGCGATGCAACACAATGGAATCTCACTCCCGACTCTTCTACAATGTATAGTGTCTTTAATGTCACCTTCAGCGGCGATTTGTACAACTACGTCGCCCCCCCAAGGCTATGGTGCCCGTCCATCTATTTATCTAAAATCTAGTATCGCTATTATGGGTGGTAGTGGTACTTATAGTGATCCGTACTTGATTTCTTAATTTATTAGCTGATAAACTATCAACTTGATATTTTATCAGTTTTTTTCTTGCTATTTAGTATTATCCTTGATAAAATAATTAAGAGAGTGGTGGTAAAATGATTGATTTTACTTTAGCTAAAGAAGTTTTAAATAATTATAGTGGTAGTGAAGTTAAAAAAACTATTATTTATAATAACAAAAAATATTTAGTTAAGTTTCCAGATCCGATAAGAGAAAAGAATAAAAATATCTCTTATATTAATAATGCTTATTCTGAGTATGTTGGTAGTAATATATTTAGTTTGTGTGGTTTTAATACTCAAAGTACAATTCTTGGTTTATATTATTATCATGATAAAGAAAAAGTTGTTTGTGCATGCTTAGATTTTACTGATGAGATACATGAATTATATGAGTTCGAAAATTTGGCATTAAGTATTAATCCTGATAAAAAGATTGGAACTGATTTTTTGGATATTTTAGAAGTTTTGAAAAATATTTATGATGATGATAAAATGTTATTTAAGTTTTTAGATATGTTTATTATAGATGCTTTTATTGGAAATACTGATAGACATAATGGTAATTGGGGATTTATGTATAATAAGAAAGATGGTACGATGGAATTTGCTCCTATTTATGATAATGGTTCTTGTTTAAATCCAATCTTTGAAGATAGTGAAATAGAAAAGTTAGATAATATAGAGTTTAAAAATATTGCTTATAATGTTTATTCTTGTTTAAAAATAGATAATAAGAAAATTCATTATTTTGATTTTATTAAAAGTATGAATAATAGTTTATGTAATGATGCTTTAATAAGAGTTTTTCCTAATATAGATATAGATAAAATTGTTGATTTTATTAATAATATAGAAGGAATGAGTAATGTAAGGAAGAAGTTTTATAGTGATGTTTTATCTTTTAGATATCAAGAGTTAGAAAAAGTATATTATAAGTTAAAAGAAGCTATGACCTAGCTTCTCTTTTTATTAGTTTGGCATGCATTACTACTTTATCTGTTTTGTTGTAGCATGTTGATAAGGTTATTATTTTGTCTGTTGAATTTATGGTTGTGTCAAATTCTACAGCACTTCTATTTTTTAACATGTCTAAGAATGTTTGATATTCTGTGTCTGTTGCAAATTCTGTTTGAATATAGTCATTGGTTGTTTCGATATGATAGACACTAAATACTTGCCATAATGTATTTTCGGTTGGTGTGGATAGTTTAATAATATGATTGTCAGTATTGTTATACCAAGAACTGCTAAGAATATTTCTTAGGGAACCAAACATGGTTTTGTTATTCATTCCATGAGCATAAAGAATTGTATTTCTATCTAAGTTTTCGGTATCATTTCGATAGTCCATAAATACCCAACCAGCTTGGTTATAGCTTTTATTATAAGAATGAGTTAGATAATAATCATTATTATTTGTTTGAACAAAAGGATAGTTAATATTGGTACCATTTACTTTTATCCAACCTTTGGTTTCATCATTTAATTTTATTAATTCATTAAAATTAACATTAATTAAATTCATCTTTATATAGTCCCAGTAAGGATTAGATTCAGGTATTTCTTCTGGTTGTTCAATAATTTCGGTTTCATCACTATCTGGTACTTCTTCAATTTTTACAACATCCTCTATTTCTTTTATTTCACTATTAGTTTTATTTGTATCAATAAAATAATTAATTAAATCAATTCCTGATTTCATTAAGAAAATAAAGGCAATTAAAAAAATGATAACAGCGATTAAGTTTTCCCATTTTAATTTATATCTTTTCTTTGTCATATCATCACCTTTTTTTATTATATCATGTTCTATTGTTTATAGTAAATAAATAAAAAACTGCCTTATGGACAGCTTCTTTAAAATTTGCGATATAAACCAATTGCTTTTCCAAGAATTGTTACGTTGTCTAAGATGATTGGAGCCATGGTATCGTTTTCTGGTTGTAATCTAATATGGTCTTTCTCTTTATAAAATGTTTTTAACGTTACTTCGTTTTCACTCGTCATTGCTACGACAATATTACCATTTTTAGCAGTACTTTGCTTTTGAACGATCACAATATCACCATCAAATATACCAGCATTAATCATTGATTCACCACTTACATTTAAAGTAAATATGGTTTCTTTCGCTGGAATAATACTTGCTGGTAAATTAAAGAATTCGTTTGGTCTTTCAATCGCTTCAATAGGACTACCGGCAGTTATTTTACCAAGTAGAGGAACTTTTACTAGTTCTTCATTTTTGTCTTCATATTCATTATCAACTAGTATTTCCATTGCTCTAAATTTGTTGTTGTCTACTTTTAAATATCCTGCTTTACATAAATTTTTAACATGAGTGTGAACCGTAGCAGGGCTTGATAAATTAAGTCCTTTTCCTATTTCTCTTATTGATGGTGGATAGCCGTGAGTCGCAGTAAATTTTTTGATAAAGTCTAATACATTGTTTTGTTTTTCGGTTAATTCCTTGAATTTTGTTTCCATTTTGTTTACCTCCAATAATATATTAACATAAAAACATATGAATGTCAAACAAATGTATTTATTTTGTAAAATTATCAAAAAGTACTTGTACGAACAAATGTATATACGATATAATGTTCGTGTAAGGAGTTGAGATATTATGGTTAAAAGTTTGAAAAAATTTGGAGGAGCTCTAATGCTTTATGCAGTTATCTTTTTTGGAATTCTTGCGATTGCATCAAGGATTAATTATGTTGAAGGGCATAATACGATAATGAATGATGAGGTTGTAGCTCTTCAAAAATAGGTTTGCTGTAAACTTTCCTCAATGTTCATTAATAAAAATAATAATTTGTGATATAATAACAAAAGAGGTGAGGTAAGTGGAGTATAAAAAGTTTGAGTATCCCTCATTTAATTTGTATACGGTTAAAACAAATAGGTTTAAAACTTGTCAGATGGAAATTATTTTTAAGGATGAAGCTAGTAGAGAAAATGCTATGTTAAAAACTTTTTTAGCTGATATTATGACTGATTGTTCAGAAAAATATGCATCAAGGAAAGAAGTAGCAAGAACTTTAGAAGAACTTTATCAAGCAAGCTTTTATGGTCTTACTAATAAAACAGGTAATTTAATGATGACTTCTTTTGTTCTTAATTTTTTAAATCCAAAATATGTTAATGATAAAGATTATTTGGAAAAAGTACTAGAATTACCTTTTGAAATGATTTTACATCCAGCAATTAAAGCAGGAGATTTTGATATAAGAAATTTTAATATCGTTAAAAATAGACTTCATGATGAAATACTTAGTGTTGGTGAAAATATATCTCGGGTTAGTTTAAAAAAAGCATTAGATAAATTAGATCATAATTCACCATCTAGTTATGGAATTTTAGGAACGACAAAAGAATTGGAAAGTATTAGTCCTAAAAATTTAGCAGATGCTTATCAAGATTTAATTCAATCTAGTTGTGATATTTTTATTATTGGGGATCTTGATATGGATATTGTAAGTAATATTATATTTAAATATTTTAAAAATCCTATTGTTAAAACCAAAGAAATGCCTAGTTTATATGTAGAAAATAAAGCTTTTAAAAGAATGCGTAATGTAGTAGAGAATTCTAAATTTTTAGAAACTAATTTGGTTCAGATATATAGTTTAGAAAATTTAACGGATAAAGAAAGAATTACAACATTTCATTTTTATAATTATCTTCTTGGTGGTGGTGGTCTTAATACAAAGCTTTATCAACTTTTAAGAGAGAAGAATTCTTTATGTTATGGCGTTAAAAGTATGTATCTTAAATATGATAATTTGCTTGTTATTCAAACTTCTATTGATAAAAAGGATGTAAAAAAGGCTGAGAGGTTAATTAGACAAGCTTTTAAGGAAATGAGTCGGGGAGAATTTAGTGATGAAGAATTAAATTATGCGAAAGAAAGTTTTGTTTTTTCTTTAAATCTTTCTTTGGATAATCAAGCAGGTATTTTGAATAATTATGTTTTTCATATATTAGATGATCTACCTTTAATAAGTGATAGAATTAAAATGGTTGAAGATATTACTAAAGAAGAGATTGTGGCAATTGCAAATAAAATTAAGCCAAACATATCTTTTATTTTAGAAGGTGAGGAAGATCATGGAAATAGTTAAAATTAAAGGAATTGATGAAAGTATTTATTTTACAACTGCTAAATGTGGTCTGCCTATTTATGTTTGGAAGCAAGAATATGCGAAAAGTTTTTATTTATCTTTAAATGTTAATTATGGTTCTATTCATACGGAATTTAGTATTGATGGTAAAAAATATAAAGTTCCTCAAGGAATTGCTCATTTTATGGAACATATTAAATTTAATGTTGATAAAGATACAACTGCTAATGATTTGTTTGATCCACTTGGTAGTGATATTAATGCTTTTACTACTTTTAGATATACTAGTTATCTTGTTTATGCAACTAGTAAGATTAAAGAAAATTTAAATGCTTTACTTGATTATGTTTACAATCCTTATTTTACAAAAGAAATGATTAAGAAAGAAAAAGGAATTATTGCATCAGAAATTAATATGGGAAAAGATCAACCTTATAATCGGCTTTATTTTGCTTTTAATGAGGCAATGTATCATAAAGAAAAATATAAATATTTAATCACTGGTGAAGTAGAAGACATTAAAAAAATTGAACTAGCAGATATCGAACTTGTTTATGATGCTTTTTATCATCCTAAAAATATGTTTTTGATTGTAACAGGCAATGTTAATCCTTATGAAATTGAACAGATGATTAATGATAATTTGAATCAAAAAGAATTTAAAGAGTATTTAAATCCGAAAATACTTCCAGTTAAAGAACCAAAATATGTGGTCAAAAAAGAAGTAGAAATACCTTTTAATGTGGAAGTAGAAAAAGCAAAAATTGGACTTAAAATCCCTAAAAAGGATTTAAGGAAATTTGACGATGTTAAATTAAATATTATTCTTAATATTATTCTTTCTAGTAATTTTGGTGATTCATCAGATTTAAAAGAAGAGTTACTTCAAAATAACATTATTACATTCTTAAGTGCGAGTCGCTTTGTTTTAAGTGATTATATTGTTATTGACGTTACAGTAGAAAGTAAAATTTTAGATGAGGCAGTAAGAAGAGTAGTAGATGCACTAAATCATTTAACGATGAATGAAGAAGATTTAAAAAGAAAAATTAATTCTTCTATAGCTACTTTAGTACTTAACTATGAAGATGTAGAGAATGTAAATAATATGATTCAAAATTATCTAGTTTATTATCATAAATTAATTCCAGACTTAAAAGAAATTTATGAAAGTATTACTTTAGAAGAAGTTTTAGAAGTAATAGAGGCAATCGATACAAAAGAAATGGTTGTTGTCACAATGAAAAAGCAAAAATAGTCACTTTAGGGTGGCTTTTTCATTTGTTATTCAGTATAATTTTATTAGGAGGAGTTTATGAATAAAAGAAATTTATTTTGGGGTATTTTACTTATTGTGGTAGGTATCTTGTTTTTAGGAAGAAATATGGATTGGTGGGATTTTTCTATTTTCTTTGATGGTTGGTGGACTTTGTTTTTAATTGTTCCATCTGTTATTTCGTTAGTTAGAAGAGAAGGGATTGGAACTTCATTTTTAATCCTTGCTTTAGGTGTTTTAATGCTGCTCGCTTGTCAAGATGTAATAGAATGGAGTACTATTTGGAAAATATTTGTACCACTTATTATTATTGTTATTGGTTTGTCTATTATTTTTGCTAATCGGAAAGTTAAAGGCAAAGAAATAAAGGCAAATGCGAAAGAATATGTGGCAATATTTTCTGGTGTAGATGAAGTAATTAACAAGATAGAAAGCGATTTCAAGATTACTTCGATTTTTGGAGGAGTAGAGCTTGATATGCGTGATGTAAAGTTAGACAGTGATTTGGTGATTGATTGTTTTACTTTGTTTGGTGGTATTGATATTAAACTTCCAAAAGACGTAAAAGTAGAAGTGAATGGATTACCAATATTCGGTGGAGTTGAAAATAAATATCGTAATCATGATGCCAAAGTAACTGTTTATATTAATCATACAACTATTTTTGGCGGTGTGGATTTACTTTAAATGAAAAAGGGGCTGTAATGAAATAAAATAATTTCATTCAGTTCTTTTTTTGAATTGG
>CAMMXG010000016.1 GCA_946500895.1 uncultured Mycoplasma sp. | reverse complement strand
TTATTGGATACCTTCTTCTAATTGTGTCCACTCTTATGGGTACATTATATTTAGCAGTTTCTATAATTCCGGCCGTCTTTCCTTCGGCCATTCCTCGCTCTTTCGCATCTCTTTCTACATCATTTATTTTATCATAAATTCCTCTAACTTCTTCATCATTTACAAATCTCTCCATAAATGCTAATGCTCTTTCCATGTTCTCATCACCCTCCGATATTTTTTTCATTTCTTCTACACTCCCCGCTTTGATAAATTTAAGCCATTTTAAAAATCTGCCTTCATGTTTATTGTATACCATTTTGCTTACTAAATCAAGCCTTACTAAATACATTTCTAAGTATTCATCTTTCATTCTTCCATAATTGAATTTATTTACAAATCCATAATTATTTAACACTTGAAAATTATTTAAATGATAATTTTCTTCCATTAAATTAATACTGATTACTTTCTTAGCAAGCATATAGTCTTCCCCTTGTTCTAATTGGTCTGAAAATGCTCTTGCTAAATAGGATAAACTTTTCTTAAACTCTCTTTCATGAAATGTTTTATACATTTCTAGTGAAACTATCTCATCAGTATCTAAGTATGCCATTAAATCACCATAGAAAACCTTTTTATTTCTTTTAGTGCCATGCATTTCCATCTCTGTTGTTACTTTAAGACCAACTACTTTTTTCTTTACTCCGATATAATCAAAGAAAGAATTTAGAAAATCACTTAAAAATCTTTCTTCTTTAAACAAATGTTTAAAACAAATATCATCGGTTAAATTTTTAAAAATCTTAGTTTGCATATAATTCCTCCTTCCTCTAAGATTTAGTTTCTATCTTAACATAAGGAAGTGTCGAATTTTGTCAAATCGTGGAAAACCCTTTATAAAAGTTTTAAAAATGAAAAAGGAATTATTCTCTTGCTGTACAAATAATTCCTCTATTTTCAATAAACTCATCTGAGTTAATTTCTTCTTTGATATCTTTTTTAAATTCTCCGTCTTGATAAGTATAAGTATAATATGCTTCAACAATATCTTCATGAGGAGCATTACATACACTCTCACCATGATAATTTACATCTTCTACAACTCTAGTGGCATAAATCGTAATCACATTATCGTCATATTCTATAAAATCCGTATAATCTTTAATAAGCATTTCATCATCATCAATTTCTGTTTCTTCTAAAATGATATTTCCTTCTGTATCAATCGCATACAAAGTAGTTGTTCTACCTGCTGTACCATCCGTAAAGGTAAATACAATGACATCGTCAATTACTTGAAAATTTAAAAATATTTTATAATCAATACTTCCGTTTTCTTCAACATTAAGTCCATCCTCTTGATAAAACTCATGGCCATTAATACTAGCCTTTACACTTTTAGGATAACCATTCTCTTTAAAATTATAGAACTCAAATTCAAGGGTTTGTTTTTCCCCATTTACTTCTAATGTTTTCTTACAATAAATGGCATTTTCTTCATCACAATCTTGAACAACTAAAGCACCTTCGGGAATACGAACTCTTACGCCTTCACTTCGAAGATGAGAATCTTTTAATTTAAAAGTACTTGCAAATACAATTAAACCAACTAATATCACCGCTACAACAACAATCCCTACTATTTTACTTTTCTTCAAAAATATTACCTCCTATTAAATTATAAGAAAAGAAAACTTATTTTTCAAGTATTATTTTTTCGTTCGTGGATGCGTATGATTGTAAACTTGTTTTAAACGTTCTGCTGTTACATGCGTATAAATTTGCGTTGTACTTAAAGATTCATGGCCAAGCATTTCCCCAACACTTCTAATATCCGCTCCATTATTAAGCAGGTCGGTTGCAAAAGTATGTCTAAGGGTATGAGGCGTAACTTTACTTTTAATATTTTTTTTACGCGTATAATTTTCTACTATTTTTTCTACACTTCGAGTAGTAAGCTTCCCTGTTTTACTAACTAAAAAGTAATCACTACTAACCCCATTTAATAAACGAGGTCTTACTTCATTCAAATAAGTAGCAAACAAATCAGCATCACAAGCTTTATAAAAAACAATTCGCTCTTTCCTTCCCTTACCCATTACTTTAATTTTCTTTTCAGATAGTAAAATATCGCTTAACTTAATGTTACATGCTTCACTTACTCGAAGTCCAGTTGCATATAAAAACTCTATAATAAATTCATTGCGGAATTCTAAATCATTACAAGGTTTTTCTTCTGTAAATAATATTTCACTTTCACTTTGATTCAAAAAATTAGGTAATTTTTTAATTACTTTCGGATTTCTAATAGCTGCAAAAGGATTGGAACTAATTGTTTTAATTTCTACTAAATAACGATAAAAACTTCTTACGGCACTTAAATATAGAGAAGCTGTTTTGCTTTCAAAACCTTTACTAATTAAAAACGCCTTATATTGATTTGCTTCTTCTTTCTTAATAGATAAAAAAGCATAATGATGAGTATTCAAAAAATTTTCAAATTCTTTTAAAGCTTCTAAATATGTTTTAACAGTTTTTTCTGAATAATTAAGTTCATCATTTAAATATTCCGAAAAAGATTTTACATAACTATTCATATAAATAAAAATACAACTTTCTTTGAACAAAATAAGGTTGTGTTCCTAAAATTTTTAAAAACTTAATTTTATCTTGAACACTTTTAAGTTCCTCTATAATTTTCTCATCAACTTTATGATTTAAAAAATTAATAATCTTATTTAAAAACACTTTATCACCATATTTATCATTTAGTAGTTTCCACATATCATAATTATAATCTTTTGTAAGGGCTTCTATTTTACGTGTATACTTATTCTCATAATAAATAACAACAAGAGGCATATCGTCATTTACATCCAATAAATTAGCTTCCTTTACCGCTTTCATAATCTCGCTTTTGGTAAATTTTAGAGTAAAAGCATCTAACTCTTCCAAATTTGTCGATGTAAAACCCCCTGATATTTTTAAATCTAATAAATTAATTGGAAAATAATTTTTAGGTCTTACTTCAACCGCTAAATAATATTTATTTTCCATAACACTTCACTCCTAACATTAAAAGTATATCACTTTCTATATAGCTTGTAAAACAATTTTATTTCTAAAGTTGTATCATAAATTGTGCATAAATAGAAAATAAAGTAAAATTTCCTAATATTTTCACATTTTTTAAAAAATAGCCATTTACTTTATTTTCGCCTTATGTTATACTAATAAACGTGATGCGGACCTCTAGCTCAGTTGGTTAGAGCATCCGGCTCATAACCGGGCGGTCGTAGGTTCGAGTCCTACGAGGTCCACCATCTAATGCACGTGTGGCGGAATTGGTAGACGCACTAGACTTAGGATCTAGCGGTTCATTCCATGGGGGTTCGAGTCCCTTCACGTGCACCAATTAGTATTCGAAAGCTCTTATTTTAAGAGCTTTTTTCGTTCTTTACTTTTAGAGTACTCTAATTAAAAAACTAGCTATCAAGCTAGTATATTCAAATTTTATTCTTCAGAAATAGTTACTGTTAAAGTACTAAGAAATTCATTATAAGCTTCCAAAAAGCGCATATAATCATCTATATCCACTTGTCCTATCTTAAATTGTATATTTTTAAGAGGAATACTATAAATCTGGTCACATTTTACAATACTATCTTTATGAAGATTGTTATTACTATTTTTATCAAGAGGTTCATTATATTTAAATTTAGAATTCTCTTTAGACTTTTCACGATGAGAAGATACTATTAAACCAAAATATTCAATAGGAACCAGCTGATTGTCATCATCAATAATCACAAATAAATGATTTTCTCCCTTTTCTCCTTTATCATAATCATATTTAGAAACAAACACAATATCTCCTATTTCATATTTCTTGCTCATACTCTACTCCCCTTACTTATAAAACGATGTTCTTTTCCCTTTATGTTCCTCTTCTAAAACAGGATTATTTTTAAAAGCCTCTGTATGAGGTTTTATTAATCCTTGACTTTTAGACTTTAAAATCAATTCTTTAACTTTTTTTTTCAAGGTACGATTTTTCAAGCTTTTATCATTTTTCATAAATCAACACCTCTACCATCATTATATATAACTTATTCAGCTTTTTCAAGGAAAAATCACAAATCATAGAAAAAAATTTAACATAAAAGTGCACTTCAATTGATTCTACTCTTTTTAATTCTGTCTCTCGATATTTCTCAAAAGATGAAGCATGAACAATAACATTTTTATTTAAATAAAGTAAATAAACAAAAAATTTTATAACATAATATTATTTTGCTAAAATTACTTGAAAATGTTATAATATTTTCCTATAAAAAGGAGCAATGCTTTATGAATTATTTTCAAGAAATACTAAATAGAGCTATGAGGCAATGTCATGAAACATATAGTAGCTTATTTGACTATATCTACCCTTTTACAACTGAAAATATATCAGGATATATTAATGAATTTACTTTAGAAAATAGATCTCTTCTTACTGTAGGTTCATCATCGGACCAAGTTTTAAATGCTATTTTATATGGATGTGAAAATGTAACCTTACTAGATATTAATCCCTACACTAAATTTTATTACTATCTAAAAGTGGCTTGTATCCTTACATTAAATAAGGAAGAATATTTAGAATTTTTAAGATATTATAATTATCCCAAAGTATTTAAAGATAACAAAAATTGTTTTAATATTGAAATATTTAATAAAATAAAAAGCACTTTATTGATACTCGACTATGAATCTTACCTTTTTTGGTGTGAATTATTTAAAAATTTTTCACCATTAGAAATTAGAAAAAATTTATTTTCTACCGATGAAGACAGAACTGATGTCATTGTAAATTCAAATCCTTATTTAATAAATGAACAAGCTTATAAAACTCTAAGAAAAAAATTAGAAAATGTTGAGCCTAATTTCATGACTACTAATCTTTTAAAAGATGAAGTAATTGGTCACTTTGATAACATATGGTTATCAAATATTCCTCAATATTTAACTACACTAGAAATAAAACATTTAGCTGATAATACAATAAATGCTCTAAAGCATAATGGATTAATGCTAATAAGTTATTTATATCAAACTACTATTAATACCCCTTATAACAAAGATTGGGAGCCAATATATAATTTACCTCAAATTTTAAATTTATTAAAAGAATACAATCCTTATTTAAGTTCTTTTTTAGGAGTAAAAGGCTTGAAGTTTAAAGATGAAAAAATAAAGGATTCTATTATTTTATGTAGAAAGCTATAAATATTGCTTTTATTTTTTATTTAAGATATAATACAATCAATTGTGAGGTGACTCATGGAAAGATATCAAGAAATAGAACGAAGTATTATAAAAAAATATCGAAAAGAAATATGGTGTAAATTTACCAAAGCCATAAGAGATTATCAATTAATTCAAGATAATGATAAAATCATGGTATGTATTAGTGGAGGTAAAGATTCCTTTTTAATGGCGAAGTGTTTTCAAGAAATTAAAAAACATGGCAAAGTTCATTTTGATGCTTACTTCGTTGTCATGAATCCCGGATACACAGATAAACATTTAGAACAAATTAAAAACAATGCCCAAATTTTAAATATTCCAATTGAAATATTTACAAGTGATATTTTTGCATCTGTAGAAGTGATTGGTCACAAAAGCCCTTGCTATATGTGTGCTAGAATGCGACGTGGACACTTATACAATAAAGCTCGGGACCTCGGATGCAATAAAATTGCTTTAGGTCATCACTTTGATGATGTCATTGAAACTAATTTATTATCCATGTTTTATGGCGCTGAAATCAAAACTATGATGCCTAAATTACACAGTGAGCATTTTAAAGGTTTAGAACTTATTAGACCAATGTATTTAGTGAAAGAACATGATATTATCGCTTGGGCTAAATATAATCACTTAACTTTTTTAAATTGTGCTTGCAAAATGACTTTAGAAAGTACGATAGATGAAGAAAAAAGTAAAAGAAAAGAAATTAAAAAATTAATTAATAATTTAAGAAAAATAAATCCTTATATTGATTACAATATTTTTAAAAGTATGGAAAATATTAACTTAAACCAAATATTAGGATACAAAGATGAAGATAAAAAATATTTTTTCTTAGATGATTATAATGATAAGGAGAATTAATTATGTATGTAAGTGGAACATTAAAAAACAAAGTAATAGATTTTTATAAACCAAGTATTACTGCATATAGTGAAGAAGGATTAATGACTGATAAAATTGTATTTGGCTATGATGGAGAAATACTTACTCCTCCATGGGACCAAGCTTTAGAAAAAAAATTAAGCAAACGCGAAGAAGCACTAATTGAACAAGGAATTGAAAAAACATTATTTATTACTAGCAAAAAATTTTCAAGTATTCATTTTGATGTAAAAAGAATGCTATTGAATTTAAAAAATATAGACCGTAAATATGCTTATGCTCTTTTTGAATGTTTATATGAAATGATTATTTCCATAAATACAAAAGATGAACTAGCTCACCGTTTACAGACATTTTCATCCTTTATAAACAACTTAGATGAAATAAGTCAAAATCAAATTGATTTAGACATTTTAATTTCCTTATTTTTACAAGGAAAAGATTGCAATATAGAAAATTTAAAGCTTGCTAAAGAACAAAAATTTCATGTCATAGAAGAAGAAATATTAAGTGAAGATTTATATAAAACAATTATTTTTGGAGAGTTCGTATCACCTACAAGAGTTTCTAAAGTAGCCTCAACACTTAATCAAGATATTGAATATTCAAAATTAGTATTACCAATTTATTTTGCTATCCCAAATGAATTAGAAGCAAATCAATTTTTAAAGTTATGTCGAACACCTGATTTAGATGAAGAGCAAGTAAAAAAGAATGCTCGCCTACTTCGCATTCCTACCAATTTGCAAAACTTAATTAGATGAGTTTAACTCCTCTAATTTTTTTATTGCTTCCTCAAAAGTACTAACACTAATAATAGTAATATCATAATCCTTTTCTTCTGCTACTTCCATTGCTTCTGCATAATTTTCTTCAGGACACATAAAGATATCTGCATCATTTTTAACTGCCCCAATCAGTTTATACTTTACTCCGCCAATTTCACCAACATTACCATCAATATCAATTGTACCTGTACCAACAATTTTCTTACCACCAGTAATATCTTCAGGTATTAACTGATTATAAATAGTAAGACTCATCATAAGTCCGCCACTAGAACCAGCTTCACTTGCCTTAGATGTAATAGTTACCTCAGGATCTGTTTCATACTCATAAGTAGTAAGAAGACTTACTCCGATTTTTATTCCATCACTAGTATCATATGTAATTGCTTTACATTCTCTTTCCTTATCATCTCTAAGAACTTTTAATGTAACTTCCTCGTTTTCATCTAGTTCCTCTACGATTGCTTTTAAATCATTTAAAGAAGAAATATCCTCGCCATTAACACTAAGAATTTGATCTCCAATTTCTAAATCAGTATCAGCTTCTTCCGCAATATAACTTACTTCATTAATTGTTCCTGTAATATTGATATCACGTCCTGCTGCTTTATAGGCATTAATAATCGCGGCATCCATACTCTCTTGCATATAAAGTTTCTCTCGTGCCAGCATCTCATCCATATTTTCCCCTTCTGCTGTAATTTCTTCCGCTGGAACAATATCCCAATCAGGTATAACATAAGAAATAAGAAGAAAAGGAATTGAACCCCGCACCATAGAAACATAAGCCATGTTAAAAGAGCCCTCTGCCTCATACCCATCTTCAACGATAATCCGATCATTTAAATCAACTGCCCCACCCGGCGTATAAATAGAGTAAGGAAGTTTAATTGTAAATAGCAAAACTACTACTAATAGAACTAGTAATTCCTTATAATTTTCTTTAATAAACTGTTTTATTTTTTCATATATTTTAGTAAACAATTAATATCACCTAATAAATTATATCAAATAAAGAGGCAATTATGAAGGAAAAAATAGGAAACTTTACTTTTTGTTTATTTTGCTTTGTCAGTATCATCTTTATTTTTACCAATAATAAAGAAGTTGCCGAAGTAATTATTAACGCCACAAACCTTTTTCTAAGAAAAGTCTTTGTATCACTATTCCCCATGTTTATCATCAATGATATTTTAATTAGCCTGAATATTCCCTACTACTTCTATCTAGTTTTTAACAAACTATTTTTAAAAATATTCAAAACAAGTGGTCTAGGTGCTTATGTTTTTATTATGTCGCTAATTAGTGGAACTCCAAGTAATGCTTATATCTTAAAAGAATTAGTAAAAGAAAACAAATTAAGTTGTGAAGAAGCAAACCATTTTTTAATGTTTACTTACTTTTCTAATCCTCTCTTTTTAACGATGATGTTAGGAACCATTTTTGATTCTAAAACAACACTAAAAATTATTCTAATTCATTATATTTCCAATATTGTCATCGGAATCATAGAACGAAGAAAAGCTCCAAAAATAACCAATCAAAACTTCCAATTAGAATCAAGAAAAACTAATGGCATTTTAATTAAAAGTATCAACAAAAGCATAAGCACCCTTTTAATGATTCTTGGAACAGTAACTTTTTATATGCTTCTAACCTATATTATTACTTATCCCTTTCAAGACAATATTCTATTAAAAACTTGTATCTCAGGCTTTTTAGAAATAACCAATGGACTAAGCAATTTAATAAACTTAAATATTTATAGCAAAATAAAAGAAATAATAGCCATTGCCATTATTTCTTTTGGAGGATTAAGTATTCATACCCAAATAAAAGCCATTTTAGAAGACACCAAAATAAATTATAAATACTTTTTAAAAGGGCGTATTTTACATACAATTATTGGTATTTTATTAATAATAATCATTTAACAAGCATAATTAGGAGGATAACTTGTATTTTCATTTACAAGACCAATATAAGTAAATATCAAATCATCCCTGCTTGTCGTATTTACGCCATCAATTAAAACTGGTATCGTAAAAGTAACTAAATAATAGTCATTTTCTAAAGTTTCATATTCATAACTAATACATGTATCATACGTAGCATTACTGCTATTTAAAGTGTATACTTCTCCGTCAAACTCTAGTGTTTTTGAAGATACTTCAAGCGTCTTTTCTTCATCCATTATAAAAGTAATAATCGTTTTATCGCCATCGTTTCTAATATTCATTCCATTTAAATGATGATCTAAAAAACTCTCTTCAATATTCTTTATCATTTCAGTTCTGCCAATTTCATCATCACTCGCATAACTAGTATCATGATTAATGACTTCTAAAGACATCATTACTCTTAAAAGGAGAAGCAAAACTACCGATACTAAAGCAATACTGATGAGTAATTCCAAAATCGTAAATCCATTCTTTTTCATACACTCATCACTCCAATACTAGCATAATGATATGTATCTTCAATTTTAAATTCACCTACAAGCAAATAATCATAGGCATCATTATTAGACAAACTTTGATAATACTGATTAAACATTGAACTAAATCTTTCTTCATCATAATCTCTAAGTCCATATCGAACCAAATATAAATGTTCTAAAGAAAATTCTTGAAATAAAGAAGAACAACTAGAAATAGAAAAATCATCACACGAAATCTCTCTAATTTCATTAGTATTTAAATCATTTAAGCCATTTAATTCTAAATATTCTTTTAAATAATACATCTGATAAATATTAGAAGCATCATCATATAAAATATTCTTTTCTTTACTATCAATTAAACTAGTAAAAGTACCATATAAAAGAAGCAAAGAAACGGTTACAAAAGTAATTACAATAATTGTTTCTAAAAGAGCAAAACCTCTTTTCATAACACCACCTACACTTTATTTTTTTTCTTATGTAGACGTTTATAATAAAATATACCTACAATGAGTACAAAAATAACAATTAAAATAATTAAAACAATATGAGAAAAATTATCAAATATACCTAAAATAGATTCCCAGTTATCTCCTACTTTAGCACCAATAATAGTAAGAACTGAATTCCAAATAAGTGAACCAAGGATTGTATAAACTAAAAATTTAGGCATTGGCATCTCACTCATACCAGCCGGAATACTAATAAGACTTCTTACAATAGGAATAAACCTACAAAAAAATACAGTTTTATTTCCCTTTGTATCAAACCAATGATCCGCTTTTTCAATATCACTTTCTTTAAGTCTTAAGACTTTACCAACTTTACCAGACACAATTTTCTTTAAACGTTCTTTATTTAAAATCTTACCAATATAATATAAAACAATTGCCCCAAGTAGTGAACCAAGTGTTGCAGCTAGTATAACACCTACGACATGTAATTTTGTAAATGTTGTCATAAAGCCACCAAAAAGTAAAATTACTTCTGATGGAATGGGTGGAAATATATTTTCAACCGCTATTAAGAAAAATACTCCAAAATAACCAAATTGTTCCATGATTGATAAAACTATTTCTTGCATAATCAATTACCTCTCTAACAAGTATATCATAAATAATCATAATAACAAACAAAAAGATGTTGCATAAGTGTTAAGTACAAGACCTAAAACGTCAACATCATATATTTAGGTTATCCCTATGGCTAATCTTGTATCCTGATGCTTCTTCACTTAACCTTAATCAAGTATTGAGTTTAAAAGGATATTGGGCGCACACCATTCGTGTTATTCACCCAGTTGTTGTTGAGCTGGCCATTCGAATTCACATAGAACACGTTAGCACCATTCGTATTATATAAATACGGAGACTAACACATGCCCAAGTATTTAGATTAGCCACTTTTATTATAACATTCTTCCTTAAAAATGATAAGTTAGAATTTACGAAAACACCAAAGACATGGTATAATTATAAACAGGAAGTGATATTTATGCGTTATAATGTAATTAAAGATGCGAGTTCAATTATTAAGAAAAGTCCTTATTTAGTAAACAATCCTACCGAATACAAAAATAAATGGAATATTTTATTTGAAAACAACAAACCAATTCATTTAGAATTAGGTACAGGTAGAGGTGAATTTATTATTAATATGGCCAAAGCTTATCCTAACATTAATTTTATTGGTTTAGAATTATATGATTCTCAACTTGTCAAAGCAGTAGATAGATTAAGAGGCCAAAACTTATCTAATTTAAAACTCATTAATGCTGATGCCAGAGAACTGGATAAATTTTTTGGCAAAGAAATAGATACCATTTATCTAACATTTTCCGAACCATGGCCAAAAAAACAAGATGAAAAGAAAAGATTTACGCATGAGTCCTACTTAAGACTTTATGACAAAATATTTAAAAAACATAAACATATCATTTTAAAAACCGATAATAAAGTACTATTCCAATATTCCCTAGAAAGTTTATCAAAGTATTGGTACACCTTTGAAATAGTAAGTCTTGATTTACATCATGACGAAAGAAAAATACCAAATATTATGACTGACTTTGAAAGAAATTATGATAAAACTGAAAAAAGACCTATTTATTATATAGATGCTAGATTTGAAGACTAATCTAGTTTTTTATATAAAAAAAGCATTTACTATGCTTCGTAAACGCTTACTTTCTTTTTATCTCTACCAAGTCTTTCAAAACGAACAACACCATTTGCTTTTGCAAATAATGTATGATCTTTACCCATTCCAACATTTACTCCTGGATAAATTTTAGTACCTCTTTGACGATATAGAATAGAACCTGCTGTTACAGTTTGTCCGTCTGCAGCTTTAGCACCTAATCTACGACCTCTTGAGTCACGACCATTACGTGTAGAACCTTGAGCTTTAACGTGAGCAAATAATTGGATATTTAACTTCATAAAATTCATGGTCTAATCCTCCTTTATTATTTTAATATATTTTTTATAAGTTAATGCTAATTCTTTTAGCATTGCAATCATATTTTCAATTATCAATAAAACATTTTTATTATCACTAGTAACTTCTATAGTAAATTTATCTTTTTCTTCTTTATAAGTTAAAGACTCCTTATCAATTCTAAGACATGCATTAATACTTGTAATAACGATACTAGATGCTGATGCACAGACAATATCTTTGCCATAACAAGAAAATCCCGCATGACCAGCTATAACAATCTTGTTTTTATTAATATGTACTTTAATCATTTTTACTTATTAATTTTCTTAACAACTAATTTAGTGTATGGTTGTCTATGACCTTGAGTTTTACGATATTTCTTCTTAGGTCTGTATTTGAAGACTTTAATCTTCTTTTGTTTACCATGTTTTTCAACTAAACAAACAACACTAGCACCTTCAACATATGGTGTACCAACGTTTCCATCAACAGCTAGAACATTTGTAAATGTTACTTCACTTCCAGCTTCATTTGGTAACTTTTCAACGTAGATCACATCATTTTCTGCTACATAGTATTGTTTTCCACCAGTTTCAAATACTGCTTTCATATTCATTCCTCCTTTTCTTAAATAAGACGCACCTTTATGGTAAGTGAAACTTTTAGAACCATTTCAGAGTGGTTTTTTACGAATATAAAGCTACTCGCATGAATAATTCTAGCAAAATTATAGCCATTTGTCAAACCATTTATTAGTAAAACGAGTATTTCTTTTCCAAAATCTTTTTTTCACTTACATAAGTATTATCTTTTTTAAAATAATGATAAGTATCTTTCTTAAGTAATGCTAAATCAACTTTTTTTTCATTTTTAATTTTACTATAAGGAAAATCATTTAAATAACGTTCTAACTGAAAACGCGTATTTTGATATTTAAAGTTTTTATATTCACAAACTATTTTATAAATAAGAAAAGTAATAATGAGATAATTATTTAAAGAAAATATTTGATGATAAGTAATAAAAAGTAAGATAGATATCACACTAATAGCAAAACTAATTTTAAATGCCTTTTTAAAAGGAAATAGTATTTCCCAAATACACCTTAAAAATTGATAACCATCTAAAGGAATAATTGGAAGTAAATTAAATATTAATATAGTTGTATTATATGTTAAAAATAGCTCATAAGTACTACTTCTAATAAATGAAAAAGAATAAAGAAAATAAAAAATAAGATAAAGTAATATTTGAAAAAAAACACCAAAACTTGCTATTAATAAATCATGACTGATTTTTGTATTAATCTTTTTATCGATTTTAGTTACTCCCCCAGAGGGATAAATATCAACTCGAAGAATTTTATATCCAAGTAATTTAATAATTAAAATATGGCCTAATTCATGAAATATAACAATTAAATAAATCAAAATAATATTTTTAATAAGCCCTGTAAATAAAAAAGATAAAATAAGAATATAAGTAGAAAAATGGATATTAAACAGATGCCATATATTCTTCATAGCTCATAAATTCGCCATCTTTGCTAATGGTTATATAAATATCATCACTATTACTAGTGCCAAGAATATTTCCCGATTCTAGATAGTCATATACTTTAATATCCGTATCTGTAATATTAGAATACCATATATCTACCCCATCATTACCTTGAATAATAATTGTATTTCCTAAATCATCTTTTTCCCCAATAAAAACAACAATACCACTTGTAATAACATTTACCACTTCATTCATCCCGACAGTTAGTTTAGCACCATTTTTAAATGGTTCTATATTCGTATAAGTAATATTACCAAACACTACTTCAGCATCATTATCTTTATTCGTTATATCCACACTTCCAAACAAACTTTGATACAATTCATTAATCTTTGTAAATTCTAAAGAATCTTTTAACACATACTTTTGATATAATTCTTTATTTTCATCACTAATATTGGTAAAGATAATACTTCCCAAAACAAAAATAATGGCAATTAAAGTCCTTGAAATAAGCCCTTTAATATATTTCATATTTTTAGGAAGTTCCTCTGTCTTACTACTTGCCTCCCCATCCACATATCTTTCCCTTTTAAGTTTATTTTTACGAATGATTTGATCAATTTCACTCATACTATCACCTAGATAATTTTATGTAAGGAAAAAGTATTTTATAACAAAGAACATAAAAAACGAAATTAACCCAATAATTTTTGAACATAAATTTAAGCAAATAAGAAACACTAAAACCCTCTATAATACCCAAACTAAGAACATAAACAACATAAACAAAAGTAATAAGCAAAAGAAAATGAAGAAAATTAGTTTTGGTAATTTTTAAGTGTTTAATAATGAAAAATAAAATAGCAAACAAAATAGTATTAAGGAAATATGTATTAACAACAAAAAGATCTAAAACAAGAGGAATAAGAAGAAAAGGAAAAAATTGCTTTTTCGAAAAAAGCGTAAAATTTAATAATACAAAAAAAGTTGGAATATTACTAAAAAAAGATAATAGAAAATCTAGTAATAAAAAAATCATGATGATACTTCTCCTAACACAGCAACATAAGTAATATCTTGCAGGTGAGCTACAGCATCCACCTCAAGAATATACTCTAAACCCAAAGTATCACTTTTAATCTCACTCACTTCTCCAACTAAAATATTTCCAGGAACATTAGTAAGCCCAGATGTATAAACAAGATCCCCTACTTTTATTTCTTCATCTAACTTAACATTTTTAACAATAATCTCATTATCCACACTGGTAAGTATCCCATAAGAATTATTAATTTTAACAGATAATTCTATCTGAGAATTAGTTAGAAGTTCGACAACACTAGTATGCTCATTAACGGTTTTAACAATCCCTACAACACCCATTTCATTGATAACCAAATCTCCATCATGAATTCCATCACTACTACCTTTACCAATCGTAATTTCATTATAAAAAGCGTAAATATCCCGAAGAATTACTTTACTATAAATAGCCTGATAGTCTAAATGATCAAGTTCTAATAATTTTTGCATATCTTCATATTCTTGTTTGTAATACTCTAACTTCTCATCATATATAGTACTAGTAAGATCCTCTGTATTATCTAAAAATCCTAGTATATGATCTTTACATAAAAAGAGAAGATATATTACGAGTAAAATAATAATATAAGCGTTTTTCTTTATCATAAGCGCCACCATTATTATTATTCATTATTTTGAGTCATATATTCACGAAACAAATTCAGAAGTGACGAATTAATGCTTTCATAATAACTAGAATCACTTGATTTAATAAGAAGTTCATAATTACTAATATCACTCAAAAACTTATTATCTACCTTTAACTCTTCCTGGTAAAATGTAATACCTTTATCAAGAAAATAACTACTCATTAAATCGATGACATTTTTATCTTGGTATACACCAATCACAACTTGATAAATTCCATTATTCTCAAATACAAAACTACTAGTATAATTCTGAGCTTTCGTATTTGCTACATCCAAACTATTATAAGTACCCACGTAAAAATAAGTAACTTTGGGATTAATCGCAAAGACAGCCTGATCTTGAAACTTATAGGAAAGAAAAAAAGCTACAGCCATTCCTATAATTAAAGCAATCAAAAATATTTTCACATTCTCTTTCATATTCATCACAAATATATTAAAACACAAAAACTCCAAAAAGAATGTCGAACTAACCAAAGAAAATAAAAGTTATTACAAAAGCAGCGATAATACCCATTAAATCTGCAAATAAACCAACAGGTAGTGCATATTTGGTCTTGGTAACTTTAATACTTCCAAAATATAAAGCTAGAACATAAATTGTTGTATCAGTACAACCTTGTAAAGTAGAAGCTAGCCTTCCAATATAACTATCTGGTCCAAAATGGATAAAAATATCATTCATAATAGCAAGGGATGCAGTCCCAGAAATAGGTCTTAAAAGAGCCATAGGAAGAATATCAATCGGAATATTAGCTAAATCAAATAATGGTTTCAAAAAACCTAACATCCCATCAATAAAATTACTATCTAAAAATATATTAACAGCAAAAACCATCGCTATTACTGTAGGTGTAATATGAAACACCAATATAAGCCCTTCTTTAGCTCCTTCTAAAAAAGAATCATAAACATTTACGCGTTTTTTAACACCATAAATAATAATAAATAAAACAAAAAGAGGAATCACGATTTTACTAATTAAATTCATAATCTTTTCCTCCTTCTAATAAAGTAATCTAATACTAATCCTGATATACTAGATACTGCTGTAGCTAAAATACTAGTAATAATAATTTCTGTTGGATTGGCACTTCCATGCATGATCCGAAGAGCAATAACTGTTGTAGGAATTAGTGTAACTCCACCTGTATTTAACACTAAGAACGTAATCATTGCTTCTGTGGCTGTATCCTTTTTAGGATTATCTTTTTGTAATTCATCCATTGCTTTTAACCCAAAGGGTGTCGCTGCACTACCTAAACCGAGCATATTAGCCCCAATATTAGAGGCAATATAGCCAAGTGCCTTATGATCCCTCGGTAAACTAGGAAATAATCTTCTAAGAAGTGGATTTAGTGCTCTTGCAAACACATGTAAAAGCCCTGATTTTTCAGCTATTTTCATAATACCTGTCCAAAGTACGATCAAAGGCATCATTTCTAAAATTAAATTAACTCCACTGGTTGCATGTGTTAAAATCCCATTATTAATTGTTTCAACTTGCCCAGTTAATAACGAATAAATAATAGCAATTAATATTAAAGCAACCCATATCACATTTACCATGAAGAAAACCACCTTATTATCTTAGCAAAAAATCCTTCTTTCTTTTCTTCTTTTTTAACTTCTATTTTTTTAGCATAAATGCTTTCAGTATGAAGTAATGTATCCCCAAGCATCACTTTCGCTTCACCTATCTTTATACCATCATAGATATCATCATATTGATATAAAGTAATATTTAACTTTAAATCTTTCTTCTCTTCATCAGTAACTAAAGCATAATAATCATTCTTAACATAAAACTCTACATCTTGATAATAGCTATCATCAACCTGAAAGTTTTCTTTATCTATTGCCAGTACACTATCATACTGATTAAAATAAGTTTCATATAAACTTTTATGATCATTAAAATCATTTCCATCATTTAAAGTGACAACAACTAAGTTTTTATTGTCTTTACTAGCAGTCGTAACAAGCGTTCTTCTTGCTGCATCCGTATAACCGGTCTTACCACCAGTAGTATACTCATACATAGAAAATAATTTATTCTTTCCTTCCCAATGATAAGTTTTTAAATTACTTGTTGCAGTATATTCCTGTGTTCCAAAAATAGTCCTAAACGTTTCATTTTGCATAGCTACTTTAGTAAGTAGTGCCATATCATAAGCAGTTGAAGTATTTCCAACACCATTACTATCTAAACCATGAGGATTAACAAAATTAGTATTTGTCATTCCAATTGTACTAGCATACTCATTCATAAGATAAACAAAAGCTTCCTCACTACCTGCCACGGTCTTAGCAACCGCAATGGCAGCATCATTTCCACTTCGAAGCATTAAACCATATAATAAATCAATTAATTTAATTTCTTCGCCAACTTCTAGGTAAACACTAGAACCATAAGCTTGTAATATATCTTCATCAACAACCACTATTTTATCTAAATCACTATACATAATAGTCACTAAACAAGTCATAATTTTGGTAATACTAGCAATTAATTGTGGTTCATCTTTATTTAAATCATATAATACTCTTCCACTATTTAAATCCATCACAACAGCTTTATCTGCGCTAATAGCAAAAATATTTACTGGAAATACAAAAAAAAGTAAGAAAAGAACTACCAATTTTTTCATAGTCTTCACCTACTTAAATATATGAATGAAACAATAATATTAATACTTTTAAATCTTAAATAAGTTCTTTTTCTTTAGAATCAATTATCTTTTGACACTCCTCTATTTCTTTATTTAATTGTTTTATTTTATCCTCAATTTTAAATAAATCAGGCTCTATTTGCTTTTTTAACTCTGCTTGTTCTTTGGCCACCTTTTTGCTTATGTTATCAATCTTATTTTCAATATCATTAATTTGCTCCAAAACCATTTTTTTCTCTTTTGATTTAAATAAGCCCAAATTATTTTTTTCTGTTTCCAATTTTTCTCGCTTTTCTTGCAAGGAATTTAACTCTGCTTGAGATGGAACATTCTTTTTTAATTCCTGTTCAATTTTTTCTTTTTCAGCTTCTAATTTATCCAATTTTCTTTTTTTTGCTTCTAATTGTTCTTTTTCTTTTAAAATTTCTTTTTCTAAAGCTTCTTTTTCATCTGGATGTATTTCCCAATATTCCTGTTTTTTCTCTTTTTCTTCTTGTTCTATTCTATTAAGCAAAATTTGTTTTTCTTTCAAATAGCCATCTTTTTCTTTTTTTCGTAAAGCTTTAGCCGTAGCATTCAAAGTAGTATCTACATCATATCCATAATCACTTTTTACATAACTACATGAATTAATTACTTCATCTTGCAATTGTTCCAATATCTTAAAAATATTTTCTATAGTCTCTTTACTACTAGCTAAATTAACAATCACTTTTAAGGCTGTAATACAATTATCCATATAATCTAACCATAACGTATATTTCTCTTTAGTTTTCTCGCCTTTACTTGACCCAAAAAATGCAGAAGCATTATTACTTGCTAAAACAATGGCATCAACAATTTGGTTAACCGCAGCACTTATAAGAATCTTAACATCTAAATAAATATTATTATTTAAAGCAAACTCGATAATAGGATCAAAAACCTCTTTAATATCTAGCAATTGATTTAAATTTGCAGAATTCGGATTACTACTAAAATTCTGACATTTAAGTTCAATCAAATACATAGTTATTCCACTTAAACTTGTTAAAAGATTTTCTACTAATTCATTCATTTGTTCTTTTTCACAACAATGAAGTGCCTTACTCCAACACATAGTGCTTTCTAAAAGACGATTATTGTCTAAATTTGATTGCCAACCAGCAGCATTTCCTTTCGCAAACCAAGCTAAAGCATTTTTTTCATCTATTTCAATAATCTTATTTGCATATAATTCTACTTCTTGAAAATTTTCAGCTTTAGCTGCTGAAACTATTATTTCTAAATATTTTTCTATATCATCCTTACGATCTATTTTTACAGTACCATCCACCAACATTTTTTTAGCTTCTTCCAAAGAATATTTAGTACCACAATTTTGACATTCAAAAACTCCATCTTTTTTTAATAGATCATTGCTTCCACACATCTCACAAGTAATCTTTTTCATATAAACCTTCCTTCTTAACTTTTATGTTTATTAACTCTTTTTCTTTCCTCTAACAATTTTATAACCCTATCCATTTGTTTTGATGAACAATCCTCTTTTAAACGATTCATCTCAATATCAATACGCTCATCTATTTCCATGGTTTTATCACTAGACAGTGGATCCATATACCTTAAAATTTCATATAATTTAACAAAATCCTCACTATCATGATTGTCCAAACTCATTAGGATATCCAACCAACTAGTTACCCTACTTGTTTTTATAGCAATATTTTCTTCTTTTTGATTAATATACTTTTTGCTATTGAAAAGAAAATACATGACAATTATATAAGCAGTTATTATTAAAAGTAAAATAATTAATAAAATACTTGTATGAATATAGATAAATTTACTTACAACTAATAATATAAATAATAATAAATTAAATAATAGATAAACAAAATAAATAGATAATCCATAAATTTCTTTTTTTAAGTCTTTATTAATATTTCCAGCAATTACAAAAATAGAAATTATATTATAACAAATGTATACAATAAAAGTACTAATATAAGTAAAATAATTTTTAACTTCAACTGGTAATAATAATATAATTAAGCTCATGACACCAAATATTATAAATGTCAAAAAGTAAAAATGTTTCCTATTCATAAAGCTTAAACTCTTTCCTTTCCACAATTAGGACAAAACTTACCATTTTTCTTAAAGACAAAACCACAATACTTGCAAACTTCATCCTTGTTTATTTGCCAGCCACAATGATCGCAAAATGACTGGTTAGCATCTATTTTAGCACCACAATTTGCACAATATTTAACCTGATCTCCAACATGATTCATCGCCGCTGAAAAAGTATTATTAACAGCTCCACCAACACTAGTCATAATACCCATACCTATACCAGCACTACTAAAATTACCAGCTCCTTCATTTTCAGCCATTTTCTCCGCTACATCATACCCGCGTTCTTCCTGATAAGAATATCCCTCTGTTTTCCTTTTTTCTGCTATTCCCTCAGCTTCAATAACCATTTTCTTTTTTTCTGTTTCCTGATTTATTACACTCACTTTTTGATTTAACTCAGCTTCTGCTACCGAAGCATATTGTCTGAAATATAAATCTTTGAATTTTTCGAATTGCGCATCACCATCCGGCTTTACAATAGTAGTTATTAAAAATTGTTTCAAAAGAACACCATACAAAGCAAAATCATTAGTAAGCATTTTTTTTATATCCTCAGAAATTATTTTCAAATTTTCATCTATTTCAAATATATTAATTTTATTTTCGCGTATATAAGTTGCTAAATAAGGCTTTAAATGAATCATCAAAAAAGATTTAAAATAACTAATTAGCTTTTCTTTTGTCAAGTAAGTCTCTGTTCCAACCAGCTTAATAAGCAATTTTCGCCCATCACTTATGGTAATCGCCATTTCTCCATTAGCACCGATACTTAAAGGAAAATTATAATGAGGTTCCATAAATTGAATTTTACTATCTGTACCCCATTTAATTGCTAAATGTTCTACTTTATTTATAAAATAAATTTCACAATGGAATGGTGTTGTTCCATCAGTTGGTATATTAATGAATTTAGATAAAATTGGTAAATTTTCTGTTTCAAGCACATACTTTCCAGGGCCAAACGAATCTAAAGCCTGCCCATTCATAAAGAATACTGCTTCTTGAGATTCATGAACAATTAACTGAGAGCCAAAATTAAAATCTTCCTTTTCATATTTCCATATAATAATATCATTATTACCCTCGTATTTAATAACATCCAACATTGATATACACTCTCCTTTAAATAAACTATAATTCTCTTTCTGTTGTTCTATATTTTATTTCTTTATTTCCACAATGTTCACAAGTATAATGTTCTTCATGTTTTTCAACTCGAATAGGAACTTGTTTAGAATAGTTTCGGCCATTTTCATAATATTTTTTTGTTTTCCATGTATCTCTAGAATCGATAATATAATCCCCATCTAATTTTAAAGAATTCCACTTATGACAATTAGCACAAGTACAATATCTACCACTATTACCAATAGATACCCAAATAATAAGGACAACAAAGAAACCTAAAGACCACCAACCACCTGATAATACAATTCCTTCTTCACCCAATAATTCCATGAAAAACTTTATTACCATAGCAATAATAAGGAATAAAGGTAACCAAAAAGCAAACAAGCTTATATTAGAAGCACTATTAGCATTTTCTACAGATGTTTTTCCATATTGACCTAGTAAATCAATTGAATTTTGAGGTCCTACGTAAGCACGATATGCATTCTCAACATCTGCCAAAAATTGATTCCATTCTTCTTGTTTTAAAGAAAATTTACTCTTATCTGCATTAACATTTTCAATTTTAGTATATAAATTAAAGGCAGCTTTTCTCCAAGCATCAAAATTTGCATTAGCAAGGTCCCCCTCAGCATCATGCTCTTTTAAATATGATTTTATTTTTTCTTTATCAAATTTAGTAGCATTCTCTAGCACTTCATAAATTTCTTCATTTATATTTCGTAAAAATTTTTTTGTTTTTTTCATTTCTTCTTCCGTGCTATTTAATAAAAGTTTAATAAATAAACTAGTTGTAAAATCATCTATAGAATACTCTAAATATTTCGTTACTTCCTCATCTGATGCATTATCACTAATAGCTGAATTCCATCCGCCAATAAATATAATAGTAACTCCGCATTTTTGTTTAAACTCTTCATATTTATCGTGAATAGATGCGAGTATTTTTTCACTATCTAAATTTTCATATTCATTTTTTTGATGAACTAAAGCAGCATTTTGAACTTCATTTCCATTGTCTTCATTCTTTTTTCTTTTTAATATAGCATAAATAAACATGCCTGTAGATAAAATAACAAAATAAAATCCTGTAACAACTAATGGTGTTGTCTCAAAATCATCAGGTATATTGATTGCAAAAAGAACAATCCAACTTAATATTAATAATAAAACTGTAAAAGGAAGCATTTTTTCTTTTTGTAAATACTTAGTTATTAAAAAAATACCAATTGTTATAACTATGCAAACGATAAACATGTAAAGAGTTAAGCTAGAACTAAGAGGTGATTTAGTCGCATCTAAATAATATGATCCAAAATAATCATTAAAATTACTATATGTTAGTTCCCCACTCATTCCCAGGTCACTATATTTACTTATCGTTTGATAAATTAAATCATCATCAAAAGGAACTGGCATCCCATAAATAGTTATAGGATCAGGCCGATATGAACCATCACTATAAGTATATTCTCTAATAGTTGCTAGTTTATCCCAATCATCGAAATCGACTTTTACTATATAAAAGTACTCACCATCACCTACAATATGATAAGTATAGCTATCATAAATGTCATTAATAGAATAAGTCATAAATTGAACATCTATTTGTGAATAATCATCTTCATTAGTAGCAGAGACAAAATCAATAGGCAAAATATCTTTAGCATTATTAAAATACATCAAAAAAATTCCAATACCTAACAATATTAAACAAATGCCCAACCCTAAGAGTACCTTACTTTTTTTCTTTTCACTAACTAGTGATACACTCTCTTTACCATCCTCGTATTCCATACAAACTCCTCTTTTTACAATTCTCAAAGCTTTTAATTTCTAAGAAAATTTATTTTCAATTTCATTATAGCATACAATATAGATAATTTCTACTAAATTTTTTTCATACTTTTATCCTGTTAAAAATACACGTTGTACTTTCTTATAAGATAAAAATCATTTATTTTCTAAATGATTTAAAATGCGTTTCATATTTGTATCAATTAACACTTGTTTTCCTTCTTCCATTTTCTTTGCAATCAAAGCATCTATACTCTCTAAAGAAATTTGCTTTTCTTCCCCTAAACTTAATAAAGCATCCACTACTTTTAAACTAATGTTTTGTATATCCACTTCTTCTTTAGAAACAATTTTTAGTAATTCCTGCTTTTTTTGATATAAAGCACTATATTCTTTATCAGTAGATAATCTTTTTTCTCTTAATTCTTCAAGATCTCTAGAAACAGCTTGAATTTCATCTATTTTTTGCTCTCTTTTCTTTTTAAAATGTTGCTTAACAAGTTTCGAGCTACCCAAAAAACATCCGACTTGCAAAATATCAAAAAATAAAAACTCAATAAAGGTTTGAATAAATGGCATTCCCATTTGAATAAAAGCATATAACCCCAAAATAGATATAATTAACAATACAAGACTAATTAATGTAAGATACGTTGTGATACTATTTTCTTCATCTCGCATTTGATATTGATTTAATTTTACATAAAGTAAAGCGTTTTGTGTTTCATATTCCCTTTTTTGTTTCTTTTGCTCATCTAACAACCAATCTAACTCTTGTATTTCTTCTTTTAGTTTTTGAAGATAATGTTTCTTCTTAAAAATAAGTTCTAAACATTGCTCCATCAAAACCACCCCTAGATTCCATCTATTTTAACACAACTTTAGTCTTCAAACAACTGATTCATTAATTCCTTAACATGTTCTTTTCGCATTTCTGTCTCATCTTGATCAATAGTTATAACAATAACATCTCCCTCTTTTGCATCAGGAACTAATTCTTTAGGTAAATTCACAAACTTACCCTTATTTATTTCTACCACTGCATAACTTCCCTCAAATCGATCAATAACAACTTTCATATTTATCACCTTTCTGTTTTTACATTTATATTAACGCCATCCGTAGATATGACAACTGTCCCATTTAAATCTGTTTGATAAATATTGTTGGTATACTCTTGTAACAATTCTATAGTACTAGCGGCTGGATGGCCATAACTATTTCCCTCACCTACACTAATCACTGCATATTGTGGGTTTACCTTCTCTAAAAATTCTTCACTCGTACTTGTATCACTGCCATGATGTCCTACTTTTAACACATCAGCCTCTATATCACTGGTAATTTCCTCTAAGCTTTCTTCTTCTGCATCCCCAGTATAAAGAAAAGATACATCCCCATAAGTAATCTTAAGAACAATCGAATAATTATTTAGATTAGAATAATCATCACTGTTAGGTGCAACCATCACAATATCTAGATCTTCTTCATTTAATACTTCTACTCCTGCTCGCCCTGTTTTAATACTAAGTCCTTTATCTTGAATCGTCTCAAGTAAATTTTCATAAGTTTTACTTGTACTTACTGCCCTAGGCATATAAACAGATTCAATATCAAAAGCCTCAATTATTTCTGCCATACCCCCAATATGATCAGCGTGTGGATGCGTAGAAACAACATAATCTATTGTATCATAGCCTAAATTTTCAATATATTCTACAATATCATCACCCGTACTTGCAATACCAGCATCAATGAGCATGACTTCTCCATTCGGTAGCTCAATCAAACTAGCATCTCCCTGTCCGACATCAATAAAATGCGCGACTAACACATCACTACTTGGGGTAAAAGTACTCTCTTCCTTCTCACTAGAATTAGATGGTTCTAAATTAAGTTGGGTACACCCACTAACTAAAATTAATAATAATAAACTTAAAAATATTCTTTTCATTTCCTACACTTCCTATTATCATTATAAAGAAAAATGAAAAAAAGAACAATGTTGAAAACACTATCCTTTACGTTTATTTTTAATTTTTTTTCTAACTAAAGACTCTTTTTCTTCTAAACAAGCACTTTCTAATTGCTCTTTGCATACACAAAGCCATTTCTTCTTTTCTGTTAAATCCATTGTAGATACTTGAAGTTCATTGATTTTATCATATATTTTTCTCTGATTTTCTTTGATAATTCTTTAAAACTAGGTAAAGAAAAAATAGCTATGACTTCGGGAAATAATCCTGTAGCATACCACCTCTTTGCTACTAAAAAAGATTCTTTACTAATATGATAAGATAATGCACTTAACATATTATAAACAAAATGATTCATAAAACCCCTAATACATTTATATTCAAAAAGAAAAAAACAAACACAAAAGGTTTGCTTATCTTCGCCTATAAATTGGAATTCGAACAAGAGTAGTAGACTTCATTTGTTCACTTTCATCTAATAACTCCATCGCTTGTTTAAAATATTTTTGACAAGCATCTTTAAAAGTCATTTCTTTATAAATTAATTCATGAGTAATCTTAAATTCTATTTCATTTAATTCATCTAAAGGTATAGCATAAATCATATCAACCATTTCTTCTATATGACTGCTTTCTGCCACTTCGTTATCATTAACTAGTTTTAAGACAAGTTCTATATGTTTAGATGTTGGCGCTTGAAATAACTTTAAAATAAGCCAAGAATAATCTTCCTTATATAATAACAAAAGAGAAATACTTTCAATTAAAAGTGCTCGACCCAAAAAGGTATTCACAAGTCCATTTACAACAACTTCCGTTAAATTAAGTTCTTTTAATTTAGGATTTCTTACAAGTTTCTCATATTCTGTGTTTACCCAGAAATTAACATCTTCTAAACAAAAAGCGACTTCAACCCATAAATATTTTATAAATTCTGGGTCATTAATTTGATAAAGTTCTTTTAAATCAAATTGATTTCGAAATAAAAACATCGGATAAGCACAAAACAAACGAATATACTCTTTAAAGTTTGGATTTTCACTTTCTTGATTTAATAAAGTAAGAAAATTATCCAAAATATCTTTTTTATCCATAAAATCTATACCTATAAGATGTACAAGCGAATCTATTGCTTTTAAAATTTGCTCTTTTATCTCACTATCTAACTTTTTATAATTTGGATTTGTAAATATTTTTAAAAGAACATCTTTATTAAATGTATCCATTTGCTTTAAATAATTAGCTTCTAAACAATCTAATTTTACTGAACTAAATAATTGACGAAACATAATACCCACCCTCTTAATTATATAGTAAAAAAAATTTAAAGTAAACAAAAAGAAGGAATTAATCCTCCTCATAATTATAAACACCATGAATTTTCTCTAACACTTCATCACTTGGTTGTTCTACATACCATTTACCATCAGTTTTTGTAACATTAAATACAATATTATAAGAAACAGTATCATTCATATTGCGCATTTGCTCTAGTTTATAATCCATATATAAATCATTATCATATTCTCCATCAGTTAAAAATTCATCTGGATGATTACTTAAATATTCACTAGCATCCTTTTGTGCTTTATATAAATCATAAACAGTAATTTTTACTGTAACTTTTGCCGTATCTCCATCATAATCTTCATTTTCAATCGTATAAATTAAATCCCGATATTGCCTTTTTAAAACTTCTTTATAAGTTTCTTTTCCTTTATCCGTTAAATTTTCATTTTCTACTAACTCATCAATGTCTGCTAAAACATTATCACTAAGTCCTTTATAATCATTTAAGTATTTTTCTACTGCATCTGCCGCTTTATCATTAGAACAAGAACAACCTACGACCATAAGCAAACAACCAATCATTAAAAGTAATTTTTTCATTTTCACCATTCCTTAATTTTATTATGTGGACAAAATTCTTTATTTATACCAAAATTTATAGTATAATAATAATAGGTGATAAAAAATGGATACATGGTTACAATATTTAATTATTGCAATTGTACTAATTCTTGTGCTTTTAATTGTAATTAAGCTAACAAGAAGAGATTTTAGAATTGAAGCAAACAAATTGATTACTTATTTAGGAGGAAAAGACAACATTGTTAGTGCCGAAGCCAACATGAGTAGATTTAAAGTAATTTTAAAAGATGTCAGTATTGTTAATAAAGAGGCAATTGAAAAATTGGGTGCCAAAGGCATTGTTGAAATTGATAATCAATTAAAAATTATCTTTGGGCCAAATGCCAAAGAATTAAAAAGATATATTGATGATATCGTTTAAAACTAAACAAAAGGTTTAGTTTTTTAAATATTTATATTGACGAACATACGTATATTTTAGTATAATATATATAATTCAGGGAGGTTGATAAAATATGTGCAAATTAGGAGATATTATAGTTGTAAATAAATATATTGGAGAAAATGGAAAACAGATAGGAAGACATTCATTTATAGTAATTGACGATAATGAAGATATTATAAGAGGTATTGAATATACCCATATAGCCACAGTAATTTCTAGTTTTAAAAGCAAAGAACAGAAAAGAAAAAAATTAAATTATAAAGGAAACATAGAAATTAAAGAATACACTAAGAGAGGAAAAAGAAAAGCTTTTAATAAATCTTCATATGTTAAAGCAGACAAAGTATTTTATTTTAATAAAAATAAATTAGATTATTATGTTCTTGGAAAAGTATCTGATGATTTATTAGAAGAAATAAAAAAAATAATTATAGAACTAGCAAACAAAAACAAATTAACGCAAGTGATTTCCAATTTATAAATAAAACATTTAATTGATATTTTTATGTTAATAATATATAATAATGATAACTAGAGGTGATGTATGAAAAAAACAGAAAAAACTTTATTTCCAAAAAGATTTTTTACAAAATCTAGGCCAACCATAAGTATGGATGAAGCATTAAAAGACGTAATACCAATAAAATGGTCAAAAAAAGTGCAAAAAGGAAAAAGGAAAGTAATCATAGGACTAGCCAAAAAAGCAAAGTAAAAAACATACCACTAAAAAATATAGGTTATTTTTGAATAAACCTATATTTTATTTTATTAAAAAGAAAATTAAATAACTAATTGGCTGCCCCAGTAGGATTCGAACCTACGAAATCGCGGGGTCAGAGCCCGCTGCCTTACCGCTTGGCTATGAGGCAATGAATATTATATAAGCATAACTTGTGGCTTATATAATTTTTCATCTCTCTTATAAATAGCAACTTCTCTATCTTGATAAAGAAGAAGTAACATATCTTCTGAATTATCAAAAGACATTTTATTTCCATGACTCACCTTTTCATATTCCCAATCATTCAAGTAATAAATAGGAATATCAAGTACATCTTTTGCTTGCAATAATTTAAATTGATGATTTTTAATATCAGCTAAAGAGCAAGCTTCTTCTAGTTTAAAGTTTCCTTGTTTAATTCGAATTAAGTTACTCATTGTTCCAATAACACCTAAGTATTTCATCATATCTCGAATTAAACTACGGATATATGTTCCTTTTTCGACTTTACAATGGAAACTGATTGTATCATGATAAAAGGAAAGTAATTCAAGTTCATAAACATGAACCTTTTTTACTGGTAATTTTACGTCTATTCCTTCCCTAGCGTATTCATATAGCTTTTTACCCTTTACTTTAATCGCACTATATTTCGGAACTTCCATGAGATATTCTCCTGTAAACTCAGAGAAAGCTTTTAAAATTTGCATCTTAGTTAAATGAACTTCTTCAGTTCTTAAAACATTCCCGGTAATATCTAAAGTATCTGTTAGAGTGCCTAATTTAATTTCAGCGATATATTCTTTATCTAAAGATGAGATCATATCGACAAGCTTTGTGTATTTACCTACACAAATGACTAAAACACCAGTTGCTAAAGGATCAAGAGTACCAGTATGGCCAACTTTTTTTTCATGTAATTCATGAGAAATAATATTAACAACATCCCTAGAAGTAAAGTCTTTAGGCTTATCTACAACAATTATGCCCGACACGGTTCCCTCTTAATTTTTTGAAAATCTAATTCTTCAAAAATATCCTGATATTTCTCTTCAAATTTGTCCACGTCATAATAAAATTCATCTAAAGGAAATGAAATTACCTTATGTTCTTTAATTCTTAATAATAAAGTATACATAAGAGGCTTTAATAAATCTTCATCCCGAAGATAACCAATATCTTCAATAGAAACATCATTAGTATTTAGAGAATTATGTCCTAAAAATAAAACTACATAACCCTGAAAAAATCCTTGAAAATATAATTTATGAATTTGAAAATAGTTAGCTTCTCTAAAAAAATCTAAATCTTCTTTTTTATCAGGATATTTTCTTAAAATCAAGTACTCTTCTTCGGGAGTAAATTTTCCAGTTAATATTGTTAATTTTCTATCCATACTCATCACTTTTCTTTTATTTCTTTTATAATATTTTCTATATTTTCAGCATATTCAATAGAATCATCATAGACAAATTCCAAAATTGGTGTATGACGAAGTTCTATGCGTTCAGCTAGTTCTCCCCTTATAAAAGAACTAGCTTCATTTACTTCTTTTACAAGTGTTTTTTTATCAAGATTACTTAAGGAAGTAAAGTATACTTTAGCATAACTTAAATCTCTAGATACTTTACAACCTGTAATCGTAATAGACTTTAAAATATCATCTTTTGCTTCAGTAAATATGATTTCACTAATCACTCTAGCAATATCACTAGAAACTTTAGCAATCTTATGACTAGGCATTATCTCTTAACCTCCACCATCTCATAACATTCTAATACATCTCCAACTTTAATATCGCTAAAGTTATCTAAAGTAATACCACATTCATATCCTTTTTTAACTTCTTTAACACTATCTTTTTCTCTTTGAACACTAGCAATCGCACCATCATAGACAATAACACCATCCCGAATTAAACGAACTTTAGCATTATTTTTAATAACTCCATCTAATACGTAAGAACCGGCAATATTACCAACTTTAGAAAATTTAAATATCTTACGAATTTCTGCATTACCAAGAATTTTTTCTTCATATTCAGGATCAAGCATACCTTTCATAGCCAGTTCAATTTCTTCAATACATTTATAAATAATAGTATAAAGACGAATATCTACATTATATTCTTTAGCCATTTCTTTTGTAACATTAGATGGACTAACATTAAAACCAATAATAATTGCATTAGATGCATTGGCAAGGACAATATCACTTTCGGTAATTGTACCAATACCAGAACGGATAACATTAATTTTAACGCCTTCTACATCTATTTTAAGTAAACTATTTTTAACAGCTTCTTCTGAACCTCTTACATCAGCCTTTAAAATAACATTAATCTCTTTTTGACCACTATTAATCTTACTAAATAAATCATCTAGAGAAATAACATCTTTCTTATATTTATTTTCTTTAGCGTGTAGTGCTCTTTTTTCGGCTACTTCTTTTGCTTCCTTTTCTGTTTCAAAAGCCATGAATTTATCACCAGCACTTGGATTTTCTGATAATCCCGTAATTTCCACAGGCATACCAGGACCGGCTTCGATAATAGATTCACCCAAATCATTTTTCATGGTTCGAACTTTACCATAAGTCGTTCCAACAACAACAGGATCTCCAAGTCTTAAAGTACCATTTAAAATTAATAAACTAGCAACGCCACCTACATTTTTATCTTGACGTGATTCAATAACCGAACCAACCGCATATCTTTTTGGATTTGCTTTTAATTCTGACATCTCACTAATGGCCAAAATCGTTTCTAAAAGTTTGTCGATACCTTCACCCGTTTGCGCTGAAATATTGATAAATGGAACATTTCCACCCCATTCTTCAGGAGTGATATTTATTTCAGCCATTTCTGTTCGTATGCGTTCTGGATTTGCATCTGGCTTATCAATTTTATTGACAGCAACAATAATAGGTACTTTAGCACTCAAAGCATGATCAACTGCTTCTTTTGTTTGAGGCATAACCCCATCATCAGCAGCAACGATAATAATAACAATATCCGTTACACTAGCTCCTCTGGCACGCATTTCTGTAAATGCAGCATGGCCTGGGGTATCAATAAATGTAATCTTATGACCATTAGTGTCAATTTGATAAGCTCCAATATGTTGTGTAATACCCCCAAATTCTCCTTCAGCTACATGAGAATGACGAATATAATCTAGTAAAGTTGTTTTACCATGATCAACATGTCCCATAATCGTTACAATAGGAGGACGAGGTACTAAATCCGCTTCATTATCAACAATTTCATATTCTTCAAAATTAGAAACATCCTGCGTTTCTTCTCTTTTTAAAGTTTTATTATATTCTAAAGCTACAATTTCTGCATTTTCAAAATCAATTGGTTGATTAAGAGAAATCATTAATCCTAAAGTCATAAGTTTCTTAATAATATCTGTTCCACTGACATTAAGTTCAGAGGCTAAATCCCCAACACTCATACCATCATGGAAAAGAATTACATTGTCATCTTTACTATTTTTCATAAGCTTATTTTTATTTTTATACATTTCTTTTTTTAGATGACTATAATCTTTACTTTCAACTTGATCTTTCTTCTTTTTTAATTTTTGCTTTTTATCTGTGGTGTTCATATTCTTAGTAATATTACTAGCTTCTACAATCGCATCAACTACTTCATCAATTGTTTCTTCTTCTTCAAACGTTTCATCTTCCGTAATTAAATTAATTGCATTATCAAGAGAAATAATTTCCTCATCAGTAAGTATATCATCTCCTGATTTTACTTCAATACCCAAATCATCACATTTCTTTAATATTTCAGCGACACTTAAATTCACATCAGTTGCATATTCTTTTACTGTCATAAAATCTTCTCCTTTCTTATCTTTGCTTTATTTCCTGTGTTAAATCTTTTCTTAAAGCTTCTCTAATCTCTACCTCACTTAAAGCAGGTTCTGCTTCCAAATATTTTTTTAACTCACTAACTGCGTATTCTTCTTCTACATCCCCTTCTATAAGGCCATTTTCAGTTATATTAATCACCTTTTCTGGTGCACAATTATTCATTATTCTACCACAAACCAAACAGGTATATTCTACTTCATTAGTTCCTAAAGGATTAGATGCCATAACATAAGGATGAATACAAGCATTTTGAAGCTTATTTGCACTATTAAAAATTTTTCGAATCGTTTTTTTACGTAATTTTTTTCCTTCAATTCTCGAAGCATTACCATAATCACTTAGTAAACCATCACTAATTTTAATAAATTCTAAAACTTGTTTATTATTCATATTACCACCTCTTTACTCACATAAACTTAATGCTTCCGCATAAATAGTATCAGGGATACTAACTTCAAGTATTCTTTCTAATATTTTACTTGTCTGTGCTTTTTTTATTACTTCTGCATCCTTCTTCAAATAAGCGCCTCTGCCATTTGCTTTTCCAGTGGGATCCACAATAACACTACCCTCTGGTGTTCTAACAATACGAAGCAAATCTTTTTTTTCACATTTTTCTTTTGTTACCACACAAGTTCGCATAGGAATCTTTTTTTGTTTCATAAATAATTCCTCCTTATGCTATTTATTTCCCTCAGCATTAATTTGTTCCATAGTCTTAATATTAATTTTATATTTAGTAAGACGACTAGCAAGTCTAATATTATTACCATTCTTACCAATAGCAAGAGGAAGCTCTTCATTAGAAACAACTGCTAAAGCTTCTTTTTTAACTGGATCAGTAATATTAACAATGGCATTTTTCGCTGGAGTTAAAGCTTTCTTAATATATTCTTCTGCATCATCACTATATAAAACAAAATCTAATTTTTCGCCATTTAATTCTTTTAAGATACTACCTAAACGAGAACCTCTCTCACCAATACAAGTACCAATAGCATCAATTCGGTCATTGGTTGATGAAACAGCTACTTTACTACGTACACCAGCTTCTCTTACACATGCATGCATAATTAAAGTTCCATCTTGAAGTTCGGGAATTTCTAATTCACAAAGTCTTCTAACAAAACCATAATGTTTTCTTGATAAAAGAATTAAAGGTCCCTTTGAATTAGTTTCAATCTTTGTTACATAAACACGAATATTAGAACCCATCTTGATCGTTTCACCTGGAATAATTTCGCTCTTAGGTAAAATACCTCTTGTTCTACCTAAATCAATGAAATAATTACGAGAATCTTCCATAGCAACAAGACCTAGTAACATTTCCCCTTCTTTATCTTGAAATTCTTCAATTAAGCTATTTTTTTCTGCTTCTCTTATTCTTTGTGTTAACACTTGTTTCGCAGTAGATGCTGCAACACGTCCAAAATCTTTTGGTGTAACCTCTTTTTCAATGGTTTCTCCCACTTTAATACCTGGCACCATTTCCTCTGCTTGTTCTAGAATAATCTGAGCATCAGGATTAATTTTAGGAGGTATTTTAACAACATTTCCCTCTTCGTCTACTTCTTCTGTACCAAAATCTACATCATCAACAACAACCAAATAAGAATAAACCTTAATTTCGCCAGTTTCACGATTAATATCTACTCTAACATTTGTTTTTGAATCAAAATTTTTCTTATAAGCAGTAGTTAAAGCTTGTTCCATTCCTTCAAATACAACATCTTCACTAATACCTTTTTCTTTTACAATATTTTTAACTGCTTTAATAAATTCTTCACTATTCATGATCTCCACCTCTTTCTTTGCTTGTCACATCTAAAATATAAGAATCATCTGTTAAGTCATACTCATCTACAATTGGATTGATAATATTAGTTGCTTCAACAACAGTATCTAAATCAATTCCTCCAACTTTATCAAGTACAACCGATAAAACATTATAATTCCCACTATTCTTCTCATAAGTGACACTATCAACAAGTATTTCTTTTGCTTCTAAAGATTCTTTAATTAATCTTTCTAATTCTTTTAAATCTTTTTTCATACACACCTCTTTAAAATAATAATAAAAGTGGGAATAATTA
>CAMMXG010000015.1 GCA_946500895.1 uncultured Mycoplasma sp. | reverse complement strand
CACTGCCCTTTCACGGCAGCATTCACGGGTTCGAATCCCGTACTGGTCACCATAATTTGCAATGTAAGCCCGTATTTACGGGTTTTTATTATGTGATAAATATAATTTAAAAAACTATGTTTAGTTAAAGTGATTATAATTCTATATACATAAAAGTATGTTTATATTGACATATTGAAATAATTGATATATAATTTATACATACCGAAAGTATGTATATTGGAGGTAAATTATGTCACGTAACAAATATCCTGAAATTACTGTAGAGAAAATATTAGAGGTATCACAAAGACTGTTTTTAGAAAGAGGTTATGATAGTACTAAGATTCAAGATATAGCGGATGAACTCGGTATGACAAAGGGAGCAATATATCATCATTTTAGTTCTAAAGAAGAAATAATGAATGTACTTTGTGAAGCCATGTTTGTAAACAATAATCCTTTTGAAATCGCAAAAAAACATAACGATTTAAACGGACTTGAAAAAATGAAATATGTAATTAAACTTAATCAGTCCAATAACCAGAAGATTGAAATAACAAATCAAGCATTGCCCTTGTTAGAAAATCCCCAAATGTTAGCAAAAATGATTGAATCAAATTATCAAAATTTACTTCCATACTGGTTAGAATTGATAGAAGAAGGGCAAAAAGATGGCTCTATTAAAACTGATCAGCCAAGAGAATTAGCAGAACTATTAATATTAACAGATTTATGGATGATACCATCTCTATTCCCAGGAAATATCAATGATATGAAAAGACGTTATAAATTTGTAACAATAATGTTAGGTAAGATGGGCTTGCCACTTTATGACGAAGAGATGCTTGAAAAGATTGAAAATTTACCATATTATGAAAAATAAATATTGCCTGAAAAAGGCAATTTAAAAAAACTTTATACATACTTAGAGTATCTATATTTATGTATTGGAGGATGAAAATGAAAAAAATTTTAGTACATGGCTCAGGGCATAAAGCTACAAGCTGGATAAAAACCATAGAATATATAAAAGATAAAAAAGAAATATTATGCCCAGATCTATCCAAGATTTTGAAAGACAAAGAAGCAAGTTATGAAAATTTATATTCTTCATTTGTAGAATATTGTAATGCCGTAGATGGAAAAATTGATTTGTGTGGGCTTTCTTTAGGTGGTATTTTATCCTTAAATTATGCTTTAGATTTTCCTAATAAAGTAAACTCACTAATTTTAATTGGAACACCACATAAAGTTCCTAAAATTACGTTTAGTATTCAAAATATTATATTTAAATTTTTACCAAAATCACTTTTTGAAAGCATGGCTTTTAATAAGAAAAACACCTTTATTTTAGGAAATTCGATGAAAAATTTAGATTTTAGTAATAGAGTAAAAACGATTCATTGTCCAGTTTTAATAATATGTGGCGAAAAAGATAGTGCAAACATTAAATCTGCTAATTACTTATATAAAAACATTAAATATTCAGATTTAATAATCTTAAAAAATACTGGGCATGTTATAAATGAAGAAAATCCAAAAAAACTTGCTTCGCTAATTAATAATTTTTGGAAAAAATTTTAAGAGAAGAGTTTTTTATGAGCAGAAGTATTATTAAGAATATTGAAAAATTAAAGAAATTACAAACAGGTTTAAAAAAATATAATAATAAAGAAAAAGCAATAAATTATATAATGAATAAAATGAATGTATCAGAAAAAGACGGTTTAGAAATATATGACTTTTTAATAGGAAAAAGTGATGTGTCAAGCAAAGATAAATCAAATAATATATTTTCTTCAATCATTTTTTACTGTATAGTCATTTTAACAGGAATAGTCGTTTTTCCTACATTAGGAATTATTGCTCCTGTCTTTATGATTAGTTCTTTGATTTGTCCAATTGGTGGTTTATTACATTTTATTTGTGGAATATTGAATTTAAATATCCCTTTTATTTCTTTTCAAATTGGAAGTGTCGCACTAAGTCCTTTTATAGGTTTAATAGTTAGTATAGTTACAGGAATAGTATTATATTTAATTGGAAAAAGTTGTTGGCAACTATTATTGATTTATATTAATCAAGTAAAAAAATTAAAAGCAAATTTGAAAATACATTAGGTCGTTTTTTAAAGATTTCTCAAATTATTTTTAAGAATATAAATAAAAAAAAGCTTACCCATTTAAAATGAAGTAAGCATAATATTCATCGAAAGTAATATCATGTTCATGTAAGTAAGTAGCAACTTCTACACCTACATATCGCCAATGCCAAGCTTCTTCAGCAAAACCAGTAAGTTCTTCTGTATCTTCTGTATATCTTTGAATAAATCCATATTTATAAGCATTATTAACTAACCATTCATGAGCAGGGGAGTCTTTAAAGTTAGATGTTGTTGTATATTCTGTACTAAAAATATCTAATGATAACCCAGTTTGATGTTCAGAGTATCCTGGACGAGCGGCAATACTATCGGCATAAGTAGTACCACGAGAGTCTTTATATGAATCATAAACCTGCTGTTGCTCTTCATAAGTTCGATAGCTTGAGTTAATAATTAAATAAATCCCATCATTATTGGCCTGATTCCACATATCAATAAAAGCATCATAAACAACATCTCTAATTTGATGTCCTTCACCATAATAATAGCGATTATTAATATTAACTAAATCAGTTGGTGAATAAGAAGAATCCAAGTGATAATACTTATTAACGAGCATTAAATAATCATCTTCTACATTGGTATCAAAATCTTGTGTATAATAATCATAATCTGTATTAGTATTGACGGTTGCTACAACATTTCTTGCAGATGATCCTTCATGATCCTGATGATAAGCCATATATCGATCTAAATAGTTTTTAATAAAATAATCATCTTGCAATACTTGAATTAAAAATTCATCTTTCTCTGCTTCTGCCAGAGAAGTTACTTCTTCTTCCGTTAATTTATCTTCCAAAATTGTTATCTCATCATCCGTATAACCTGCTTCTAAAAGCTTATATTCATTTGTCTGCTTATACTGATAATCCTGATAAACGTTAACACCAATGACAATTGCAATAATAACAACTAGAATACCACCTAGCGCAAACCAAACATTTTTCTTTAATTTTAATTTTGTTTTCTTCAAAAGTTATCACCCAATATTATTATACCCAATAATCTTTTATTTGACAAATCTATTTTTTCATTGTAATATGTAATTGTAAAGTATGAAGTAAAGGGTGAAAAGATGAAAAATAACAAATTAGTTTTAAGCTACTGCAAAAATTTTGAAAAAATTAATAATACTGATTTTTTAGAAGGGGACAACTTATCCTTACAATTAGTAAAAATATATAAAGATTATATTTTTAATATTGATGTAACAAATGAAGAAGAATTAAATAATGCGATTGAAATTGATAAAATAATGGCCAGATATATTGATGATTATTTTTTTAGGAAAACACTTAAGCAAGAATTATTACGTGTAAAGGTTAAAAAATGTGGAGATATAATCAAAACAATTGTTGAAAGCATTATTGCCATATTTCACAAAGTGGAGTTTGAAGACTCAAGAATAATTAGAATATCAAGATGGATTTAATAAACACAAACGTGTTTATTTTTCTTAGCTAATTTGTTATAATAAATGAGGAAAAATAAGAAAAAGAGTGATAATATGAATTTTTTAGATAAATATAATATTAAAATAAACAATCAAGAGTTATTAAATACAGCGCTAACTCATAGTAGTTATTCTAACGAACATGGTGGTTCTAACTATGAACGCTTAGAATTTTTGGGCGATGCTGTTTTACAATTAATTACCAGTGAATATTTTTATAAAAAATATGATTATCAAGAGGGAGAATTATCCAAGATAAGAGCTAGTTTTGTTTGTGAAGAAGCCTTAGCTCAATATGCCAAAGATGTAGGTATAGATAAACATATTAAGGTAGGAAATGGGCAAAAAGGAAATATCAATGATACCATTATTGCTGATACATTTGAATCAGTTTTAGGAGCTATTTACTTAGATCAAGGGTTTGATGTTGCCAAATCTTATGTATTAAAAGTGTTAAACCCCTATGTTTTAGAGCATCATGTTTTTTTAGGTGATTACAAATCACGTCTTCAAGAAATGGTTCAAACAGACAAAAAATCCTTAGAATATCGTCTTGTTAGCGAAACCGGACCATCACATGACAAAACTTTTGTTTTTGAAGTAGTAATAGATGGCATTATCTATGGTAAGGGTACTGGCAAAAGTAAAAAAGAAGCAGAACAACAAGCAGCATATGATGCTTTAAAGAAAGTGGCAAAATAGGTGATAGCATGTATTTAAAAAATATTAGAGCATATGGTTTTAAATCTTTTGCTGACAAAATTGACCTAGAAATAAAAAAAGGAATTACAGCGATTGTTGGGCCAAATGGTTCTGGAAAAAGTAATATTGTTGATGCAGTTCGGTGGGTATTAGGAGAGCAATCTGTAAAATCACTTCGTGGTACCGATACCATGAGTGATGTCATTTTCTCTGGTTCTAAAACAAGAGCACCTCAAACAAGAGCTTATGTAGCCCTCGTTTTTGATAATACGGATCACTATCTAAATAGTGATTTTACCGAGATTGAAGTAAAAAGAGTAATTTATAATACAGGTGAAAATGAATACTTTTTAAATAACAGTAAAGTGAGATTAAAAGATATTACAGACTTATTTTTAGATACAGGCGCTGGGAATGACTCGTTTAATATCATTTCTCAAGGAAGTGTTGCAGATATCATCTCAAGCAAACCAGAAGCGAGAAGAACAATCTTTGAAGATGCTGCTGGAGTATTAAAATACAAAAAAAGAAAAGAGATTAGTTTAAAGAAACTCGAGAAAACCAAAGAAAACATTTCCAAAATTAAATTAGTTATTGAAGAATTAGAAAAAAGTGTTAAACCTTTAAAAAAGCAAAGTGAAGTTGCTAAAAAATATTTAAAGTTAAAAGAAGAACTAAAGAATATTGAAATTGCTTTAATCGCAAGTGATGTTTCCAAAATCAATATTGATTATAAAAAAGTGAAAGCGGAAGTAGAAACATTAGAAAAAGAGTTAACCAAAATGACTTCGAGTGATGCGGAAGATTCTTCAAAACTAGAAAAATTAAAACTAGAAAATCTAAAATTAGATGAGGAAATTACGAAGAAGAACAATGAATTTTTGGATTTAACTGAAAATTTAGCCAGTCTAGAAGCGGAAAAACTAGTTACAATGGAACGTAAAAAATATAACGCTGAGAAAAATAACTTAGAAGAAGCAATGATCAAACTAAAAGAAGAAGAATTAGCTTTAAAAAAAGAACTAGCAACTGAGAAATTAAAATTAGATGATATCATTAATGACCTTAAAGAAAAATCAATTGAAAAAGACAAATCAGATAATGATCTCATCATGGAAAAAGTAAAGAAGAACAGTTTAACATCTAAAATAAATGATCATGCCAAAGAAATTCTAGTCTTAGAAAACAAAATAGAAATCTTAAAAGATAATATCAATAATCATTCCAAACTTCCCAATGCCGTTAGAAGTGTTTTAAATAATATGCGCTTAAGAGGAGTTCACAACACGATTGGCAACTTAATAGAAACAGAAGGAATGTTTGAGGAAGCCATCTCTACATCACTAGGTGGCGCTTCTAACTTTTTAGTAGTTGATGATGAGGCCTCTAGTAAAGAATGCATTGAATTTTTAAAAGAAAATCGTTTAGGAAGAGCTACATTCTTTCCTTTAAACATCATTAAACCAAGAGAAATTCCCGAAAGTGAATTATCGAAAATAAAAGATATTCCCGGATTAATAGATATAGCTAGTAATCTAATCAAATATGATAAAGAATACGATAATATAATGAAAAATCAACTAGGGAATGTCTTAGTAGTAAATAATATTGATTCATTAAATAAAATTGGAAAAATATTAGATTATGGATATAAAATTGTATCCTTAGATGGCGAAGTATTATATGTAGGTGGATCTATTACAGGAGGAGCAAGTAAAAGCAACAATTCTTTAAATGAAAAACTAGAACTAAACGAATTAGAAGAAAAACTGGAATTAGCAAAAATAGAACTAGAGAATTTAAATGAAGAATATAAAAGATTTAACGAAAACTTTAATGTTTTAGAGCAAAAAAATAGTGATTTAGCCAAAAATTTAATTAATTTAAATGAAATCTTAAATACTAGAACCAATAAAGTAAGAACAATCGAAGATAATTTAGCAAAAAAAGAACTAGAAATCAAAGGAAATGAAGAAATAGGCACCAATAAATTGGATCAGAAACTAGTAAGTATTTTAGAAGAAGCAAATAATGTATCAAGCAAAAAAGATATGGTAAATCTTGAATTAACCAAATTAAAGAAACAAAAATCAGATTTAAGTTTAATCATTAATGAAGTAGAAACCAAAAATCACAAAGCCAATGCTGAATACAATCGAATTCAAAATTCCTTAAAAGAAAAGGAAATTTCTTTAGGTAAATATGATGTAAAATTAGACAATTTACTATTAAATTTATCTGAAAATTACTCCATGACATTTGAATATGCTTGTGCAAATTATGAATTAGATATGGAAGAAGGTATTGCAAGATCAAAAGTGGATACCTTAAAAAAAGAGATTAGTAGTCTTGGTGAAGTAAATACTGGTTCCATCGCTGAATTTGAACGAATAAATGAAAGATATGAATTTTTGCTGAAACAAAGTAAAGATTTAGAAGATTCTAGTTTTGAATTAAATAATATAATTACTGAGATGGATAAAATTATGACAGAGAAATTCAAAACAACATTTGAAGCAATCAGTAAAGAGTTCGATCACGTTTTCCGAGCTTTATTTAAAGGTGGAAGGGGAACATTAAGGCTTACTGACCCAAATGATTTATTAAATACGGGAATCGAAATTGAAGCAGAACCTCCTGGAAAGAAATTAAATTCTATTGGATTATTATCAGGTGGTGAAAAAACACTAACTGCCATCGCGGTATTATTTGCAATACTTAATGTGAAACCAAGTCCATTTTGTATTTTAGATGAGGTAGAAGCAGCCTTGGATGAAGCAAATGTTGATACATTTGGCAAATATTTGCAAGATCGAAAAAATATAAGTCAATTTATTTTAATCACTCATAAAAAAAGAACGATGGAATATGCTGATGTTTTATATGGTATTACGATGCAAGAATCAGGTGTTAGTAAAATTGTAAGTGTTGACTTAGAAGAAGCAAAATAAAAAACAGATTAATTCTGTTTTTTTAAATTTCTCGATATTTTTCAGCATCTTTAAAAGGATTTTTAGGATCGATATGATCAATGAATAAAATTCCATTTAAATGATCTATTTCATGTTGAAAAGCAATAGCAATATCTTCTCGAACGCGTATTCTAAATGAATTACCATCCATATCTTGTGCTTCTACAGTAATTCTAGCATATCTTGGTACAATGCCTTCAACTTCTCTATTAATGCTTAAACAGCCTTCACCCTCACCAACATAAATCATTTCTTCACTATGGCTAATAATTTTAGGATTGATGATGATATAATCTTTAAATTCACCATCTTCTAATTCTTCCACAATCACAAAAATTCTTTTTGGAATTCCTGTTTGAACATAGGCTAGTCCCATTCCGGCTCTTAAGTCATATTTTTCTTCATATTCGGGTATTTGACTCATCTTTAAATAAGTAATCATATCTTGAATATGACTTTTATCTTCTTTAGAAAGAGGGAATGATACTTCACTACTTTTTTCTCTTAATCTTTTATCCACTTCATCTAAAATTGTTATATTTGGTAACTTCATAACATACACCCCTTAAGTGGCTATATTTTACCATAAATTTTAAAATTTGTAAAATAAAAAAAGGAAGAGAAATCTTCCTAATTATTATTGCCCCAGCTCCATCCAGCACCAATGATAATAACAAGTAAAATAAATAGGACAATCCAAATAGCAGCGCCTATGCCATAGCCACTAGTATAACCCGCATATCCGGTATTACAACAAGGTTGGTATCCGCCATAGCCACCACCATAGTAGCCATTATTTCCATAATAATACATATTTATACCTCCTTTATGTATCTATTATAGTTTACTCATTTAGGCATCATTTTGACATTAAAAATGAGAACTTTTTAAATTTTCTTTAAAATAGTAACTTTATATGATAAACTATTAATAGGGTGTTTATAGTGAAGAAACTACTAAGTAAAATGGACCTTTGGTTACTTTTAATCATGATTATATATAGTATTGTGGGTTTAATAATGATATTTTCTTCTTCAAGTGTATCAACAGTACTTAGATATAATGTACCACAATACCATTTTTTTGTTAGACAGGCAATTTTCTTGGTTGCAAGTTTTATTATTGGCTTTTTAATTGTAATTCGTTTTCCAACTAGTAAATACAAATACATAGCTCCTTTTGCTATCGTAGGTATTATTGTTGCCTTAATAGGTTTATTTGCCTATGGTAGAATTACCAATAATGCCCAAAGTTGGTATGATTTAGGACCTTTTGCATTGCAACCTAGTGAATTTGCTAAATCAATTATTATTGTTTTTCTAGCTGTAGCTTATAGTAGATTAGAAAAAAAGAAAAATACCAACATTTATTCCTTTTTAATTCCTGTTGCTATTTGTTTAGCAATAGCCGTTTTAATAGCAATGCAACCAGATTTAGGAACAGCTTTAATTATATGTGGCATTGTCTTCTTTGTATTTATAAGCATTCCTTATGTTAAACAAAATATTGTAAAAGTGTTAAAAATAGGGGCAGTATGTCTTGTTGTTGCAGTTATCGCTCTTCTTTATAGTGGCACAGAAATTTTAAATTCTAGACAACTTCAAAGATTTGAATTCCGCAATCCTTGTGAACGCTATCAAGAAAATACTGGCTATCAAGTATGTAATGGTTTTATTGCCATCCATAATGGTGGCCTATTTGGTGTAGGTCTAGGAAATAGTAGCCAAAAATATTTATATTTGCCTGAAAGTCACACAGATTTTATTTTTCCAATTATTGTGGAAGAATTAGGTTTATTAGTAGGAATTTTACTTATCATAGGGTATATGATCATGTTATGGCGAATACTTCGAATTGCAAGGCAAGCTGAAAACTTAAGATTAAGTATTCTTGCTTATGGTGTCTTCTTATACTTGCTATTCCATATTTTAATCAATTTACTGGGAATATTAGCCTTAATCCCTCTAACTGGTGTTCCACTTCCATTCTTAAGTTATGGTGGTTCGTTTACTATCAATGTTGTAATCATGTTATTTGTTGTCCAAAGAGTAAATATTGAAAATAAAACAATAAAAGCCAAAAGAGAAATGGCAAGTATAACAGGATAAAGGGTAGGAGAGGAAAATGAATAAAAAAATAAATAAAGTTGCTATTTATAAAAATAATAATGAAAAAAGTATAGAGGTAGAAGAAAAATTAATAAAAGAACTAGAAAAGTTAGGACTAGAAGTAGTGGATGAAAACTATGATTTAGCAATCTCTATTGGTGGAGATGGCACATTTCTTAAAATGGTAAACAAGACGAATTTTAATGAGGATGTTTATTATGTTGGTATTAAAACTGGAACACTTGGCTTCTTACAAGAATTAACTACTGAAGACTATAAAGTATTCTTTGAAAATATTATAAATAATATTCTTACTATTGAAGAAATTGCGCTAGAAGAAATAAATGTAATTACTAAAAATAGTACTTACCATTATTTAGCTTTAAATGAAGTAGTAATAAGAAGAAAAGATTTAAAAGTATTAGAAAGTAAAATAAAAATAGACGATGTATTTTTAGAAGATTATGCTGGTGACGGGTTGCTTATCAGCACAAATGTAGGAAGTACTGCTTATAACATGAGTTTAGATGGAAGCATTATTGATAAAAACATCACCGCTTTAGCTTTAACGCCAGTCGCACCTTTAAGAAGTAAAATGTATAAAAACTTAAATAATTCAATTATTTTATCCAAAGAAAGAATCATCGAATTAGAGCCAACAACATCAAATCTAATATTAACAATAGATGGTATAAATAAAGAAATAAATGATGTGATAAAAATACAAGTAAAGATAAGTGAACATAAAATAAAATGCTTAAAAAGAAATAGTGATAATTTCATAAAAACAGTTCATGATAAATTAATTGGAAACTAAAAAAGTCATAAGTAAAATTATGACTTTTTGGATTGCAAACGATTTTTCTACATTTCAACAAACTAAATATGTGATGTTTTCCCCACAATATAATCACTTGAAACAGAATATTTTTTACAAAAAGTATATAAACATATAGTAAGAATTAAACTCTCACCATTTTCATATCGACTAATACTAGATTTATTTACACCAATAGTTTTAGAAACCTGTTCTTGCGTTACTTTTTTGCTTTTTCTAATATTTTTCAGTCTATTGCCAATTTCTTTAGCGTCTAAATTTTCTAATTCTATATTATCAAAATAAACTTCAATATCTGATAGCCCTAATAAATAATCCATAGAAACATGAAAAAAGTTACACATTCTATTTAAATGATTTAAAGGAATATAAGCATCACCATTAACATAATTAGATAAAGTTGTCTTTGAGATACCCAGATAATCTGCAACACTAGACGCAGTAATTTTATCAAGCTTTTTTTCTTCTAAAAACAATTTTAAATTTTCAGATATTTCCATACTATTCACCAAAAAGATTATAAAATTAATAAAAGTTTAAAAAATAATAGTTTGAAATATTGCAACTTTTTCTTGACTTTTTGTCTAGCTATATTTATAATTTAAATATAAGCTAGGAAACTTATTATAAATATATGATAGATTATTTTAATGTAATTTAAAATGAAGCCTAGCACCATATGGGAGAGTGTTAGATATGAATTTTGAAGTACTAAAGAAAAGCCATTTAAAAAGGAATATCATAATAGGAGTAGTAGGAGTACTAATAATTAGTGCAGTAATATTAAACTTTACAAGGGCAAAATACCGAGTAACAGAGTCTATACCACTAGTTAATGGAACAATCAACTATGATTTAGCAGACAGCAATCTAGTAGGAGTATACATTAATTCCGATAGTGGTTACACCAAAAGTGATACTATTCCGGAATCAGGATATGTACTTAATGAAGAAGAAAGCTACTGCACAGTAAACGGAGAAAGAGATGAAGCAATATCTTTATCATACAACGTAGATACCAAAAGTTTAAATGTAACACCAATGACAACAAAAGGAACAAAGTGTTATTTATATTTTGATGAAAAAGGAATAACAAATATCCAAGAATTAATTGCAAGCAAAACATTAGCAACCAGAACAGACTTCAGTACCACCCTAACTACAGATACAACAGGAACAATATACCAAGCTGAAGATGATGATGGAACAACATACTATTTTGCAGGAAATCCAAGTGATAACTGGGTAAGATGGGCAGGATACTATTGGCGAATTATCCGAATCAATGGAGATGGAACAATCAGATTAATCTATAATGGAAGAAGTACGACAATAACAGGAACACAATTATCAGATACGAGTGCATTTAACTCAACATATAAAGATAACATGTATGTAGGATTTAAATACACAACCAATGATGTCCATGGAACAGGAACAAATAGTACAATATTAGGAGTACTCAATACATGGTATCAAAATAATCTAGCAAGTTATGCCGATGATATAGATATGAATGCAGGATTCTGTAATGATAGACAACCAAGTACAAGTTCTTCATCAAGTAACGGAAGTGGAGGAACTGGAACAACAAAAACCTACTACGCTGCATATATCAGACTATACAAAAATAAAACACCAACATTTGAATGTCAAAATAGTAGTGATTTGTTCACAATAAGTAGTAGTAATAAAGGGAATAAATCATTAACGTATCCAATTGGCCTCATCACAGCCGATGAAGTAGCATACGCTGGAGGAGTATGTGGAACAAATAACACAAGTTATTACCTATATACACACCAAGTCTATTGGACTATGTCTCCACGTTACTTTAACGCCAATGCTTACGTGTTCCTTGTGAGTGCAAATGGCAGCCTCGCTGGCAACGGCGCGGATGAGTCGGTGGGTGTACGCCCAGTAGTTAATCTGAAAGCTGATACCCAATTTTCCGAGGGAAATGGCACGTCTGAAACTCCATTCGTCGTTTCATGACGTGCAAGGTATATAAAAACAGACAAACTTTACAGGAGCAAAATGCTCCTTTTTCGTTTGCCTGCTGACCCATGGACAGTTTTGAATAAACCCAGTGTTTATGCGGGTTTGTGAAAGAAAAAGTACGCCCAATAGACTAGAAAAATTATACTTATTTACAACTTTATTTAGTGAATTACAAAATACAAATGAAAAATGAGAAAATTACTACACGCAAAAAAATTTTTCTCATTTTTTTCATTGATAGAGTTTATTTTCCGAACTCATATATCATAAAGTTGAAAAGGAATCCTAATGTATATAGATGAATTAAATGCGAGTTTAAATAGAGTTAAACCAGTATTAAATAAAGACATTATTCTTTTCTTTATTTTTTTTCCATCTATATTGTAAGTTTTGTGTGTTTCTAAATGGATGTTTTTGTAACATCGTGTATTTTTAGAGTAATCAGCCCCTAAAATAGTTAAGTATAAAATACAAGTACAAACCATGGTATACATAGTAGTAAAAGATTCTAAACTAGCATTAGAAACTTTTTCTAAATTAAAACCATTGGATTTTTGGGCTTTAAACATACATTCAATAGAGCCAAAACGATAAGAATAACTTTTTAATGCTTTAGAAGGATCGCCATTGGTAACAATAATCCAAGGATCCTTAGTATTCTCGGTAGGAGAATAAACAATGGTAGTTTTATATCTGTCATCCGTGATATAAACATCTTTATGAATGACAGAATGATATTTATGATGTTTTAGTTTTTTGGCTTTTATTTTTTTACCATTTAAATAAACAATAATATTGCCTTTTATACGAATGGCATAGATATGACCAAGTTTATCAATAATATCTAATATTTTAGAAGAGCCAAACCATCTGTCAGCAAGGAATACTAATTTAAAATCGGTATTTTTAAAAAGCTTAGAAACAGCTTCAATACCTTCTTTAATCGTATTTAATTTAAAAGCATCATTATTAGATATATCTTTAAAGCATTTAAACCAAATAGGAATACCGAAAGTACCAATTTTTAAAGTAAACATGAAGACAGTATAATTAGATTTACTAAACATATGGTCGAAAGTAATATAAAGAGTTTTATCAATATGTTTTGCATGAAAAGATTTTAAAATATAAATCATTAACTTTTGATAGAAGAGATATGGTTTAAATAATTTATTAGAAAAAAATCTTCTAATTCTTTTAATAGTAGAATTAATTTGAATAGAAGAGAACTCATCTTTTAATACTTTAGCCATATCCATAGGAACACAAGATTCAGAGATAATCATACTAAAAATAATATAAGGAATAATATTCAGTTGTGTTTTTCTAATGTCAGGAATGGCATTTTTCAAAAATCCTTTTAAATTAGTTGTAAAATCTTTTTGGGTATTATATAATTTATACATACAGCTCAGCTACTTTCTATTTTACAAAACTATTGTAGCATAAATGAGCTGTTTTTAATATGGTTTAAGAAGAGTTTTAGACGGATAGTGTTATATATCAATCTTGCTCATTTTGAAAAACTGTCCATAGGTAAGGTCGTTTCCTAATACAACTCTTTTCTAATCGCTTTCACACATAAAATAACAATAATAAAAATATCAATAATCTCGGCTATAACCAAAGAATACATGCCAATATGACATAGTGATAAAATAGCCATAGATACTAATTTTGTTATAACAGCTACCATCGTAATAAACATGGTAGTTTTTGCTTTACCAATCGCTTGTAATACACTTTGAAGTGGTCCTTCTAGATAGAATAACAAAAAAAATGGTGCCAGTATTTCAATATATTCACTTCCTTTGGTCGTATTATACAAAGTAGATAATAATGGTTCTCTAAATAGGTAAATAAAAGTAGAAAAAACAAGGCCAACAATAAAAGATAAAATCATCGCTTGTTTCAGTCTTCTTTTAACCATTTCATAGTTTTTATGATAAAAAAATTTAGAAATTTCCGGAAGTAAACTTGATGATATTGCCGCAATAAAAAAAGAGGGCATAGATAAAAGAGAGATGGTATAAGCATTATAAGCCCCATATTCATTTAAGATAAAATCCATGGAATATCCAGCAAAAAGTAGGACATTCGTAAGTATAATTGGTTCAAAAAAGAAGCCAATATTGCCAACTAATCTACCTGATACAGTAGGAACAGATATACTAAGTATTTCCTTAGCAGTCTTCATATCTGGTTTTAAATCATTTTTAGTAATTTTAAATTTCTTAGGTAAAAAAAATAAAAAAGTAAAAATACTTGCCAGTTCTGAGGCAATACTAATTAAAATAAGACCCATAACAGAATAAACAATGCCTTTATTCACTAATGTTGGAATAACTATAAATATTAAAGCCATTCTAACAATTTGCTCAATGATATTAGAAATAGTATGAGGTGCCATCTTTTGTTTTCCATAAAAATATCCCTTTAAAATACTAGAAATAGACACAAAAGGAAAAGTAAGAGCCATTGCCATTAACAAAACACTACATCTCATATCATTTAAAAGAGTACCTGCAATAAAATCTTTAGTAAAATAAATGATTACAATAACTGCTAAATTTAAAATTAGAGTAATTACTGTAGCACTTGATAATATTTTAATACTTTTCGTTCTATTTTCACTAATTAATTTGGATATAACAACAGGTAATGAAAGGGTAGCAATCGTAAGTAATAAAGAATATGTTGGCATAACTAAAGAATAAAGGTTAATCGCGTCACTTCCAACCATTCTTGTGTAGATAATACGAATAGCAAATCCAAGCAGTTTAGTAATAAGACCTCCAATCATCAAAATAAAAGTTGCTTGCAAAAATTTGTTCTTCAAATGCTACTCCCCCTTTTAAAATTAGTTCATTTAGTATATAATTAAATATATGAAATTAATTTTTTATTTAGTAGAGCTTATCAAAGAAAGCGGGTGAAATGGATGGATGAAAAGTTAAGTACAATGATCAATCTTTTTGAAGGCAAGGAAATTAGAAGTATATGGGATTCAAAAAAAGAAGAATATTACTTCAGTGTTGTAGATGTAATTCGTGCTTTAACAGAATCAACTCGCCCTCGTAAATATTGGAGTGATTTAAAATATCAATTAAAAAAAGAGGGGAGTGAGTTGTCCGAAAAAATCGGACAGCTGAAATTAAAAGCTCAAGATGGAAAATACTATAATACAGATGTATTAGACATGCGAGGAATTTTTAGGCTAATTGAATCGATTCCCAGCCCAAAAGCAGAACCATTTAAAATATGGTTATCTAATCTTGGCAGTGAAAGAATAGATGAAGTTTTTGATCCCGAAATCGCCATTAATAGAGCTATACTATATTATAAAAATAAAGGATATGACAATAATTGGATTAAAATGCGACTTACTGGCATTGTTGATCGTTTTAAATTAACCGATGCTTGGAAAGAAAGTGGAATTAATACACCTTTAGAATATGGAATATTAACAAATGAAATTTATAAAAGTTGGTCGGGAATGAGTGCATCAGAATATAAAGCTTTTAAAGGAATTAGAAAAGAGTCTCTTCGAGATAACATGACCGATATTGAAGTAGCTTTAACAGATTTAGGAGAAATTGCCACTAGAGAACTTGTAAAAGAGCATAAGCCTTATGGTTTATCTGAAAACAAAGAAATAGCAAAAAGGGGCGGTAACATTGCCAGAGGTGCTAAAGAAAATTTAGAGCAGGAATTAGGCCGAAGTGTTATATCAAATACCAATGCCCTTAATTATCGTTATCTTGATGAAAATTTATTAGAAAATAAAGTGAGTGATCAAAATGAATAATGAAATTAAATTTAAAAATCTAGCAGAACTATATGAACGAATCTTACCAGCTTTAAAGAGCAAAGCAAAAGAAATTCACAAAAAAGGAATGAATTATATTCATGAAGAAGACATTTGGAACTATCTAAAAAATTATAAATGGACCAGTTCTAGATCACTAGATTTAGGAGATATGGTAAACGATATTTTTAATATAGAAGAACGTGAATTAGATAGCTATGTTAAAAATGAATTAAAAAATTATCGAAGAGATATTAACAAGGGAGAGATTTAAGTGAAAACGGAAGAAGATGCGATCACGTTTGAAAGCGTTTACGAAGAAATAAAAGAAAACATTAAAGATACAAATGAACTTTTAAAAATAAAAGAAGCATACAATTTTGCTAAAGAAAAACACAAAGGAATGAAACGTTTAACTGGAGAGGATTTCATTACTCATCCGCTCCATGTTGCCCAGATTGTTAATAGTCTAAATGTAGATGCTACAACTATTATAGGTGCGCTACTTCATGAAGTAATGAATAATGGGGAAACTGCCTTAAGCGAAATTGAAGAAAAATTTGGTAGTACGGTTGCAACCATTGTTGATTCTATCACTAAAATTAATAAATTAGAATTAGTAGATGATTCTGAATCAAGCGCTATTTATTTAAGGAAAGTATTAGTAGGACTTGCAACAGATGTACGTGTTTTATTCATTAAACTTGCCGATCGTCTTCATAATATGCGAACCAATTATGCGATTAATCCAAAAAAGCAAAAACAAAAAGCTTATGAAACCATGGCGGTTTTAATACCAATTGCCCATCGTCTAGGTATCAATTCTATTAAAAGTGAATTAGAAGACTTATGCTTATATTACACCAAGCCAGATGTATACAACGATATTTTAGAAAAACTAAACGAAACTCAAAAAGAGTTAAATGATTCTCTAGAAGAGATGCAAGAAAGTATTACAAATATTTTAACAGAACAAGGATTGAAATTTAAAATTAAAGGAAGAGTAAAAAGTGTACATAGTATTTATAACAAACTATCAAATGGCAAGAAATGGAACGAAATATATGATATTTTAGCTTTAAGAGTAATTTTAGAAACAGTAAGTGATTGTTATTTAGCAGTAGGGCTTGTTCATGCGAAATATCGTCCAATTCCGAATCGTTTTAAAGACTACATTGCTATGCCAAAAGCAAATATGTATCAAAGTTTGCATACCACGGTTTTTGGTGTAGATGGACACCTTTTCGAAGTACAATTCAGAACATATGAAATGGATGAATTTGCTGAAAAAGGTATGGCTTCTCACTGGTCATATAAAGAACATGGCACGAAAAAAGTTCAAAACATTATGGAACAAAAGCTAGAAATGTTTAGGAATTTAATTGAAACTCATGAAGAAGTAGATGATCTTGCCTTTGCGAAAGATGTAACCAGTGACATGCTAGCAGAGATGATTTATGTTTTCACTCCAAAAGGGGATGTCATGGAACTACCACGTGGGGCAACACCGGTTGATTTTGCTTACCGAATTCACTCAGATGTTGGTGATAAAACAGTTGGAGCGATCGTAAATGACACGATTGTTCCCCTAAATCATGAATTAGAGAACAATGATATTGTTAAAATCAAAACCAATCCTAATAGTTCACCAAACAAAGACTGGTTAAATTTTGTTAAGACAAGTCAAGCCAAAAACAAAATCAAATCATATTTCAGCAAACAAGAGCGAACATTCATGATTGAAAAAGGAAAAGATATTTTAGAAAAAGAATTACGTAAAAGACGTCTTGCTTTTAATGAAATCATGAGTGAGGAAAACATCAAAAAGATTTTAAAAGATTTAAAATTAAAAGATTTAGATGATATATACCTTTCAATTGGTACACTTAGATATACCGCTGGATTTATTATTAATTTAACTACTGAAAATAAAGCCAATGTCGAAGATGCTCTAATTGAAAAAGTAAACAAAGATCAAAAAAGCGAAGGAAACTATAAAAATGATATCATTGTAGCAGGAATTGGCGATATTTTAGTAAATATTGCCAAATGTTGTAAGCCGGTAAAAGGCGACGATATTATTGGTTTCATTACCAAAGGCCAAGGAATTACTGTCCATAAAACAAATTGTCCAAATATCATCGATAAAAAAGAAAGAACGATTGAAGTAAAATGGAACGAAGACAGTGAATCAAATTATTTAACTGATTTATTTATTGAAACAGATAACAATAAAAATTATTTATCTGATATTATCGCTACATTTACGAAAAGAAATGTTCATATAGACTCTTTTAAAGCCAAGGAATACTCTAATAGATATTTATATGAAGTTACAATAAAAGTTAAAAATAAAGAGGAAGTAGAACGAATTATATTAGATTTAGAAATGTTATCTTTTGTTGGGAAAGTGAGTAGAAGTTTATAAATGAAAGTATTAGTACAAAGAAGCAAACAAAGTAGTGTATCCGTAGATAATAAGCTGATTAACTCTATTGATAGGGGACTTGTATTGTTAGTAGGATTTACTTATAATGATAATTTAGAAGATATTGAAAAATTAGCTAAAAAAGTAGTTAATTTAAGAATATTTGATGATGAAGATGGAATTATGAACAAATCAATTTTAGATGTTGGTGGCGAAATTTTATCTATTAGCCAGTTTACTCTATATGCAAATACTAAAAAAGGGAATAGACCTTCTTATATAGAAGCTTTAAATGGAGAAGAAGCAATCAAATTATATGAAAAATTTAATGAAGAATTAAATAAGTTTGTTATTACCAAAACGGGAGTTTTTGGTGCTGAAATGGAGGTAAAAATAACAAATGATGGTCCAATTACCATCATGTTAGAAAATTAATATGGAAACAGTTGAATTAATATCAACTTTAGAATTTTATGGAACTGAGTTAGAAACGCCAGAGTATTTCACAAATTTAAGTATAGCTTTAGCAAATGTATATTATAATTTCTTTTCTAAAGAAAAAATTGAATCTTTATACGAGCAATTACTTTCATTAGAAAATACTAAACTAAATTTAACAACCTATTTTAATGATCCAACTTTACTTACATATCTCCAATTTAACGAAACAATCAAATATCAAGTAAACGAAAACACTTATATTATATTTGCTTTAAATGGCGTAGTAAAAGAATTTGTTATAAATGATGAAAAGCAACCTATACTAAATTTAGATATCCTTCATGCCATTCAGTTTTTAGAATTCAAAAAGATGAGTATAGATTATTCTAAATTAATGAAGGAATTAAGGCAATTGCTTTTAACATCATACATTTATAGTAATGCATTTCATGAATTAGAAAAAATAAAAATGGATAAAATGGATATAATTCGAGCCGGAATGTTTAAAAACGCATACTACAATATTATTACCTTAAAAGACCAAAGTTATTTAAAACAATTAATAGAAATGCCCATTAAAGCAAGAATAAGATAGTTTCAAACATCAATCTTTACAATTTTCCTCATTTTTGTTATAATCAATTTTACCCCTTAAAAAGGGAAAAAGAAATGGAGGAAAACATATGAAAAATAATGCAGTTCCTATGAGTTATGAAAATGAGTTAATATTGTTTTATAATAAGTATTTAAGTATAGGGTTAGGTGAAGGATATTTAAGTGGTTTAATTAACCGATGTGCCACTTTATGGTTAAAAAAAGAAATGCCTAAAGGAAAGAAACTAACCAAGAAAAATCTTCGTAATTTTAGTATAAATAGCGAAGACTATGCTTCATTATCAAAACTAGATCAAGATTTTATCAATTTCTTTTATCGCACCTATATGAGAATTGATGATAAATCTGGAGTAATTATGGATTCTGTAGGAAATATTGAAGCTTTTAATTTTGATGGGCAAGTAGATGAAATGGAAGCAAAAGAATTAAATCAAAATATTGGTTTAAATATTTTTACTTTTTTAAACAAACTAACTCCTGGGTTAAATCAGCTTGACAAAAAAGAAGAAGCAGAAAATTATATTCTTCAAAATATTCTCTCATCTAAAATATATAAAGCAATATATGAAAAAATAATGCAAGATGGAAATGTAATTAAAGCGTCATTATTTGCCTTAGCAAATAGAGAAATAATGGAATATGAAGATAAGTTAAAAGAAAATTTAGATTATGAAAACTTATTTGAAAGAAAAGCAGCATATTCTCGTTCTCGTCGCTAAAATATACTTGACGAATAAAAAAAAATATAATAAAATGAACTATATGAATATTTTTCTAAAGAAAGACCGAGTATAATTAGGTTTCACTTTCAAGAGAGGGCTAGTATGCTGAAAATGCCTAAAGTGTAATAATTAAAAAGACAGCTTTCACAATTTAGAAAACGCATAAATTTTGCGATAAAAGTTTAAGGGTACTTAGTAAAATAAGGTGGCACCGCGGGTTATACTCGTCCTTATGTTACTAAGTTTTTTTATTTTAAGGAGGATAGAATGATGTCAAAAACAATTTATGGCTTAACAGCCAAATATTACAATTATATAAGTAAAGTATTTGGAACGGTATGCGAATACTATAACTATGAACTAGTTAGTCCAGCAACAAAGGAAATCAACAAAGAAATAGAGGCAATTAAAAGTGAGCCAAGTAAGTTTTATTATAATGAATTAGAGGCAATGGGAATTACAAGCATTGGATTTACCTCACGTATGATTGATGCTGAAATTATATCTCTAGCTTACCGCTTTTTAGAAGAAATAGGAATTACGGATTTAACAATCAAAATAAATACAAAAGAAAAAGAGTTACTAAATTACTTAAATTATCTAGATGTCGATTATGAACAAAACGATAAAACCGAAGTTTCTTTAAGTGAAGATAATGTAATGGTGTTTGAAATTGTTACGGAAAAGGAAGATAGAGAAGTTGTTTTATGTAGTGGTACAAGAGCCAATAATAATATTGTAACTGTATCTATTCCAACCGAAAAGGTAGTAGAAATATTAGAAAGTATTTCTAATATTAAAACCGATAAGGCAATAGACATTTACATTACAGCAACAAGTGAAGAAGAAAAACTAACTGCCATCAGATTAATTCAAGACATTCGTTGGAGTGAAATTACAGCCGAGATGGACTATTTAGAAAAAAATTTAGATGAGCAATTAAATGAAGCGGATAAATTAAATGCTCGCATGGTTATTTTATTAAATAATGAAGATCTTCAAAAAGGAATGATTACTGTAAAAGATAATCTAACCAAAGAAGAAACAAAAGTAGATGAAAGTGAAATACTTGATTACATAATTAGTAATTTATAGGAGGAACTTATGGAAAATATATATAGAAACAGATATTGTGGGGAAATTACCAAAGAAGATGTAGGAAAAACGATCAGAATTGCTGGTTGGATTAATTCCATTCGTAATTTAGGAAGTTTATGTTTTCTAACCATTCGTGATGAATCAGGAATTGTGCAAGTAATTAGTGAGGATATAGAGAAAATAGAAAATTTAACTAGAGAATCAACCGTTACGATTACTGGAAAAGTTGCTTTAAGAGAAAAAGATATTAACCCTAATATGAAAACTGGTGAAATTGAGATTCTTTTAGAAGAAATTACAGTTTTAGGTAAATGTGCAAATGTATTACCCTTTGAAATTAACAGAAGCAAAGAAGCAAGTGAAGAAACACGGCTTAAATATCGTTATCTAGATTTAAGAAATCCTGAAGTACACAACAAAATATTATTTAGAACTCAAGTTATAGATTACATTAGAAGTATTATGAAGGGATTAAATTTTACCGAAATTACAACACCAATTATCACAGCATCAAGTCCAGAAGGTGCAAGAGATTTTGTTATTCCCTCAAGAAATTATAAAGGAAAATTTTATGCTTTGCCTCAAGCACCTCAAATATATAAGCAACTTTTAATGGTATCTGGATTTAATCGTTACTTCCAAATTGCCCCATGCTTCCGGGACGAAGATTGTCGTGCTGACCGTACTCTTGAATTCTATCAATTAGACTTTGAAATGAGTTTTGCAACCGAAGAAGACGTCTATGAAGTAGGCGAAACCGTTTTTTATGAATTATTTACTCATTTCAGCAACAAAAAGGTATCACCAAGACCATTTAGACGAATTCCTTATAAAGAAGCCATGCTCAAATATGGTAGTGATAAACCAGATTTAAGAAACCCATTAATCATTGAAGATATAACCGAAATTTTTAAAGATACCACATTTAATGGATTTAAAGAAAAATGCGTACGCTCAATTAAAGTAGAAAGAATGGATAAACCAAATTCTTGGTACAAAAAACTTGAGGAATGGATCAAAGAAAAAGGTGCTGAAGGGTTAGCTTACATCAAAGTAGAAGAAGACTTAAACTTAAAATCAACGATTACCAAGTTTTTAAGCGAAAGGGAAATTGAGGCCTTAAAAGAAACATTGAAATTAGAAGCAGGAAATGTTGTCTTTATTTTAGCAGGCACCAAAAATATTGAAAAAATATGTGGCACTTTAAGAACAAAACTCGGTGAAGAATTAGATTTAATTGATAAAAATGTTTTTGAATTTTGCATTATTAATGATTTCCCAATGTATGAATGGAATGAAGAAGATGAAAAATGGGATTTTGGACATAATCCATTTAGTATGCCAAAAGGTGGTTTAGAATCTTTAGAAAATATGAATCCGGGTGACATTGTCGCAAATCAATACGATTTTGTTTGTAATGGCAATGAAATGGCTAGTGGCGCCGTTAGAAACCACGATATTGAAATCATGAAAAAAGCTTTTGATATTGCTGGTTACAATGAAGAAACCATCAAAAATAAATTCCGTTCTTTATATACTGCTTTCCAATTTGGAGCACCTCCTCATGCTGGTATGGCTCCTGGAATAGACCGAATTATTATGCTTTTAACCGAAGAAGAGAACTTAAGAGAAGTACAAGTATTCCCGCCAAATGTAAGTGGAATGGACCTACTTATGGGAAGTCCAAACGAACTAGAAGAACGACAATTAAGAGAGTTACACATTAAAATAAGAGATTAGGAGGATCAAAATGGATTTAAGAGATTTATTTTTAAATATTGAAGAATATAAAGATAAAGAAATAAAAGTAGAAGGTTGGATCAGGCTTCATCGTGATCAAAAAACGTTTGGCTTCATCGACTTTTCTGATGGAACAACATTTGAACACTTACAAATTGTCTATGATGAGAGTCTAGATAATTTTTCCGAAATAAAAAAATTGTTAGTAGGAAGTGCGATTGAAGCAAAGGGTATTATTACTCCCTCTAAAGGAAATCAAGCTTACGAAATGCAAGCAACAAGCATTAAGCTACTTGGAGCTTGTCCTGAAGATTATCCAATTCAGCCAAAGCGTCACACTAGAGAATTTTTACGTGAACAAGCTTACTTAAGACCAAGAACAAATCTTTTTCAAGCTGTATTTAGAGTAAGAAGTATTGCTGCTTATGCCATTCATAAATACTTTCAAGATAGAGGATATGTATACTTTCATGCTCCCTTAATTACTGCCAGTGATTGTGAGGGTGCTGGTGAGATGTTTCAAGTAACTACTCTTCCTTTAGATAAATTAAAAGGAGAAATAGACTATAGCAAAGACTTCTTTGGTAAGATGACTAATTTAACCGTAAGTGGTCAATTAGAAGCCGAAACTTTTGCGATGGCTTTCAAAAAAACATATACTTTTGGACCTACCTTTAGAGCTGAAAACTCCAATACGAAAACGCATGCTTCTGAATTCTGGATGATTGAACCGGAAATTGCCTTTTGTGATTTAGAGGGTGATATGGATATCATGGAAGATATGTTAAAATATATTGTAAAATATGTTTTAGACAATGCCCCATTAGAGATTAATTTCTTTAATGAATTTGTAGAAAAAGGCCTAAAAGAAAAATTGGAAAAATTAGTTTCTAGTAAATTTACTCGTATCAATCATGAAGAAGCAATCACAATTCTTAAAAAGGCGGATGTAAAATGGGAATTTACGCCGGAATATGGTGAAGATATTGCGAAAGAACACGAAAAATATCTTACGGAATATTTTAATGGACCAGTATTTATTAAAAATTGGCCGAAAGATATTAAAGCATTCTATATGAAACAAAATTTAGATGGTAAAACTGTTGCAGCGGTTGACCTTGAAGTACCAGGTGCTGGTGAATTAATGGGCGGTAGTCAAAGAGAAGAAAATTACGATAAATTAGTAGCGCGAATGAAAGAAATGAACATGGATACGTCTTCTATGGATTGGTATTTAAACTTAAGAAAATATGGAGGTTGTATTCATTCAGGATTTGGAATGGGCTTTGAGCGCTTACTTATATATCTTACAGGTGTAGATAATATCCGTGATGTTATCCCTTATCCAAGAACACCAAAAAACTGTGAATTTTAGGAGGATGAGATGAACAAAATAATTGCCATTGTGGGAATGTGTGGTTCCGGGAAATCTGTTGCATGTAATCTACTAGAAGAAAAAGAGTTTAAAAAAGTTTATTTTGGAGGTGTAACTTTAGAAAAGTTAAAAGAAGAAGGCTTAGAAGATACTCCAGAAAATGAAAAATACATGCGGGAAAAATTAAGAAGTGAACTAGGAATGGGTGCTTATGCAATTCTTTTGCTTCCTAAAATTAAAGAATTAGCCGAAACTAATAACGTTGTATTAGATGGCTTATATTCATGGGATGAATTAAAAATATTAAAGAATGAATTTGGTGATGAAATGACTTCTATTGCCATTATTGTAGATAGAAAGCTAAGGTATGATAGATTAAAAAATCGCCCTATTAGGCCATTTAATGAAAAAGAAGCCATAAAAAGAGATATTTCGGAAATTGAAAATATTGCGAAAGCTGGCCCCATTGCTTATGCTGATTATTATATTGATAATAATAAAACGATTGATGATTTTAAAAATCGTTTAGAAGAAATCCTAAAAGAAATAGAAAGGACGAAAGAATGAATAAATTTACCAAAGAAATGGTTGATGATTATGCTGAAAAGCTTCTTATTGGCCTAACAGATGAAGAAAATAAAATGGTATTAGATGAATTTGAAGCAATAGATAAAAGTATTGATTTAATCAATAAAATACCTAATATTGTTCAAGTAGAACCAATGACTCATGCTCTTGATGATTTTACTTATGAGTTAAGGAAAGATGTAGCAGAACCATCCATTCCTATTGAAGAGGCGTTAAGAAATGCTGGTAAAACAGATGGCAGAGAAATAGAAGTACCAAAGGTGGTGGATTAAAATGATGGATAAAAGTATTTTAGAACTCCATGACTTATTAAAAAGGGGAAAAATAACAAGTGAAGAATTAGTAAAAGAATCCATCCAAAAATCCCATGAAGTAGAGCAAAAATATAATGCTTTTGTAACTATTTGTGATGATGCTAAAGAAGGGAAAGTAACTGATTCGTTTATATATGGAATTCCTTTTGGTGTCAAAGATAATTATTCTACTAAAGATGTATTATCTACGGGTTCTTCTAATACTCTCAAAAACTATGTGCCATTTTATACTGCCACGGTCGTTCAAAAATTATTAGATGCTGGTGCTATTATGACTAATAAAACAGCTTTAGATGAATTCGGTATGGGCGGAACAGGAACAACTTGCCATACAGGACCAGTATTAAATCCTTGGGATAAAACAAGAATGTGTGCTGGGTCCTCAGCCGGGTCAGCTTGCGCAGTTGCAAGTGGTGTCTATCCTTTTGCTTTAGGTAGCGATACTGGAGACTCTATTCGGAAGCCGGCAGCTTTTTGTGGGATTGTAGGCTACAAACCAACTTATGGTATGTTATCCCGATATGGTTTATTTCCTTTTGCTAGTAGTCTAGACCATTGTGGGGTTCTAACGAGAAGTGTCGAAGATGCAGCAATTGTAACAGATATCATGAAAGGAATTGATAAAAACGATATGACAAGTTGGGATTCTAGTAATATTCACTTACAGGAAGCTCTAACTGGCAATATCAAAGGAAAAAAGTTATTTTATATTAAAGAAATATGTGATATCAATAATTATCCGAATGCAACCGAAGAATTAAAATCTCATTTAAAAAACTTCTTTCATACATTAGAGTTCTTAAAAGAAGAGGGTGCAATGGTAGAAGAAGTTAGCATAGACCAAAACTTATTAAATGCTATTCCTTCTGTATATGTAGTTATTTCTTGTGCTGAGTCAACTAGTAATATGTCTAATTTAACGGGTATTATCTTTGGTCCAAGAAGTGATAAGAAAAATGTATTTGAAATGATGAAAGACCATCGTACTATCGGCTTTTCTCCTTTAATTAAAAGAAGATTTGTCATAGGCTCTTATGTTTTACAAAAAGAAAACCAAGAACGTTATTTTAAAAATGCCCAAAGGGTAAGAAGATTAATCGTTGATAAAATGAAAGAATTATTTAAAGAGTATGATGCCCTAATTTTACCAGTATCAAGTGGGCCTGCTAAAAAATTTGATGAAGATAAAGATGTTATTGATGAAAACGCAAATGTTTTAGAAGAACATTTACAAATAGGAAACTTTGGTGGCTTTCCATCTATAACAATTCCCAATGGGTTTGTAAATGATTTACCTGTTGGAATTAATCTAACTGGAAACTGTTACGATGATGAAAATATCTTAAATATTGCTTATACATTAGAATCAAAAATGCCATATAAAGGTCAAATTGCTAAGGAGGTACGATAATGAAAAAGCAAGTAGCAACTATCGGGATAGAAATGCATTGCGAATTAAAAAGTAATTCCAAAGTATTTTCTTCTGCTAAAAATGCTTATAGTGAAACTCCCAACGCAAATATAGCACCTATTGATATGGCTTTTCCAGGAACTCTTCCAGTAGTAAATCAAAAATGTGTGGAAGATGCTTTAAAAATGAGTATGGTTTTAAACTGCAAACAACCAGAATATCTAATTTTTGACCGTAAAAACTATTATTATCCTGATTTACCGAAAGGTTATCAAATCACCCAAATGACAAAGCCGATTGGTATCAATGGTCAAATTGAAATTGAAGTTAATGGTAAGCTTTTACCTGTTTATATTCATGATATTCATTTAGAAGAAGATTCAGCTAGCTTAGACCATTTCTTTGATACTTCAAACATTGATTATAATAGAGCTGGTGTACCACTTTTAGAATTAGTAACAGAACCATGTCTTCACTCAGCTGAAGAAGCAAGTGCTTTTATTGAACATATGATTCGAATATATCGTTATTTAGGGATATCTGATGCCGATACGAAGAGAGGACAAATTCGCTGTGATGTAAACGTTTCTATCGCTGATGAAGATTCTAATGAGTTAGGAACAAAAGTAGAAACTAAAAATATTAACTCTATTGGCGGGGTAATTGGCGCTATTAACTATGAAATAGAAAGACAAACAAAGTTAAAAGAAGAGGGAAGATATAACGAAGTTGAACAAGAAACAAGAAGATGGGATGAAGAATCGGCAACAACCATTAGAATGCGTAGTAAAGTAGATGCCATTGATTATAAATATTTTGTTGAACCAAATATCCCAAAATTTAAACTAAATGAGGATTGGTTAAAAGAAATAAAGGAATCTATTCCAAGACTTCATTTAGAAAGAAAGCAAGATTATATTAAAAACTATGGCTTAAGCGATTATGATGCGGAAGTATTAATTAAAGAAAAAGATGTATCTGATTACTTTGAAGAATGTCTAAAATTAGGAATAGATGCCAAAAGCGCTTCTAATTGGATTTCTACGCAAATACTTGGATATATTAATAAAAATAATATAGCCATTAACGATTTATATTTAACTCCCTTAAAACTAAAAGAATTAATCGATGAATTAAATAAGGGAACCATTAGTTCCAAACAAGCTAAAGAAATTTTCTTAAAAGTTATTGAAGAAAAAAAAGAGATTAAAGACTTTTTAAGTAAAGATAATGCTCAAATAAGTGATAAAGAGGAACTTACTAAAATTATTGATGAAATTCTTGCTAATAATCAAGCTCAAATAGAAGAATATAAAAATGGAAGGACAAATATCTTTGATTATTTTGTTGGTCAAGTAATGAAGCAAACAAGAGGAAAGGCTAATCCAGTTTTAACCAAAGAGATATTAATGGAAAGGCTAAAAGATTAATTATGACTATTCAAAAAGAAAGTCAAGTAAATATGATTGAATTATTTAAAGGATATGCAAATTATTCTGAAAGCGAGTATAAATCTATTTGGAAAGATGCCACTATTGTTGTAGATGCTAACATTTTGCTTAATTTTTACAGATATTCTCCTGAAACAAAAAAACTATACATAGAAATATTAAAAAAATTAAAGAAAAGACTATGGATACCTTATCAAGTAGGATTTGAATTTTATAAAAATAAAGATTCAGTAATGAATTCATCATTTAAAATCTATGATAGTCTAGGCAACGACATAAATAGTGCTATAAATAAAATTAAAAATACCATTAATCAGCAGAAAAATAAACAGTTAAAAAGCAAAAAAGAATTATTAACTTGCATCGATAATTTTCAAAAGCAAATGGAAGAGTATATTTCAAACGAGAAAAAAGAAAAAGAAGAAATATGCAGCGAAAATAGTATTGAACAAGAAGTTTTATCTTTATTCAACAATTGTATTGGTGCGCCCTTTTTCGGCGAAGAATTAGACAATGTAAAAAAAGAGGGATTGCGTCGTTTCAAAGAAAACATCCCTCCAGGATACAAGGATGATTCTAAAGAAGAAAATGGTGACTATTATATATTTTATTCTATGATAAAATATGCTAAAGATACAAACAAAAATATTATTTTCGTAACGGATGATGAAAAAGAAGATTGGTTCGATAAAATAGATGGTAAAACAATTGGAGGTAGAAAGGAATTATTGCAGGAATTTTATGAAAGCACTGGTAATTTACTTTTAATTTATACGTCTGAAGGCTTTTTAAAGGCGTATAATAAAAATATAGATTGTAATTCTATAGATGAAGAAGCAATAGACGAAGTTCGACATATTCGTTTTATAGTCAAGGACAACAAGGAAAATATTAAAAGATATAATAGTGAAATGTTTAAAATGTCAAAACTTTACTATCTAACAAAATTTTTAAATAGTTTAAATCTTTCAATCAATCAGCAAGAAGAAATAGTTCACCATTACAAAATGGCTAAAATAAAAACAGATAATGCCAATAACATTTCAAATATAAAATCTTTGTTTAAACAATATAATGACTATGAACCTGATAAAAATAAACACTTCTTTAATAATTATATTCTATACATCATTCTATTAAGTGTTGCAAAAGATCCTAACGCTTTAAGACCCATTTATTCTGAATTATTAAAAAATTTATTTCTTCATCAAATTCATCTTAATCATCATGAAGCCATAGTTCCAATCGAATTAAAAACTGAAATGGAAAGTTTAATTTCATTATTAGACGAAGAATTAAGAAATGAAGAAGTGCCTGAAAGAAATTATATAATTTTCAAGTTAGAAAAAATTATTTCATTAAGTGAAAATATATATAGATTTAATTAACAATTAAAAATTCAGGTATAAGTGAAATTTTACATTTCAGCTTTTTTCGTGTATAATATTCTTAGGAAGTGAGTAGTATGTCAAAAAAGAATATAATATGGCTAATTGTTATTATTATTTTATTTATTGGTGCTTCTATTGCTATTTATTTTCTAACGAAAGAAGATGAAGAATTAAGCATAACTGGTACAGTATTAATTCGTGGAGATGGTTATATCATGCTTGAAACAGATGAGGAAGATTATATTATCAATAATATATCTAACAATTATAAAGTAGGGGATGAAATAACTGTTACTTACAAAAAAAGCAGTTTAAAAGATTCTACAAATCCTAAAGAAATTACCGCTATACAAGAAAAATTAATAAAAGAAAATGAACCAGAAAAAGAATTAGAAGAAAATAACACTGTTAATAAATCAGAAAATATGATAAATAGCAATCAAGAAAATAATACCAATTTAAATGAAATAAACGAAAATAAAAATATCAATAATTCTAATTCTACCAATAATAATCCAACAAATAATAATTATAATGTTACTAATCATAATAAGCCAAATAATACTAACACCAATAAAACGCCAACAAACAACAATTCTAATAATAATGTAAGTACTAAATCTGCTGATGAGGCGGTATTAGAATATGTAAATAAAGTAGAAAGTGATGCTGATAAAGGAATTACAGATACTTTAAAAAGTGGTTTTATTACCGTTGTTGATTTCCTATTTTATAATGGTGAAATAGCCGGACACACTTTTAATGAATTAAGCACAAGCGCTAAATTAGAAGTATTAAAAGCTGCTTTATGGATTGATGATAAAATAGATAATGTTTTCCCCGGATATAAAGAAACAATTAGTAATGGTGCTAATAAAGCATATACTAGCGTAAAAAACTTAATAGTAAGTACATATTTGGATATAACAACAAGTATATGTGAAAATCATAGTGATTTATGTGAAAGTGCCAAAAATGATTTTCAAAGTCTAAAGAAAAGTTTTGGCTTTACTTGGGATTTAATTAAAGACTTAGCAAGTTCTGGTTTAGATAAACTAAAGAATTGGTATGAAATTTGGAGTGGAAAATAAAATTTAAAGTAGTACTCATAATTTGAGTACTGTTTTTTATTAAATAAAATTTTTAAAACATCTTTTTTTTTATATTTAAACATGCTATAATTTTATTATAGTAGGTAGGTTGATAGGATGATATTTGGTAAAATTTTATATATTAGTGATAATATAGCTCATGTAGAAAACATCAGTAAAGACACAATTACGGCAGATTTAATGAATATTCATGTTATTTTTGAAGATAAAGACCAAAGAATTCTTGGTGAGGTTATTGAATTAAATGATGAAGAAATAAAAATACGTTTCTTAGGAGAATATGTTGGAAGCAAATATATCAATGGTGTTATTAGAAAGCCATTATTATCTAGTTCTCTTAGAATTATCAATAGTGAGGAATTGCTGGAATTAGTAGGAACACTAAGTAATAAAAGCTTTACTTTAGGTTCTAGTGCAACTTATAAAGGGTTTCAGATTTGCCCAAATATTAATGATTTATTTTCTAATCACTTAGCGATATTTGGTAACTCTGGTTCTGGTAAATCCTGTGGTGTATCAAGAATTATTCAAAATATATTTAGTAATCCAAAAACAGTAACATACAATGCCAATATGTTTTTCTTTGATGCATATGGTGAATATAAAAATGCTTTTGGTTCTCTAAATAAGATTAATCCAAGTTATAACTATAAGTTTATTACAACTAATCCCACTGAACCAACTGATTATTTACTTAAAATACCAGTAAATTTATTAACGCTTGATGATGTGGCCTTATTACTTCAAGCTAATTCACATTCTCAGTTGCCAATTTTGGAAAGAAGTATTAAATATGCTAAAATATTTTCTAGTGATAGTGAGGAAGTAACCAAATATAAAAATCATTTAATTGCGAAAGCTTTAATTGCAATACTTTTTAGTAATGCTACAACAAGTTATAAGAAAAATGAAATATTTAAAGTCATTGAAGTATGTCACACCAAGGAATTTAACTTTGATTCTGTTATACCTGGACTAGGTTACACGAGAAGTTTTAGTGAATGTTTTGAAATTGATTCTAATGGAAACTTTGGTGAATCTGTTTTAATTACCGAATATATTTTAAAACATATTGATGAATCTATTACCGAAATGCCTATTCCAATGAAAGCATTTTACACATTAAAAGATTTAGCGAATGCCCTAGAATTTACTTTGATTAGTGAAGGATTTCAAGGAAATCAAATGATGTATAATGAAGCAATGATTTTACAAGTTAGATTAAATACAATTATTGGAGGTCAAGTTAATAATTATTTTGATGGTTCTAAATATACAAGCACCGAAGAATTTGTGGCTGAGTTATGTAGAAAAGAAAATGCTAGAGCGCAAATTGTCAATATTAACTTAGAAGATATTGATGATGCTTATGCTAAAGTAATTGTTAAAATTATTTCTAAAATATTATTTGATTATGCTAAAGGATTACAAAAAAGAGCAAGTATTCCATTCCATTTATTCTTAGAAGAAGCCCATAGATATATTCAACAAGATACCGATACTTTCTTACTTGGATATAATATCTTTGACCGTATTGCTAAAGAAGGTCGTAAATATGGCGTCATTCTTGATATTATTTCTCAAAGACCAGTAGAAATCAGTGATACTGTTATCGCTCAATGTTCTAACTTTTTAATCTTTAAAATGACCCACCCAAAAGATATTAAATACATTGAAGAGATGCTTCCTAATATTAGTGCTGATGTTATTGAAAAAATGAAAGTATTACAACCAGGAAATTGTGTTTCTTTTGGTAGTGCGTTTAAAATACCAATGATTTGTAAATTAGAAATGCCTGACCCAATGCCATATTCAACTAACTGTAATGTATCGGCATGTTGGGAAGAAGAACCATCTATTGCCCCACAAATAGCTCCAGATACTGTTGCAAATAATTATGTAACAGAGGGTGTTTCAACAAGTAATTTAGAAAGTGAGATAAAAGCGCAACCAGAAATAAATGAAGTAAGCGATAGCACTTTAGAAAATAAACCTAAAACATTCAAAGAATTACAAAATCCAAATAAAAATTTAGAAGAAAAGAACGAAGATTTTAATCCAATGTCTGGAATGGGAGATATTTCAAAGTTTGGTTAAGACTAGATAGCTAGTCTTTTTCTATTAATGAGGTATTCTAATGATTATTGAAAAATTAACGGATTATATCAATAATCCTCAAAAATTAAACAAAATAATTAGTGAACTTTATGAGTTTACATCACATTTAAGCAAGTATTACCCCAATTATAAAAATTGGTTTTACGATAAGCAAATAAAAGAAAGCTTAATGCAAAAAAGAGATATTCTCTTTATGAAAGATAAACAAAACATAATCGCCTGTCTATCCTTGAAAAAAGAGCCAGAAAAAAAGATATGTACGATTTATGTAGCTAAAGAATATCAAAAAAGAGGTATAGGAACAACTCTATTAGAAAAAAGTTTTTTTCTCTTACAAACAAATAAACCAATATTTAGTTGTAATCAAAATGTTTTACCAGCATTCCAAAAAATAATTCTTAAATATCACTGGAAATTAGAAGAAGTAATTAAAAATTATAATGGCAAAAAAGATAATGAATATTGCTATAATGGTAAATTATCAAAATGAGCATCAAATACTTTGACAAGAGTATAATAATTATGGTAAAATACAAATAGATGTAAGCAATTACATTAAAAAAGCGGTGTTCCCAGCCATTAAATCGGGAAGTTAAAAAAGCGGTGTTCCCAGCCATTAAATCGGGAAGTTAAAAAAGCGGTGTTCCCAGCCATTAAGTCGGGAAGTTAAAAAAGTTGACTAGATTTTACTCTAGTCTTTTACTTTAATTAGTAAGGGGAGTTTTGAATGTTTAATTTATTAATTGTTAAAGTAGATAGTAAATATTGTGATTATTTGCGAAAGTTTGATACTCGTGTAAGTTATAATAAAAATAGAAAAGAGCTAAGACCATTTATTGGAGTACTATTTAAAATTGGAGATATAGAATACTTTGCACCTCTTACAAGTCCTAAGCCAAAACATTTAAAGATGCGAAACACAATTGACTTTTTACGCATTAATAATGGTGTTTGGGGTGCAATAAATTTTAATAATATGATTCCAGTTACCAAAAACAACTACGAAGTTATTGATTTAAATAATAAAACTTCAAATAAAAAAGATTTACAATATCAAGAACTATTAAAGAATCAATATGTTTGGTTAAATAAACATAAAAATAAAATTAAGAGTCTTGCTCTTAATTTGCATAAAAAGTATATTTACCATAAACTTCCGGTTAATATTGAAGATAGATGTTGTAATTATCCATTGCTTGAGGAAGCTTGCAATAAATATAATTCAGTATTAGTGTAAAAAAGTGTATAAGTACTTGAATAAAAAATAGATTGTATGCTATAATAATAATGCCTAGAGGATATAGTTTATCTGTAGCATAAAACCGACTATGTGATTACTTTGGGAGAATAATTATATGTGGAGTTGAAGGCTGGTCTTGATTAGCCAGAATCCAGAAGCATATATGTTTCTTACCACCTCGCGAGAGCGGGTTTTTTATCACCAGATAGACTTTCCA
>CAMMXG010000014.1 GCA_946500895.1 uncultured Mycoplasma sp. | reverse complement strand
ATGTATGTATAAGCATACTTTACTTGACCTTAATCGGTCAAGTATTTTTTTTATTTTTTTAAACATTTTGATCCTCCCATTCTTCTATAACCTCATAATCTAAAACTGCATTTCCAGAATTTAGATATATGTTTCCTTTTACTTCAAGAGAATATTCTTCATGTTCATTAATGCAGCCTATCCCAACATTCTTTTTTGAAGCATTAAAAAAGGCTATTGGTATCCCTTCGTCTAAAATATAATCAAAAACTATTCCATTTGTGTTAATTTTATCCTTGATTCTTACTTGAAAATCGAAAGATTCTTGATTATTTAATATTAAATTCTTAACTTCTGTTTCATAACTACCATTTGACTGAACAACATCAAAAATTGTCCAATTAACATCATCCCACGTTTCTGCTTTTAGTTTATATCTAAAGGCAACTTCTAAAATACTATTCTTATTATTAATTGTAGAGTAAATACCGATAACAGATATACTACTATTTTCTTCAAAGTTATTTACTCTTCCTAAAGTTGTATTACAAATTGGATTCTCATAATCAACTACATTAATATTAATGGTTTTAGTAGTTCTAAACCCTCTAGAATCTACTGCTGTTACATTTATAGACTGATTCCCAGCAATATTTATTGTTGATAAATCAATATAAGTATCATTTTCTGAATAGTTTAAACTTCCGCTTCTATTCGCAATTGTTATATCGTATCTTACTGGAGTTGAACCATTCTTGCAGGTCATTTTATTTGAGGATGAAATAGCAATTCTTAATATAGAATGATTTTTAACAATAACTTGATTATCTTGGGTGATAGATACGATATCAGAGTTAGAATCTAAATAACTAAAATTTGTAAATGTAGGATTACTATTAATAATTGTATATTTTCCTGTTTTAGGCGATTTATAGCCAACTACACTATTATTTAAAGTTTCTGCAACTAAATTAATATTAAAAGTAGCATTGTTTGGAAAATATTGCATCAAACTATTAATTTCTGTTTCTGAAAAAGTTACATTTGTACCACTTTTTACATACCGACTTGTAGCTACTCCATTATATACAGTTTCTAATCGTATTTGACACGATGAACCGCTTGGATTATTAGCTTTAACATTAAGAGAACTACCATTACTAACATTTAGATTTTCACTAGTAATTCTATTAATATCATAAGTAACTGCATAATACGTACTACTATCAGTAGTAAGCTGACTATCTTTTCTTCTAACACGAATTTTAAAGTTATAACCTGTATTAGGAGAAAGACCAGATATATTAAAACTACCACTTGTTCCATCTGCAACATCTAAACCAGTCCAACTGGATCCATTGTCTTTAGAGTACCAAAGATAATCAATAGTATTTGATGTTTTCCAAGACACCTTTAAAGAAGTTAAACCAGAATATCCGCTTATTTTTGAAACTATAAATTCAGTAATAGATGTATAAGCAGGATCAACTGCCAAATTATATTCATATGTAGCCGATCGTCCACTATTTGAATATAAATTAAACTTTACTGGAGTTGTGCCACTTGTTTTGTTAGGAACATCGTACCATGGACTTGTATAAGTTATAGGACTACTCCATTGACTCGGACTATTCTCTTTTAATCGCTCGTCTTCTTTTTGAACACCATTTAATGATAATTTTTGAGCAATATAGTAACCAAAATAATGACTACCAGTCATAGATGAAATAACTGTTCTAGTCCTATATCTCATTGTTGAACCATTACGTTCCTTTTCGTATGAAAATGTTACATACATATTTGGTCCAGAACCAAAAGCAACATTTTGAGCTAAAGTAATAAAAGCCATTAATCACTCACCCCGCTATCTGTAACTATTGCCCAACCATCATTTTCGCCATTGATTATTGGCACAATTTTAATTGGTGTCATTGCTATGCTTTTTTTAGATCTTAATCGCTCTACTACAGTTGTATCGCCATTTATTGTAAAGACTTTAATTTGTACTCCATTCACTTTAGCATAACCAGAAAACTCTATAGGATTAATTACAGTATATTTACCATCAATTTCATAATTAGATGACTTAACAATTACACCCGAATTATTAATAATTACATCTGTATTTAATATTTCACCATTTGCTTGCGTCCAAGTTTGGACCAATTCTCCAAGACTGAACATTATATCAGTAACAATTGTGTCAGTACCAGCATCAGCATAAATTTCTACATACAAAAATGGCTGTGTAGGAGCCATAGAAACAACAGAATATTCCTCGTAATTTAAAGTTTGATCACTTATGGTTAATTGCCATTCATCATAATCATTATAAATCTTAATATAACCGCTTCCTGTGTTATTTTTCTTAATTTTACAACTAAAAGTATATCTGTTATCAGAATTCGCTTGTAAAGTAACTTTTTGCATGATTTTTGCACCATTTAAAACAAATGCACTACCACTAACTCCATTTTCTAATAACTCAACAGACGTTAATGTACTAACTGTGCCTTCTCCATTAACTTGCCATGATTCAGTTCCAGCATAACCTACTGAATTAGAAAGTAAATTAGAACCACCACCACTTTGAACTTTATACATGAAGTCAGATATTGTTTGATTCATTGCAGTAAAGTTATCACTCATGGTTTTATCAAGACTGGATACTTTTTGTTCTAAAGCATTAAATCCTTCTACTCTACTTGCTGACAATGTACCTGTAGTAATAAAATCAGCTACTATTCTTCCATCTTGAGTCATTGCTATTCCATATGGTCCACTTATACCTGTAGAGCTATAGCCAATACCACCAAGACCAAATTTCCAAATACTTTGAGCTGTATTAACATCTGTGGTATCCATTAAATACATTTCGCCAGTTTCTTCACTTATATAAATATGACCGCTAAATGGATGAGTAATAAGAGATGTAGCACTATCTTTAGCTTCTTGTAATATACTTGTCGGATTATCTTTATCTAATGCATTTTTAATATCATTTTCTGTATCTACTTGACTAGATACAAAATTAGGTTTTAATGATCCTAATTCCATTTTTGTAATTCGCTTTTTACTACAATTATACACAGTTTTTACTATTCTAGTTGTCAATTTGATATTTAATCCAGGAATAAATACTTTAACTGTATCTCCAAGATGTGCTGACTCTAAATTTGAATAAATTTCGTATTCTTTTGTTTTAGATAACTCAACAAAATCTACAGTTATTGAAACTTGAGGAAGATCTACTCCTGTTTCAAACAAATTATTGACTTCTTCTCTCATTTTTGAATAACATTCTTCTAATGTTACTCCATTTTCTTCATCTACTCCTACATCTACTTCATATTTATAGAAAAAAGGTGCAAAATAATTGTTAATTAAAGGACTATCAATATATTTTTCTGGAAGTAATAATCCATCTCTACCAATTGGCATTATTCTGGTTGCCACAGTTGATAAATCTACTGAATAATCTGCACCATTAAGATTCTTACTTTGTCTAATTTCTAACCCCAATTCTTTTCCACGTTTATTATGAACAGTAATATTTTTATTATCAATTTCTATTTCTCCACCATATTTTTTTAAAATTGCATTATCTGCATTATAAATGGCTTCTATAGGATTCATTCTAACATATCTAGAACTTTCAACCTTGGTACAGTCCCCAGTTACAACATAATCATTTGGGATTTTAGTATGATCTAAGAGCCAAGCAAGAGCTGTATCAGCAGTTTTATTTGTTGGAGCAACATCTTCAACAAAATTTGTCTTTTCTAAATCAAAAAAGAGATGTTTTGCTAATACAGTAATGCTTGAAGAATCTATATTTTTCTTAATATTCCAAATACGAAAAGGTTGGTTATTTGCTTTAATTATATTTCCTTCAACTAAATACTCACTTAACCAACCTGTACGAACATACTCGAATTCTAGATTATAAGAACCATTTAACACTTCTGTTATAGTAGGATCTACTTTAAAATCTCGTAAAACTCCAATTCCTAAAGTTTCATAATTAGTTTCTGACTTACCATAAAGAGTTAAGACCATTAAATCCACCCCTCTTTATAAGATAAGGTAACTGATTCTACTCCAGTACCTAGTACTAGAGTATTATTTCCTACAACAATTTTAGGAAAATCTTCTGCAATAATAACTTTATCATTTTTATTAATTCCATTGCTTGTACAATTCATTAAATCACAGTCAATTGTTATTCCAGATTCTAATACTTCTATTTGAGTATTGTTTAAAGTAATTTGACCTATTCCTGTTATTGTGATTTTAGGGGAAACATCACAAGTTCCACCGACTTCAAATGTAGTATTAGATGTGTAACTAACTTCTGTACTAGTTTTACTATAAGCAATAGGATATAACTCAAATTGTAATACAAATTCTTTTAGGTAAGTTAGATATTTTTCAAAGTCAATTTGATTTTTAATAACTGCTTGATACTCTCGATTACTTTCAGTAGATAATTCTAAGGTACCACTTCCATCAAATGTTCTTTTTAAAACATCAATTTTAGTTATATCTGTTAAAACACAAGTTATTTTATATTTTTTTGATTTATAAGTACCTTCGTCAATATGAAGATCACCATTACGACCAGAAATAGTAATACTTTCTATATTTTTTTCAGATTTACTAACAGGAGGCATTTCTTTTACAATTATACCAACATCACTAGATTTAACACCATTAAAGGTAAAATAAGGTAATGTACTCATATTAGACACCTACTTCTTTCTTTTGCAAAAAGTATAATTCTTCGGCTATTCTTTCAATATCCGATTCTTCTCTTACTTCTAATTTTTCTACAACTATTGTATTATTGTAAATAACTTGATTATTTTCTGGACTAGTTGAATCTTTCTTTTGATCACGATATTCTTTTGCTTCTTCCTCATCCAGTACTGCTTCACCTTTGTGTAACAAAGCTGGCATATTATCATAAGGTACATAATCTAATCCTACACGAAGTTTTTTAATTAATGGTATATTAATTCCTTTTCCACCAACTAAAGGAACCCAGTCTGGAATTTTAATTTTATTTAATCCCTTGATAAAACCATTAATCACATCAATAATGAAGTTAATTGGTGATTTAAAAATATTACCTAATCCTTCAGCGATATTTTTAAATATATTTTTAACATTTTCCCAAGCACCTTTCCAGTTACCAGTAAATACATTTTTAATAAAATTAATAATATTTTTGAAACTATCTATTACTAAGCTAATTTGATTTTTTATTAAATCAACAGCACCACCAAAAACATTACCAATAACACTTGAAACTACAGAAAAAGCATCTTGTAATGCTGGTAAAACATATGAAAATATTTTACTTAATAATTCTATCAATGGAGGTAATATTTTATTGATTAAATCCAACAATGGAGTTAATAATTGCATAAGTAAATCAATAAATGGAGTTAGTAAATCAAAGATAGGTTGTAATAATGGTAGTAATGGTTCAATTAATGAAATTAATATTGGTAAAATTGTTTCTATTATTTGTAATAATGGAGGCAATATCAAATTAATTAATTCGATTAAAACTGGTAATATAGCTTCTATAATTGTTGAAATAAATGGTAATAATTGATTAATTAATTGCACGATCATTGGCAATAAAGACTGTGCTAATTGAACAAATGGTGGAAGAATTGAACTAAGTAAATTGATTAATATTGGGGCTAAAGTTGATATAATGCTTTGGATCATTGGCAAATTAGTAAGGATTAATTGTAGAAATTCTTGAAGGACTGGCATTAATTGTGAAACAACTTGATTAAACATTCCACCAAAGGCAGTCTTAACTCGATCTACAACATCACCAAAATTTGCACCAGCTTCTACACTCTCATTACTTAAAACAGAGCCTAATTCTTCGGCTTCTTGTTTCCAGGCATTAATTCCTTCACTTCCTTCAGCAAGAAGTGGAGCTAAATCTGCATAAGATTTTCCAAATATATCATTTGCTATAGCATTTCTTGTAGTTACATCTTCCATATCAGCAAGAGCTGCAATTACTGCATTAAAGGCATCTCCACTAGAACCAATATTGTTGATATCAATTCCTAATCTTGAATAGGCTTCACTTAAACTTGCACTTCCTTCTTTAGCATCAGTAAATGCTTTTTGTTGTTTTACCATCAAAGAATCTAATTTAGATACTTCAATTCCGCCCAGCTTAGCCGCATAAGCCCATTTTTGATATTCTTCTGCAGATGTTCCCACCTTTTTCGCAGAATCATCGATAGAACCAGCACTATCTGCAACACTTGTAGCCATCGCAGATAAACCAGTTACAATTCCTGTAGCTACTCCCGCAACTGCGGTACCAACCCCAACTGCAGTTTTAGCTATCGAACCAAATTTAGATGCAAAATTTTTCCCAGTTTCTTCACCTTTTTTGTTTATCTCATCAATACTTGTTTTTGCTTTTTCATTATCAACAAATATTTCACCATACAAACTAAAAATACTAGCCATTAAAATCACCTCCTAATCCATAATCTTCTAATATTTCTTTTTCACTTCTCATTTTTTTATAAGGCTTATGATCAGTCAAAGAAATAGATTTTCCAGTTATCAAATTAATACATTCCAATATAAGATTAGGTATTTCTTGTTCTTTTTTTACAGCATGTTCTAAACATTTTGGCACCAAATAAAAAGGTTTACCATCGAAAAAAGATAAACCACCATAATGTTTATATAAAATTCGTAGTACTTCAGCTGTTCCAAGTCCTACGTTTAAGATAAAAAATCTACAGTACCTTCAATTCCTAAAATCTCTTGTACAACTGGAATAATATTTAGTTTTTTTGCTTCTTCTACTGTAATATTTTTAAAATTAGCAATTAATTCATAGAATTCTTCTTTTGCACGATGCATTTTGGTTATAATTAATATAATTAATTGTTTACCGAGTTCTTCATTATCTTTGTTTGAATCACCAGTATTGATTTCTAAATTTTTTAATTCTTCTGCAATATCCATTTTATCAATGCATGCACTTAATAACATAATTGTTTCAGTTGTTAATGTATTCACTTTTTTTATATCTATTTTCATTTTTTTCTCCCTCCTAAATAAAAAAAATAAGCTGAGGAAAAATGGAATTAATTTTCCCCAGCTTCTAGCATTAAACAGCAATTGGATTAGTTGTTGAATCTTCAATATCCCAAATTTTTTCATCTAAATCTAAAGCATCATAATGCCCTAGTAGCTCTAGATTATGTTCATTTTCTGCTTTAGAAGCGGCTTTAAAAGTAAAAGCTCCTTCATGCATAGCATTTTTTAGATTTAAAATTTTATAAGTATTATCTAACATTTTAGTAATAATACTGACTTTTGGAATATAATTAGATTCTGCAATTAAACCAAAATCACCTTGTTCTATTTTATTAGTTCCCTGGGTAACTTTAGCATTTGGAATTGCTAAAGCTAAATTTTCTTGAGAACAACAAAGTGTAATTATTTTTAAAGTTACATCTTCTCCATCTTTTACTTGAAGTCCTTTTGTTTTTCCAAGTCTTCCATCATACTCAATATCACGAATGCTTGGAGTAGCTGTAAACTCGGCTCCACCTCGTGTAGGCCCAAGAATTCTCTCGGTTTCCTCACCTAAATTTAATACGACAATACCTTCATCAATTTGGATCTTTTCAGTTTGACCTTCTGTTAATCTAACTAACATATTTATACCTCCTTCATCTAAAAATTCGAGCTTGAAAAGTTATTCTTCGCATAGCCAAATCTTGCTCATTCGATTTAACTAATAATTGGTTATCAAATCCTATGTGAAATCCTATTGTATAATCCCTATAAGAATATCCATCTAAATTATCTCGCAACGTATCTAATATTTTTTCTAAAGATGTATCACATAATTCATTAACATATATTTCTAAATCAAAAACACTTAAATATCCACTATCAAGCGGAGTTAAATTAATAGTTGGTACTGTGATGTAAGGAAATTTCGTATTACTTGGTGCTTCCTCATAATAAGCAGTATAATACTCATTTATTTTATTCATTAAAACTTCAATAAATTTATCAGTCAATTTCTTCATCTCCTCCTAAATCAACAGTTAAACCTTTAACAACTTGTATTTCTGTAATTTTCATTAAAGATTCTTTTTGTGCATCTTTTATCTTATCAATATTTTCGTAAACTGTATTTCTTAATAAATTTTTGCTTGGTCTACCTGGATGTTGTACAATAACTCCATATTTTATACCTTTATGATCATGTAATTCATAACTGGATTTGCCAGTTTGTTTATATTGTCGGGTAGTTATTGTATGTGGTAATATTCCCATTTCAAACCACCAGGGATTAACATAAAACTTGATACCTCTTTTTTTCATTTGTGCTTTAGATCTATATCCTATCTCCATATAAGGTTGTCCAGTTTTATAATTTATCTTTGCCCAAGCAACTACAGATTTATAAAGTCCCCCAGTTCGATAATGATTTGCTTTTATATCATCTTTAACAATTTTGGTAACTATTTTTCCACCTGCTTTAAGACCTTCTTTAGCATATTTCTTCATTAAATCAATACACTCTTTAGAAGTGTCAGTATAAGTGATATTAACTTGATTCATTATTGATTACCATAGATGTTAAAACAATTTCTGTAATATCTTCTTTTTTATTAATTCGTAGAATTTTATATAATTTATCATTATATTTAAAATGAGTAGCTCCATTAATATCAATTAACTTTGCTTCTATTTTAATTTCTGGCTTAAATCCTGCAGTTGTTGCTTGATAAAACTCATTCATACCAACTGACTTAACATTGCAAAAAATCTTTTCTTCGTCATATTTGACTTTAGGTCTTCTATGCTTATCAAGTGTTATCTTTTCTTTACATAAAAAACCGACATCTTTAAAATACATAATTAAGCATCACCATCTTTTTCTTCAGAATCTATAATCTTATGAATAGATTCGTCATCAGTAGAATATGCAATTGCTAAATGTTGTTTTAATAAACTATAACTTTGTTTCAATTTTTCGCTATCTGGATTATCATAACCAAAATTTGCTTTAACATAGGTGATAATTGCTTGCTTAATTAATGGATCATCTTCCACAATTAAAGTGGAGGCAATACCCGATAATCTTAAATCTAACTTACAAGCATCGATTAGATTTTCTATTTCTTTATCATAAGCTGTATTATTGATTCTTAAATTCAGTTTAATATCACTAAGCATTGCCTATCCTCCTATTCTTTATTCACTTGCTTTAGTTAATTTTACAAATGCTTCACCAATTGCTGGTTTACCATCGAAATTAGCACATCCAAGATATTCGAAACTGTTACTGCTTAATTTCTTATCAGTATCTACAGTTACATCTTGTCCTAAGTTACCAGCATACATTTTAAGATCACCAAGATAAGCATCATGTAATGCAACACTATCATCTAATAAAACTGGATATCCTTCAATAAAGTATTCTCCATTTTCTTTTACGAAAATATCATTCTTTGATTTATCTTGAAGTGGTCTAAAATCTGAAAGTAAAGTCTTTTTACTCATTAACCATTTTGCATTTTTATCATAAGCACCAGGCAATAATGCAATTAAATCAGTTACATTTTTTTCAGTTAATGAAGCACTAGCACCTACTGTAACAGAATTTGATGCATCCCAAGTATTAGCTTTTTCAATACCTGTAGGTTGATTACTTCCAGTTCCAGAAATAATTAACTTTGTTATTTTTCTGGCAATTCTTCTTGCTAACATATTTACTAACCATTTTTCAAATGCATCAACAGACATCTTAGCAACAGTCTTTGAAACAGTAATATACTTAGTAATCTCATAAGTTGTTAATGTTACAGGGATTAATACATCACCATCTTCAGTAATTGTCGCTCCTTCAGCATGAACATTTGCATCTGTTGGATCTGCTTCTACAGCAAACGTTACATTTCCATCAACTCTCATCAATTCGATTTCATCTAGCAATGGTGCTTCTTGTTCTAGTTTTTCCATTACTAAATCTTGAGTTACTGTAGGTATAACTGCACCTGCAGATGATGCTGCTGAAGTCATCGCTCTTTCTTCTTCTTCAGTTAATTTTTTACCTTGTAATTTCTTTAAAAATGCTGACCTATATTCGGTACTTTTTAAAATATCTTGTTCTTCATTCATTTTCTTTCTTTCCTCTCCTTCATCATTAATTATTCTTCCAGCACCTCTTTTAATTTTTTCAAGAGTTGCTTTTCTTTTTTCAGCTTTAGCTGTTAAAGATTTTTTTTCTTCTTCTAATTTTTCAGCTTCTTGTTCTAATTCGGCAATTTCTTCCTCGGTTAAATCTTCCTCACCCTCCAATTTGTTAAGAATTTCTCTTAATTTTTCAGTTACTTCTTCTAAAGTCATTTTAAATTCCTCCTTCTAATAATTTGACTTTTAATTTAAGTTTCCTTCTTCGTATTTCTTGTTTTTTTGTGCTTTTTAATTTTCCTTCATTTAAAGTATTTAAAGCACGTGCATATATCTCTGTTGAATCGTAAAATGGAATGTCTACCACACTTACATCATACAAACAGTCAATGCCAATAATAGTTCTTGTATCGGTATTATAATCATAATCTTCATCCGATACAGTAAAAGCAAAACTCATTTTATCTAGAAGTCCTGCTTTCAATGACTTATAAATATCAATGTTTGAAGTTGTATCTATAAGTTTTGCGGTAATTTTTAACCCAATGTCATCTACAGTTAGTTTTAATGAATCATTCTTGGTTCTAGCAAGTATCAAATGACTATCATCGTGATTATACTTTAAAGGAACATCATCCATATTGCATTTATCCAAAGCACCTTTTTTTATTACTTCTGTAAAACCAAAATGAGTAGCTGGACTATCAAACTTTAAAGCATATCCTTCAACTATCATTTCATTAGGATTTTCTTCATTATCTCGAACCTCTATGTTTTGTGCAAAAAACCTTACTTCCTTTTTTGCTTTTTCCTTATTGTCCATTATCTATACTCCTTTCCATTAGGTAAAATAAAAACAACTTTTTTATCCTTATAAGCTGTCTTTTTCTTTTTTTCCAAATATTCTTTGGAATGAAATTCTTTTAATTCAACTCTTATTTCTTCTTCTTTTTTAGTTTCTTTATTTTCCATCATCTAACACCTCCTTATCCAAATTATTTACCTCTGTATATTCTTTTCGGATATACCTTTTATCTCCATCATCTACTGGTGGTAAATTAAATACTGCTAATGCTTGGTTAGTTGTTATCTGACCACGATCAAACATTTGAGTTACAAATTCTAATTTGGTTTGATTACTGGCAAATTGAAGTCTTGAACTTTCGAATGTTACACCATATCCTTTTTCAATGTCCTTTTCCTCCATTAACATATTTGTTAATACTTGTCCAAGTTGAATAGCAAGTGGTTCAATAACACCTTCATAAAAGGAATTCCACTCATCTTCACCAGCTTTGTTCTGAATTATATTTTCACTTATATGAAAATAATCAAAAACATTGTTTTTGATGTGATTCATTTGATCAGCATCTACAATAAATGGTTTACTATTTATTTCTTTAACGTCTAAATATTTATTATCAAATATCATAATTCCACCATTATTATCCATGCTAAGATTTGCTTCAGTTAGTGCTTTTCTTTCTTTTTTTAGGTGCTCTGGCATAATAGTATTGGCAAGTCTTGCCAAAAATCTTATAGATGCACTATTTTTAATTCCTTCTTTAATTCCTTGGTTTTGAGTTTCCATTAAATCCATAGTTGTTATTAATGGAGAATTACTATCTCCAAGAAATTCTTTAGAATAATAATGTCGCCTTAAATGACCTACACGTTCATACTCAATAACAAAATATTCATTATCAATTTGATATCTTAAATAATCAACACCTTCATATTCGATAATTCTAGAGTTTCGACCACGCACAGGGTAAAAACCAACAATTTCTGTTGCAGTTGAATCTTTATAAATCGGAACAATAAAAGCATTATTTTCACAAAGTAAAATGGTAAATAATCGCTCAAGAAATTGTTGAGTAGTCATCAAATAATTTGGCTTTGTCTGAAGAATCTTGGATAATCTTTTCTGTTTATAATTTTTAGTATGAATAACAGGATTTAATTTACTACAATGAGTAGCTATGGAATTAATTGCACTTCTAGTGAGTTCCATTTCATATAGCCCACCAGTATAAGTTGTAAATACTGGAGTGTACCCATTTAAAACTTTCAAGCCATCATATAAGTATTTAATTTCTTTTTTTCTTTTAAAGATTCCCATGATTTACACCTCCTCACTAGCATTTGTCATAGTCATATAATCTTCGTAATGATTCTGCAAAACACAAAAAGCATCTATTAAAGATACTGCTCCATCTATTCTTTGTTTTTTATTTTTCCCTTTGATAGGTCTTATATTTTCATTTTTATCTACTTCAACTTGAGTGTTTGTTAAGCACCATTTTAGTACTGGATTATTATTATAATTTATATTTTTATCTCTTAACTCACAAGCTAATTTTTTCATGGGATTACTCATGGTTTTAGCACCTTGTCTTACTTCTTCCATCATAAAAGCATTGCCCTTCATTTCTTCAACCCATAAATTTGCTCCCCATGGATCATAACCAGTCCATAATGTATATATCTGGTTTTTATCTCTTAGCTCTTTAAACCATTCTGTTACATCACTTTCACGAACTTTATTACCACTACAAAATCTTACATAACCCTGCTCCTTCCAAACTTTATATGGAACTTTATCTTCTCTTATCTTTTGCTCTGCAACTTCTTCTGGTATAAAATACATTTGGTTACAATACCACTTATTATGATATCTATAAATTACAGTAGCACAAGTTAAATCCCATACACTCGATAAATCAACTCCACCGATAGCATAAATGTTTTTATGATTTTCAATATTAAATGTTTCAGTATTATTAATTTCTTCAAATGTTAGCCAACTTCCAACTCCAGTTTCACGAATATTAAAATCTTTTGTGAGTAATGTTGGTAAAAATTTAGGATCAGATTTGCCTCTTTCAACTAATTTTTTAAATGCTTTAGGATCCTTAATTGAACCTAATGCTGGGTTTGCTTTCTCCCAACATTTTTCATCAGTCCATTCTTTACGATCATCTAACTCATAAATGAAACTTAAAAATTGTTCATCATCAACTGTTCCATTTAAAACATTACTACTATAATCATACATATCATCGTAAATATTTTCACGAACAAATCCTGCAGTAGTGATCATAACCAAAAGCGGTTGTTGTCTGGATGACATACTCTGTTTTGAAACATCATAAATATTTCTGTCCTTAATCGAATGAAGCTCATCAATGATTCCACAATGCATGTTTAATCCATCAAGAGTGTTTGAATCACTTGCCAATGGTTCAAAATATGAAAATGTTTTAGGAAAATATAAATCTGTTTTTCTTTTTTTGATGTGCTTACTTAACAATGGACTTTGTGAAACCATATTTTTAGCTTCATTAAATACTATCTTGGCTTGGTCTTTTTTGGAAGCAATACAACAAATTTGTGCACCACCCTCTTTATCACCAAAAAGCATATATAGTCCTATTGCACCTAGTAAAGTGGACTTACCGTTCTTACGTGCCACCACGATTAAGACTTCTCTATATTTTCTAAAACCTTTTTCATCAACAAATCCAAATATTGCTTGAATAATTGCTTTTTGCCATAAATCTAACACAATATTTTTCCCAGCCCATTGACCTTTGCTATGCTTACAAAATTTTTCTATGAATGTAATAGGACGATTAGCTTTGGAAATATCAAAGTGATATTCTCCAGGATTATTAATATCATAAAACAATTTTTCAAATTGAATTTTGACTTTATTGGATACTATTATCTTACCAGACTTAATTAAGTTATAATAAATTACAATATAATTCATTAACTATCTAAAAACTCATCCAGTTCATCTTTTTCAGAATCTGGATTCAAAGTTAAATCTTCTTTCGTAAGATCATTTAATTGTTTTATAACAGCTTGATAAGATTTAACTGTATCCCTGTATTCTTTTAAGAGAGGATTCGGCTTTGTAAATGTTTGTGAAGCATTAATTGTGGTAGAAATAAATTTATCCATGTTCATAATTTCCAATTCCATATCTTTAGCCATAACCAATAAAAAGGCAGCTCGATATATAAGCTCTTGCAATTTTTCTTGTTTACTTTTTGATAAATTTTTATAGAATTTTTTTATTTTTGCCATTTCTTTTTTTATTCTTTTTTATATTTCTTTCAATTTATTTTCTTTTTCTCCCACATTTTGTCTCCTCTCTTTACCCCCCCTCACATGAAACATCAAATTTTGGGGCTTTTGAAGGTTCGATGCGTGGTTTATTAATAGAACATTGATTTTCCAAATAGGGGGCTATATTTATTTTTTTTAATTAATTTATTATCTCTATCGCATTGATGTTAATACAGTTAATAATGAATACTCTATTATCCTTTGTTTCTATTAAAACTGTACTGCCATTCTCCAGCTGTTCGACTATCTCCTTTAGTCCTATATTTAAACTAGTTTCAATGTCTATGATCTCACATTGAGTATGTATTCTAATCTTCAATATTTCTCACCTCTATCACATCTCCAGTTTCTGTAAACATAATTCCATCTATTGTAGGTTTAGCCTTCTCCTCAATAAGCTCATGACAAGACCTACATAATAGCATTAAATTAGACCAGTCTAGGCTAATTTTAGGATCATTAATATTAGCTGGTGTTAAAGGAATTATATGATGTACTTCTTCACCAATTCCTCCACATTTTTCACAAATACCAAATTTATAATTTTTATATGCTTTAGAAGTTTTAATCCATGCACTACTATTATAAAACTTCCTTGAAAAATCTTTTGCCATAATCCTCCAATAAAAAAAGTTGCCACCTACATAGCAACAACTAAATTATAAATTTTTCATTTTACTTATTATAATATTAATTATTTGATATGTAAATGGCACGATTTTTGCACGATTTTTGCATACAGTATCCTTTAATATCCCAAAATATCGGAGATTACATCATTTGGTAAAAGATAGATTTTTATCTCATTTATTAATCTATTTTTGTTTCTACTAACTGTAGAAACATCCTTTTCTAGTATTTCTGCTATTTCTTCAACTGTTTTATTTTTGAAATATTTAAGTTCAATAATAGAATAATAATCATCATTTCTAAGCTTGAATAAAATATGATCAATATACTTCAAAACAACTTTAGTCTTAATGATAGATTTCTCTATGTTTTTAATGGTGTTATCTAAAATGTCATTTTCTTCTAATTTAATCGAGTTATCTGACATAGATACTATACTTTTAGATTTTTTAGGAATTCCATATTTTTTTAAATCTTTAATTTGTGTCTTTCTCTGTTTTATAGATTCTTTAATTTTGTTATAACTGTAAAGCATAGATTCTGTATTTTTAAACGTGTTATTATTCTTTTTAATTAATCCTAGGCTATCCAATTCACTTATAACCAATTTAGTTATTTCCTTTTCATTCATTCGATTACCTACTATTCTTTCTTTTCAAACTTCATTTGTATTTGGTTTGGATGAACATCATCTTCAGGAAAATATTTTAATAGATTAATTGGTGTTTCCATAGGGATATTATGAGTTTTCATGTAATCCTCGATTTGCAATGCAAGTTCATTCTCTTGAATTTTTAATTTTCCCAGTTTTTTTATTGCTTTTTCTATCCAGCTAGGTACACGATAATATTCTGTTTCTTTATTTTCCACAATACTCACCATCTTTCTCTAAATCTGTTTCTATTTCATTTAATCTAACTTTTAAAATGTTTTGACATCCGCACTTTGGACAGTCTATAGCATCAAACAAAGTGTTTCCACTAATTGCACCACTTATTCCTTTACTTTCTGAAACTATTTTAACTTTTGATTTCTCTACATAAAATTTATAATTACAAATACTACATTTAATTTTCTTCATTTCGACTTCCTTTCATTAATTGAACCATCCAAGTTCATCTATCTGTAAAATTATTGATTTTAATTCATCTAAATTTAATTCATAAGGTCTATTAGGTGTAAATGGATCATCGCTCTCAATAAATGAACTAACAGTTTTATCCTCTAGATTAAAACTAATTACATTTGTGTCAGATATAAACTTTTTATTAAAATAATTGATTTCATTAACAATGCTATCATCATAACTAAATCCTAATTTTTCAAACATTTGTCTTGGTGTCATTTTATCCCTCCTATTCACTAAAATAAACTTGACATACTTGCCTATTCTGACAAGTTTTTAGGTAGATAATTAAGTTATCCACTTTTATAAGATTTTATCTAACTTATTGCTAAGTTACTAACATTATTTTTTACAAAAAATTGCATATAATATACTTTTTCGATTTTTGCCTTAAAACCAAGATTTTAAAATCCTGTTTTTACCGAGAAATATAATAAAATAATTCCAACGGTTGTCCCTATTAATTGAACCCAAAAATCGTATTTTTTTGTTACTGTTTCTCCATGTTTTCCTAAACTAATTCCTAAGTTCAAAAATTGTAAAATTAGTAAAATCATAAAATATACATTCATATTATAAATCTTCCTTCCATTTTATTTTAAATTTTGGCTTTTTTGTTTTTCCATTCGCTATATCTAGTACTGTCTGATAACTAACCCCCAATTCTTTAGCTAACTTTCTTGCAGATGGATATGATGTTGCAAAATCTAAATTATCATAATAAATAATTCTTTTGGCTTTAGAACTTTTTCCACCAGTTATAGAACCAAGATTACTTCTAGTAGTTATAAATAAATTTTCAACTCGCAGATCATGACGATTATTATTTTTATTTATAACTACTTCATTATCTTTTAATTCTCTAATAAATAAAGATGCGATCAATTTATTACAGTTAAATTCCTTGGATTTATGATTTAAAGTGATTTTAATAATTAATGTATGAGGTCTATTTCTATTTTTTTCGTAACAATTACGATGATAAGTGGTTAAATAATTAATTCTTGTTTTTCCAATTCGCCTAAATCTACCCAAGTTAGATGCTTCATATTTAATAATTCCATCTGTAGCAAAAACTTTCCATATTTCTTTTTTCATAGCTACTCTAAAGGCATTAGATAAACTGGGGTTAGAGCATATCCTTCTTTATTGCAATGTTCAAAATTTCCAAATTTAGCATATAAATCAACAACTATATTAGAAGACAATGTATTCTGTATATCATCTAATACTTCTAATGCTCTTTTTTCAGTTTTGTACATACCTAATAATACAAAAATTTGTGCTGAATTATATCCATACAAACAATACCCTTTTCTATTTTCCCAATTATCCAAAATTGGTTCCAAAATATCTACTATTTCAATTAATCTTTTATTTTGACTTCTTATCCATAAATTCATTTTTTTCTCCCTCCTAAATACGTATTAGTTCTACTCGACTGAACATCTTCATCATCCCACATAATATACAAAAGTGTAATTGTTGGATTTTCGTGGTTATACATTTTCATTAAAGTTAATAACTCTCCACCAGATTTATAAAAATGGTAACCAAAAGTCTTTCGTAAACTATGAAGACCAAATTTAAAAGTAATACCACAGTCTTTAATTATTTTTGGCATTATTGTATTTTGTACATTTTGACGTGTAATTGGATAAATGACTTTGGTTGTAACACCTTTGTAAGTATTGTATTTCTTTTGTCCTATGAACAAATAATCTTCTTCTTTTAAATCAAAATACTCAATATAATCTAAAATTTCTTTATGAAGTTCTTTATTCATTTTAAAATGTTGCCATTTTCCAGTTTTATTTTCCTTAATTGAAAAGAAACCTTTAATAACATTTTTAACTTTTAATTGTAATAAATCTTCAGCACGAAATGCAGTATTAATTCCTATTAAAATTAACATATAATTTCTATAAGCTTGGTCTTTCTTTATTTTTGTTTTTGCATGATCAATATTGTAGCGAAGATAATCCATAACATGATCTAATTGTTTTTTAGATTTTATAGGTAATGTAGGTTGCTTCCCCCTCTCATACTTTATTCTTCGTGCCATATTTACTTACAATTACGATATTCATTTAAAATAGCATCTTCAAAAAAACTACGTGTACTAGAATTAACTGGATGAGCAATATCTCTATATTCTCCTGTAGCTAATTTCTTATTTGGCATCGCAATAAATAACCCTTTATCTCCTTCAATAATTTTAATATCATGAATCATGTATGAATCGTCTATTAAAACAGATGCTACTCCTTTTAATCTAGAATTTTCCTTTTCTATTTTTTTTACTCTTACATTTATTGATTCCATTAAATCTCCTTCTTTCTATATTTTTATTTTTTATTCTGCTTCATCAATATGTGTTGCTTTCAAGTCAGCAATGTGAAGCCAAACTGCTAACTTGCATTGATTAAATGCTTTGTTTAAGTGTTTTAGATTATCCTTTCCCTCAAATGATCCCATATGCCATCTGATAGCCAACATTTCTTGTACAGATAAATCAATGTATTTTTGGATTAAAATTACCGATTTTTCACCATGTCCGAGTGGTAAAATATCATCTACAGTATAAGTTTGTTTGATAACCCATTTTCCATCTTCATTTTGGACATTTTTAGTACTCTTTTTATACGTATTAGCTTTGCATATATCATGAAGTAAAGAAACTATCTTAATTGTGTCCTCATCATAAATATCTCCACACATCTTTTTCAAATTGTAATAAACATTTAAACTGTGTTTGGCTAATCCTCCAGGAATATCTAAATGATATTTAGTTGATGCTGGAGCCTCAAAAAAATCACTATTTTCCAAGTAAGAAACTAAATCTCCCATACCTGGTCTTTTAACTGATTTTAATAATTCTATAATCAAATTTCTATTATCACTATTCATAAAATTCCCTTTCTAATTTTAATAAGACTTAAATCCAAACTCGCTATTTCAAACTCGATTTAAGTATAAGTGTGAGTACGGTAGGTAATGGTTAAGTAAAAAGAAGAAATGTAATAGCTTTAATTATAATTGTTCTTCTAATCACTAACTATGTCTTCAGTATTACCTTTTTCTCTTAAAATTTGTTTTGCATAAGAATTTACAACACCTCTTTTTATTCCTAAAACTTTCTGTTTCTTTGGCTTTTCAGCTGGTAACTTTTTTACAAGATATTTATCGGTCATAGATTCTGCTAATTGCTCCGATAATGTATTTACCTTTAATTTTAACTTTTTATTTTCAGCAGTAAGCCCTCCAGTTTTTGAAATTAAAATACGATATTTTTTAGATAATTTATCTAAACGTTCTTCTGCTTCAAAAATTTGTGAATCTTTTAATTTAATGTCATTTTGATAGTCTAATATTTTTTTATCTTTTTTCCCTATATTTTTTCTCGCAACTTGAAGTTCTTGTGAAAGATCATAACATTGCTTGTCCTTATCTGATAAATCAGATTTTAAACTGAAATTTTCTCTTTGTATTTTATTTTTTTCGTGTAATAATTTTTGTACTTCAGATTCAAGATATAATATTTTTTCTTTTTTCTTTCCAAACATTCTTTTCCCTCCTATTTATTCTATTTTTGAATATTGTCCAACTGGAATAAATTGATTTTTGACTTCACAAACTAGTCCTTCTTCAATAATTTTGCAATTTGTACTAATTCCAGAATTTCCATCTAAATCATAAAACTCATATTTTGGCTTTAAAATTAAATTTAATACTAAATAAGAAATACATATCAATATTAAAATTAAACATATAATTATTATTTTTTCTTTCTTTCCCATTCTTTAACATATTTCCTTTCACCATACTATAAAAATACTTTGAACTTTTTCGATCATTAATTTTCTACTTACAAATTTTTTGCATGATTCACATTTAAAAGAATAATCCAAATATGTATTTTGTTCATTTTCTAAATCTTTACATTCTAGAGTAATTTGCTTTGCTAACTGCTTTAAATTAATATTTGGTATTAAATCTTTACCACAATGATTACAACTCAAATGAATAAAATTAAAATTTACATACATTTTATCCATGATCATCATACCATTCGTAATTTTCTAACTCACTAAAATCTGGTGGATCATGATGAGTATCTATAATGTTTCTAGATAATACTTGCCTCTTAGCTAACCAAGTTTCAAAATCACATCCTTTTTCAAGAATAAAATGAGGATCAGTTTTATTTTTACAAATGCTTTTTTTAAGACAGTCTTTACATGCTTCAGTTTTAAATTCATTTCCAAAATGGCAAATATTTTCTTCTTTGTTAGTTTCTTCTTTTATATTACACACATTAATAGAATCATAATCATAATCATAATCAAGGTTTTCTGGGTTTTTATTTAACCCAGTGGGTTCTGTTGGGTTTTCTTGGGTTTTGTCGCTTTTTTTATTTCGTCCACCTTTACTTCCATTGACTTTATTACGTTCGCAGATAGCACTATATTTAATTTTTCGCTCATCTAATATTGTCTTGATTTTATTAAATATAGTTTTTAAGGTACGATCATTATAGTTGGGTATAATGCCATCACGATCATAAGATACCAAGTCTTTTATAATCTGAACAATTTCACTATCTTCTAAATATTCAAAGTAATCCAAAAACTCATAGTCAAAAAGAAAACTATGCTTTCCTTTTGACTTACTCATTTCCATCATTTAGTATCATAAACTTACCCTCCAATTCTAGACTTTTACTCTCAAACATGCTATAATTAGAGAGTAAATCACTTAACAAATTTACAGTAAATAAAGCTATAGTAATATGGCTTTTTTACTTGTCCCTTTTATCGTCATTTGCAATAAACATACTGCATGAATTATAATCTTTATCATCTGGAGATAATTCAGTCATTAAATTTCCATTGATATAAGAAATCCCTAAATAATCCTTATCATATTTTTCTGCTAGTTCTCGTAACTCTAGAGCAAGGTTTTCTAATTCCTTTTTCATTTTTTCTCCTTATGTTTTGGTTTATATTGTTTTTCATTTATTTCTGCTTTAAAATCACAAATAATATAATCAATAACTAAAAAGCATAAAATAAAAGTAAGTACTCCAAAATCGGTAAATCCACCCATTGTAGTTACTAAAGTAATGACATCAGAAATAACTATACTTAAAGCAAATATTAGTATTAAAAATTTAATTATATTTTTCCACTTGATTTTTGACATTTTAATTATCTCCCTCTTTATATTTTTTTATTTTATTAGCTTCTCTTCTAATAAAATTTACATCAATATTAAACTTTTCAATTACTTTACGAATTGGTATTAAACTTGGTCTTGTATGAAAGTAAAACTCATCATTTTTCTCCATCTCATCCAAAATAATATTAAACTCTCGACTAGCTGAAGCATAAGTCAACTGAGGTAATATTATTGATAAATCCTTTCGTGAAATCCAATATCGATTAATAACCTTTTCCATTTCAATATAGTTAATTTCAGCTTTTTGACATTTTTTCATGATTCCTCCTATTAGCGCATCTTATTTTGTTCAATCATTTTGAACTTTTACATCAAAAAAATAATAATATAAATCTTCGTCAGCTATTTCTAAAAGCCCTTGAATCTTTTTTATTTCACTTTGCTTCCATTCTACTTTATTATTTAATTTAAGACTCAAACTTCTTTCAGAAATTCCCAAATTTAAAGCAAAATTACTATTTTTTTTAAATTTTTCCTTGAAGTTTTGAATAATCAAAAGACAGCATTTTTACCTCTCCTTTCAAGTTCAATATCTTTGAACATTTTAATGATAACATATTAATAATTTACTGTCAATACACAAGTTCATTTTTTTTGAACTTTACGTTTATTTTTTTGAACATATATGCTATAATAAATACAGAGGTGAAATTATGGATAAGATTACAACTGCCGAACGATTAAAATATTATATGCAAAAATATGGCATTAAGCAAAAAGATATATTACAAAAAGCAATGCCATTTTGTAAAAAATATAATATAAAATTAGGGAAAAATGATCTAAGCCAATATGTTTCTGGAAAAGTCGAACCTGGTCAAAAAAAACTGGCTATTCTTGCGAAGGCTATGAATGTAAATCCAGTATGGTTAATGGGATATGATGTTCCAGAACAAATCCAAAATAAAAATAAAAGTGATATTTTAAGAGAAAAAATAGATTTACTTAATGATGAACAAAAAGATGCAATAATTAATATTATAGACAATATGAAATAATCAAAGATTGAAACACTTGGTGTTTTAATAAATATAGAAATGGAGTGTGAGTTTTATGACTAATGAATGTCCTAAATGCGGTAGTAAGAATGTTACAATACAAGTAGTGAATGAGCAAAAATTAATTACCAAGCATCATGGAATTCTATGGTGGTGTTGCATTGGATGGTGGTGGATTCCAATTAAATGGATTTTCTTAACTATCCCCGCATTATTTGCTACGATATTTATAGGAAAAAGGAAAAAAATTAAAAACATTACTAAAAAAATAAAAGTATGTCAAAACTGCGGTCATACTTGGAAAGCATAATAATTTTAAAAAAAAGCCCCTACTTGCTCGAACAAATAAGGGTTCGGAACATAGAGTTCCTATAGAAAAACACACTACGCTAATAGGATTTTTCTATGTTCCCATTATAACAAATTACTTATTAAAAGTAAATAAAAAGATGGGAGTTTTAAATATGCCTGTACATAAAATTAAAAAATATAAAATTATAAAAGATGAAAATGGAAATCAAATAAAGGTCTTGAAATCAAAGAAACAATGGGATAAAGAAACATGTAAAGGAACAAAATTATATTACTTTGAAGATAGATATGATTTGCCCAATGGTACCAGAACAAAATATATTTCTAGAAATTTTGAATTTGAAAGAGAAGCAAAAAATGAAGAAACAATATTTTTAAATAATCCAATGGAATATATCAAATTAAGATCAAAAAAGAAGAAAAAAATATTAAATACAGACATAAATAATGTTGAAAATAAAAAAAATAAAAGTTTACATTATGTTTGGACTAAATTATTAGAAGATTCAAAAAATAGAGAATCCACTTTATATAGTAGTGAAAGTGGTTATAATTGCCATATAAAAAACTTTTTTGAAAAATTAAATAAAAATATTAATCTTATTACAAAAGAAGATATTAAATCGTGGAAAAGTGAAATGGATCAAAAGAAAATGGACAATGGAAAAAATTATAAATTATCTTATAAGAAAAAAATGTTCTCTATTTTATCAACCATATTTGAATATGCATTTGAAGAAGAATATATAGAAACTAATATTTTGGATAGAGTTAAAAATTTTCAAGAAGTTGATGATGAAATAAAAGATAATGATATAAGATATCAAACATTAGAGGAATTTGAGCAATTTGTTAGTGTAATAGATGATAAGGAAATATTGTGGAAAGCATTTTTTGAATTTACCTTTTGGCATGGACCACGTGAAGGAGAAGAACAAGCTCTTATCTGGAAAGATTTAATAAATAAAGAACCATGGTTAAATGTAGATAAATGGGAAGATGTCGGAATCTTAAATAATTTAAAAATTAAGTTTTTTAAAACATTTTCATCAAAAGTAAGAGGTGGTGGACATAAAATCACCAATACTAAAAACAAGAAAAATGCAACTGTTCCTGTAGCCTCTAGATGTCAAAAATCGCTTTTTTACCTTTACAAACACTATTATAAATTAGAAGGATTTAGTGAGAATTGGTTTATATTTGGTGGTCCGATTCATATATCTATGTCAACAATGAGAAGGCGGATGAATGAATATTATAACTTAATGGATGCAAAATATTATTCTAACAATACAAAAAAAGTAAATAGATTAACTCATCATGAATTTGGTAGACATAGCATTGCAACATATTTAAGAAATCGTGGAGCTAAACCAGAAGATGTCGCAGAATACTTGAGAGACACAGTAGAAGTAATTGAAAAAACTTACTATCATTCTTATACTGAAGAAAGACTAAACCGCATCCAAAAATTATTATAAATTACCTACCAATTACCTACCAATTTTATTAAACTACATCATTTTTTTAATATTTATAATTAAATAAACGTCCATTTTCAGGGATATAATCAAATATATGTATATACAAATATACTTTTAATACTTTCTCCTCTACTCCACCATATTGATTGTTAACACTGAAATAAGTGTTTTTTAATTGGTAAAATTATGCTAAAATAAACTAAAGGATGATAAATATGGAAAAGAATTTACAAGATTTAGAACAATTTTTTAAATATGATATGGAAATTAAACAATTAATGGCTTTTTATCCAGATATTTATGATAACAAAAGTCTTATTGATTACATAAATAAAACTTATAAAAATCTTCAAGATATAAAATACATGCTAGAAAAAATGCTTCAGTTTATTGGAGCTGATGAAACTCTAACAAAATATTTAAACAAACGATTTAGAGATTATGAAAAAACTCTTTTAAAATCCATGATTAATCGCAAACGCTTAGCAGAATTTTATCAAACTTGCATATCTAATATGAATCCTGAATTAGTTGATGAAATAAATCACAAAATAAAAGGCTATTATGTTTTTTGTAATTACCAGGAACCATTTTTAAAAAGTAAAACTATTAATGAATTATTACATGTTCTACATTCCTACGTAGTAAATAATGAGAATTTTTATGAAGCAATGCCTATCATAGAAGAAAAAACAAATGAAAAAATGCAGCGTATAACATTGCGTGGTCATAAAAGTGAAATAGCAAAGGCAATCTTTGATAATGTAAGTTTTGATTTAGATAGTGATTATATGGATATTTTATCACTTAGTAATGGCAGAATTTTAATTATGGCCAGAGATCTTGGTCATGCTCTAACAATAGAAATTGAAAAAGAAAATGACAAAGTTCACGTAAGTTATTTTATCCCCAAAGTTTGTAATATTGATATGGTAAATAACTTAAAAGGAATTACTCCAATAAAAATAAATGAAGATACTGATTTAAGAAATCTTTATGCTAAAGGAAGTTTTGAAGTTACTGAACAAAAATTAATACCAAATCTTTTAGAATTAATGATGAACATTCCCCAAGATAAAGACATAATTATTAAGGATGAATTTCTAAAAGAAAGATAAATTTATCTTTTCAAATCTATATAACTATGCTAAAATAAACCCTACAGGTGGTTTAAATATGACAAATCTAGAAAAGAAAAAGACAAGCCTCAGCTATGAAAAAGAAAAAGAAATAATAGAATTAATTAAAAAAGTTATAGTAAGCTATTATCCTATTATAGATAATAGACTGGATATTTTAATGAGTAATCCTACTCCTACTCTAGATATTTGTTTTAACTTTTTTGAAGAAAATGGCAAACAAATAACCCAAATCTATTTTTTAAAAGGAACGGAAACTGTAAGACAAGGAACACTAGAAGAATTTATTATAAATGGTTATGTAAGTCCAAATCTAATCATCAATCTAATTTTCTTCCTCTTAAAAGACCATGATATAATACGCTCACTTAATCACACTCAAGATAACATCAGTGTAACCTTTCAAGTAAATCTAACTGAACAAAATATGAAAGGAATAAGTTGTGGCCTAATCTCTTTAAATTTAGAATATCACTTTTGTAAAGATAAAGAACAAGAAATAAATAAGATGTTAAAAAATATTTTTAGTACTTTTTTCTTCGAACTAAAAAATACCCCCTTATATCAAAGAGAATTAGAAAAATATTGTGATATCATCAGAACAAGTTTAACCAAAGAAGAAATGATAATACTGTTAAATATGTTAGAAAAAGAAAATCTAAATCAATTACTACACTACTTACCAAATGACCTCTTTCTAACTTTATACAATAATTATAAAAATGACAAACCAGAAGATACTCCTCAAACAAGAAAAAGAATTCCATAAAAAGAAAGTAAAAAAAGACTTTCTTTTTTTTAAAATTCATGCCATAATAAAAATGGAGGATTTATGGAAAAAATAAATATTAAATTAGAAACCCTAGAAGATGCAACTAACAAGTTTAATAACAATGTCTTAAATGAAGAATTAGACAGTTATATTACAAACGCAAGTCTACATACACACAAAGAAAGAATTATATTAAATGTAGATGGATTATTAAATAATAAAGATCAAGAACAATTAGTAAAATTAATTCATACCCATTATCAAAATAAAGTAAAACAATTAAATAAAATTGACAAATATGATGATTATTTTCGATTCATTTTACTATTATTAGGAATTCTATTAATCATTATATCTGAACAATTTACTTCTCTTTTAAGCGAACTATTTTTAATCGCCGGATGGGTAGTTGTATGGGAAATTGTCTACGACATTTTATTTACTGGTGCAAGAAGAAAAAGAGATTTAAAATTATATAAAAAATTAGCAACCTGTGAAACAGAATTTTTAAAGTAACTTTATAGATTATCACTTCAAAATATGATAAAATATTTATGATAAGGAGTGTATATGAAAAATAAAGAAAATTTATGTTTAATTGTCATGGACAATTGTAAAGAATTAGGTTTAAAAGTAAACAAAGAAATCAAAAAAATCAGAAAATCAGATAGTAATTATCTTATTCCCGCTGACATCACAAGATTTAATGATGGCGAAGGAAAAGTAACAATACTAGAAACAATAAGAGGCAAAGACGTTTATATTTTAAGCGATACTCATAATTATAGTATTACTTATGAGATGTATGGAATAAAACATAACATGAGTCCCGATGAACATTTCCAAGACATAAAAAGAGTAATATCAGCAGTAATGGGACATGCTAAAAGTATCAGAGTTGTAATGCCTTTTTTATATGCTTCCCGCCAACATCGAAGAAAATCAAGAGAATCACTAGATTGTGCCCTTGCTCTTCAAGAACTTAAAAATTTAGGAATTAGTGGAATTGTAACTTTTGATGCTCATGATCCAAATGTTCAAAATGCTATTCCAACCCTACCCTTTGATAATTTTTTTCCAACCAACGATATGTTAAAGGCTTTCTTAAAAAAGGAAGAATTTATCCCTGATGAAACTCTAGTTATCAGTCCAGATACAGGAGCTATGGATAGAGCTAGATTTCTCGCTGACATTCTCCGTGTTGATGTCGGAATGTTTTATAAAAGAAGAGATATTTCTAAAGTAGTAAATGGCCATAACCCAATTGTTGCCCATGAATATCTAGGAAAAGACGTGAAGAATAAAACAATCATCATTGTAGACGATATGCTTGCTAGTGGCGGATCCATGATAGATGTAGCGAAAGAATTAAAAAATAGAGGCGCAAACAAAATCTTCTTTTTCACCACTTTCGCCCTCTTCACAACTGGATATGAAAAATTAGATGAAGCCTATAAAAATAAAATATTTGATGCTATTTATTCCACCAATTTAACTTATATTCCCGAAGAAATATTAAATAAACCATGGATGAATACAGCAGACTGTTCTGAATATTTAGCCAAAATTATTGATCATCTAAATAAAGGATTATCTATTACAAGCTTAATTAAAGATAACTCGGCAATAACCAACTATAAAAAAGAAAAAAATTTATTCAAATAAAAAGCTGATAACAAACAATTATCAGTTTTTTACCTTTTCATTTCAGAATCCAATTCTTGACTTTGTGCTAAATGATAAAAACTTCTTTCTTCAGGTACATAACCTTGATCTTCCAAAAATCTTATTTTCATATCATCATAAACTTTATAACGACCAATTTCCATAGATGATACTTTGCCAGTATTCATATTAATATAAGTAATATAAGTAGTAAGATCCATATCATCATATCCATGTCCTAAAGAATAAAATTTTTCTAAAATTTGATGATTTAATCCTAAAAGCATCAATTTTGCATAAATTAAAGGATTCTTAGCTTCCACATCAAAAGAAACAGGTCTAAATCTATTCATTGGCAAATATTCTTCTTGTTTCAGTTCGGAAATTCTTAATGTTATATCTTGAGGAACTTCTACCCCAACATAATTATAACGTCTAAAAGACTCAATTTTTCCATAATTTCCTTCAACATTTTCATCATATACTTTATATTTTGCTATCATAAGTTCATTATTACTATTCAAATGAATATCATAAGCATCATATATTTGATTTATCATTTTCTTCACCTCGTTTCTAGTATTTTACCACAATTTTAGGAAATAATAAAGTTAAGGAGGCTAAAATGAAAAAACCAGGATGTAATAAATGTGAAGAAACAACAGTTCAAGGACGTGCTTACATTGATGAAAAAACCGGCCTTTTATGTGTTTCTCTAGAAGAAAAATATGAAAAACCAAAAGGACTAAAAATATTAGTCCCATTTGTATGTACAACCTGTGGTACAACAGAATGGAAAACAATTGACACAGAAGAAAATGAAAAATAGGAAAATTCCTATTTTTTTCTTTTAATTGAAACTAAATCTTTACCATCAAATACAAGTTCAATCATATTAATGCCATCCCATGCTCCATCAATAATCGCTTCATCTTGATAGTTTAAAATAAGACGATTATCTAAATTAAATCCTTTTTTACACCATTTACTAAGAAGACATGTAATAGCCACATTATGAGTAAATAAAGCAATAGTTTTATCCGCATGCTTTTCAAGCAATTGATTTACGAAACGACTCATTCTATTTTTAACTTCATTTAAAGATTCCCCACCAGCAAGTTTATAATCAAAATCATTTTCTTGAATTTCTGTAATCATTCGAATTTTTTTATCACCTAAATGACCTATTACTCGTTCCCCAAGTTCGGAACGTATATTAATATCTAATTCTAAGTCCTGAGCCAAATATTTAGCAGTAGCAATACTCATCACATAAGAAGAAGAATAAATATATTGCACTTTCTGCAAATCCTTATTATGAACTAATCTTTTACTTTCTTCTTCCCCTTCAATACTAAGAATTCTTTTTTCTCTTTTTTGTTCTAAAGTTTCCTTATCAGGAAAATTAAGATTATTCATAGTAAGACTATTATTAATAAGATATATTGTTGTCATTATACCACCCTACTCTAAAAACATTATAAAAGAAAAATAAAAAAGAAGCAAGAGCAATTATAAACAATACTGATTTTAAAGTTTACAAAATAAAAAGAATGTTTTATAATTTTTTAAGAAAGAAGAATGAATATGTTAAATGTCGTTTTATTTGAACCAGAAATTCCTGGAAATACCGGAAACATTATGCGTACTTGTGTTGCAACGAATACAACTCTACACCTAATTAAACCGCTAGGCTTTTCTCTTGATGAAAAATACATTAAAAGAAGTGGTGTTAATTATATTGATAAATGTAACTATTTTGTATATGAAAATATTGATGAATTTTTTAGAAAAAACAATGGAGAATACTTCTTCTTTACTAGATATGGTCATAAACCTCATTCAACAGTGAATTTTAAAGATATCAAAGACAATATTTATTTAATATTTGGTAAAGAAAGTACTGGAATACCAAAAGAAATTTTAAAACCATACTTAGATAGATGCTATCGTATTCCTATGACTGCAAACGTCCGAGCCCTAAACTTATCAAACAGTGTTGCAATTGGTGTTTATGAAGTTTTAAGACAAAAAAATTATGAGGGCTTATTATTTGATGAACCTCATAAAAGTAAGACATACTTAGAAGATTAAGCTACTCTAGCATAAACAGCAACAGCGCAGACAATAAGTAAAATAACAAGTAAAATAATAATAATCATATTATTTAAATTATTTCTTTTTTTCAAATTAATTAATTGTTCATTTATCTTTTTTTCATCCATAATATATTACCTCACCTATATTATATAAAACTTTTCAACCATTATGTAAAATTTTACAAAATATATGTAAATTACATGTCAAAAAAAGTTAGAGTAGACAAAATTCTTAAAAAATAGTATAATATTAGTCAGTCAAGAACTTTTACTATTTGTTTATGAAAGGAAGATTTAATGAAAAATAATAGTAATATTACGTCTATTTTTGCGTTAGGCGGATTAGGCGAAGTGGGAAAAAATATGTATGTTGTAACCCACAATGAAGAAATAATTATCATTGATGCTGGAGTAATGTTTCCAGAAGACGATTTACTTGGAGTAGATTATGTCATTCAAGATATAACTTATTTAAAACAAAATGAAGATAAAATTCAAGGTTTATTCATCACTCATGGTCACGAAGATCACATTGGTGGAATATCATTTTTATTAAATAGTGTTCATATACCTAAAATTTATGCATCAAAAATATCTGCTGATTTAATTAACAAAAAATTAGTAGATCGAAATATGAAATATGAAAATATTGAAATTGTTAGAGAAGATACAATAGTAAAGACGAAATACTTTACCGTGGAATTTGTAGGAACTACGCACTCAATCCCAGAGTCTTTCGCTTTAGCAATTCATACACCTAATGGTATTATTTTTGAAACAGGCGACTTTAAATTTGATTTAACTCCAATTGGCCCTATGGCAAATATTCATAAAATGGCTGAATTAGGCAAAAAAGGAGTTACTCTTCTTTTAAGCGATTCAACCAATGCTTTATCAGAAGGATTTTCTAAAAGTGAATCCAGTGTTGATGAAGCATTAAATGATATTGTATCAAAACACTATGGTCGTGTTATTATTGCCACCTTTGCCTCAAACATTTATCGTATTAAACATATCGTTGAAACTTGTCGTAAAAATAATCGAAAAATTATTGTCTTTGGTCGTTCTATGGAAACTAGTATTGAACTTGCTATGAACAATGGCTTAATAGAAGACAAAACTATTTTTATTGATAATAATGAAGCGAAAGGTTTAAAGAAAAACGAAATCTGTATTTTATGTACCGGAACGCAAGGAGAACCTCTCGCTGCTCTATCAAGAATAGCTAATGGTATCCATAAGCAAATTACTTTAATGCCAGATGATTTAGTTGTTTTCTCATCTTCTCCAATTCCTGGAAATGCCGCAAGTATCAATAAAGTTATTAACAAACTTTATTTAAAAGGTGTAAAAGTATATACAAATAAAACATTTAATGATGTTCACACCTCTGGACACGCGAAAGAAGAAGAATTAAAATGGATGCTTAGAATTATCAAGCCTAAATACTTCATGCCTATGCATGGTGAATATAGAATGTTAAAACGTCACACTGAAATCGCTGAAGCTTGCGATATTCCAAAAGAAAATACTTTTATATGTAAAAATGGCGATGTTATTAACATTAAAGATGGCATAGTTACACGAGGTGATACTGTAAAAAGTGGCGATGTCTATGTTGATGGATCACGTATTGGCGATGTTGGTAGTCAAATTATTAAAGATCGTAAATTAATGAGTAGTGATGGAATTCTTGTAACGATTTTAAATATTAACACTTTAACTAGAAAATTACTAATTAAACCAAATGTAACAACAAGAGGATTTATTATGGTTAATGAAAATCCAGAATTAATCAGTAAAATAGAGAAAAAGATAACAGAAATAGTAAGTTCATTTTTAAATACTTCAACCTATAATTATACTGATTTAAAAAATCAAATTATTCTCGAATTACATCCATTTATAAATGATTTAACCGGAAGACGTCCAATCATCTTACCAGTTATTATGGAAGTAAATCAAGCTTAAATTAGATTGATTTTTTATTCGTCTAATACAGCATGTCTAAGCATACCAGAATTAGTACGCTCTAAATAATGAATTCTTACTTTCTTTATAGGAATTATATAAGTAGCTTTCTCATCAAAATTAACAAACTGATTATTAGTTTTTTTCATTTTCTTAAGAGTATTCATAATTTCATGCTTTTTATTAACACTAACTTTACCAACATATTTTAAACTTTCCCTTTTATATTCACCAAGAAGCAAACTATAAGTATTTGTCTTTTCAAGATAACCATGAACTAAAAAGTTATCCACCTTAATATTCTTTACTTTTATCCAATCAAAAGTTCTTTCTCCCTCAAAATACAAACCATTCTTTTTCTTTTCAACGATTCCTTCTAATCCAACTTTTTTTATCATCTTAAACAAATTGATACCATTATCATATACTTTTGATTTAATAAAATAATTTGTATCATTATATTTTTCTAGTATCTTCTTTCTATTTAATAGAGATTCACTCATCAAGTTTTTATTATCATACAAAATATCAAAAGCGATAAAAGTAACTGGTATTTCTTCTATAATTTCATCAATTACTTTTTTAATTCTATTTCTTTGTTGTAGCAACGAAAATGAAGGTAATCCATTATTAGTAGCAATAATTTCCCCATCAAATATTACTTGATGATCACCAACTATTTTTTGTATTTCTTTTAATTCGGGGTATTTATTTGTTAAATCATTCCCCTTTCGACTTAAAATTTTGAAACTATTTTTACTTACATAAATAAGTGCTCGAATTCCATCAAACTTAATTTCATAAAGAAACTCTTTATCTTGAACAACCTTTTCTTCTTCCTTTAAAAGCATTGGTCGAAGCTTATAATTATGAAACATTTCTTAAACTCATTTCCAAAGCCGTCATTAAATCTTTAATATTTTTCGTATTTCGAGCTTTAGGCTGTTTAACTGCTTTTCCCTTTTCTTTTTGCTTCAAAGCATCTTTTACTTTTTCTTGATATTCATCCTTGTATTCTTCCGGTTTAAATTTTATTTTCAATGAATTAACTAGTTGTACGGCTAAATCTAGTTCTTTTTTACTAAATTTAGCATCTGCTATCTCATCAGGAATAACAACTTCTTCATCAAAATAAAGAGTATTCATAATAAGATTCCCATTCATTAAGCGAATGATAACATAATAAAACTTAGTTCCAATTACTGTTTTAGCAAGAGCAACTTTTTTGGTTTTATTTAAAGCTTCTTTAAATAAACTAAATGATTTACTTTTCTTAGCAGTTTTTATGTGATAGCTTTTCTCAAAATAAACAGGATCAACTTCACTCAAATTTAAAAAGCCAACAATTTCAATCACTTTTTCATCTTCACTTTTAAGTTTATTAAATTCTTCATTCGTTAAAGTCAAATATTCATCATTCTTATATTCATATCCCCGAATAATATCTGATTGTTTTACCTCTTTTTTACAATGAGGACAATATTTAATGTAATGAATTCTTGATAAACACTTTTTATGTAATTGATTAAATGATATATCATTATTTTTAATAATAGGATTCATCTCGACTGGAATATTAACTAATCCAAAAGAAATTGAAGTCTTTTTCATATAATCACCATTATTATTTTGCAAATTAAACATCAGTTTATACCAAAGAAAAAAGAGACTTATTTAGCCTCTTCGATTGCCCTAGTTTCTCTTATTACATTAATCTTTATCGTTCCAGGATATTGCATTTCTGCTTCAATTCTATCTTTAATATCTCGAGCCATTTTATAACTTTTTGCTTCATCTACTTCATCAGGTTTAACCATAACTCTAATTTCTCTTCCTGCTTGAACAGCAAAAGTTTTTTCAACACCAGGGAATGAATTACCAATCTCCTCAAGTTGAGATAAACGTTTCATATAATTTTCCATCGAATCATTTCTTGCCCCTGGACGAGCAGCTGATAAAGTATCAGCAATTTCTACTAATACCGAAATCACACTTGTAGCTTCTTTATCACCATGATGAGATTCGATTGCATTAATAACAACTTCATCTTCATGATATTTACGAGCTAAATCAGCACCAATTTCTACATGACTTCCTTCAACTTCAAAATCAATTGATTTTCCAATATCATGTAAAAGTCCTGCTCTTTTAGCAAGTGTTACATTCTCACCAAGTTCAGCGGCCATAAGCCCTGCTAAATTAGCAACTTCCTTAGAATGTTGTAAAGCATTTTGTCCATAACTTGTTCGATAATTAAGTTTACCAATTAAATTAATAAGCTCTGGATCCATTTTAGACAATCCTAAATCATAAATTGTTTGATTACCAATCTCTGTAATCTTCGTATTAATATCACGTGATACCTTATCATATACTTCTTCAATTCTAGATGGATGAATACGACCATCACGAATTAAAGTTTCAATGGTAGTTTTAGCTATTTCTCTTCTTAAAGGATCAAAAGAAGAAATAACAATTGCTTCCGGTGTATCATCAATAATTAAATCAACACCTGTAACTGATTCAATCGTCCGAATATTTCTACCCTCACGACCAATCAAACGCCCTTTCATTTCATCACTAGGTAAATCAATTGTACTAACAGTTTGTTCATTAGCTACATCTTCAGCATATCTCTCCATACTAGAAACAATAATTTGTTTAGCTTTCTCATGTGCTTCCAATTTTGCATTTCTTTCTTGTTCTTTGATATAGTCAACAATTTCTCTTGCCATATCATCTTCTACTCGCTTCATAATTAAATCATGAGCTTTTTCTTTCGAAAATTTAGCAATTTTTTCAAGTTCTGCTAATTCTTGTTTTAAAAGTTCATCCATTTTAAGCTCTTTTTCTTGTATTTCTTTTTGTTTAACTAATAAATTATTTTCTTTTTCATCTAAAGTAGTATCTCTTTTTTGAAGCATTTCCTCTCTCTTGTCTAAAGATGCTTCTCTTTGAAGTAATCTACTTTCAGTATCTTTCATTTCTGCTTTTTTTTCTTTTATTTCTCTATCTGTTTCTTGTTTTAAACGATAAGATTCTTCTTTAAGTTCCATCAAAGAATCTCTTTTATGTTTATCGGCTTCCTTCTTTGCGTCTTCAATTAATTTATTAGCTTTATTTTCATTTTGATTATTTCTTATCATATAAATAATGAATACAATCAAAAACCCAACAAAAAATCCAATTACCAGAGTTAAAATGGACATTGTGTTAAATTCCATTTTAAATTCTCCTTACTTTTTTATAGATCAATGAATTATCTACAATTCAATTATAATCTTTATTTTAAATTTAAGCAAGAAAAAAATGAACATTTATTGTTCACTATAAAATATTAATACTTACTCTTCTTTTTTATCTTTATTTTTTTCAGTATTACCAAAACCATAATGTTCACGAACTTTTTCTTCCAACTCATCTCTAAGTTCTGGATGTTCTTTTAAATAAATCTTAACATTTTCTTTTCCTTGGCCAATTTTTTCACCATTATACGCATACCAAGCACCACTTTTATCTAGTATATCTAAACTAGAAGCAATATCAATAATTTCCCCTTCTCTTGATACCCCTTCACCATACATAATATCAACAGTAGCAGTCTTAAATGGAGGAGCCACTTTATTCTTAACTACTTTAATATTTGTTTTATTACCAACAATTTGATCTCCTTGTTTTATTTGTTCAGCACGCCTAATATCAAGTCTAATAGTAGCATAAAACTTAAGAGCGCGTCCACCCGGTGTAGTTTCAGGATTACCAAACATAACGCCAACTTTTTCTCTTAATTGGTTAATAAATATTGCAGTTGTTTTCGTTTTATTAATAGTACCAGATAATTTTCTTAAAGCTTGTGACATAAGTCTGGCTTGTAATCCTACATGGCTATCGCCCATTTCTCCATCAATTTCGGCTTGCGGAACCAAAGCGGCAACTGAATCAATGACAACTATATTAACTGCTTCACTTCTAACTAAAGCTTCACATATTTCTAGTGCTTGTTCACCAGTATCAGGTTGAGAAAGTAAAAGTTCATTAATATCTACTCCTAAAGCTTTCGCATAAACTGGATCAAGAGCATGTTCTGCATCAATAAAAGCTGCTCTGCCTCCCAATTTTTGCACTTCAGCAATCGCTTGTAATGCTATAGTTGTTTTACCTGAAGATTCAGGACCATATATTTCAATAATTCTCCCCTTTGGAAAACCACCAACACCTAAAGCAATATCCAAAGATAGAGAACCACTACTTGTTACATCTATTTTTGTATGTTCATCACTACCTAGCTTCATAATTGCCCCTGCACCAAACTGCTTTTCTATATCTGCTAAAACTTGTTCTAGTGCTTTATCTTTATTCTTTTCATCTTTGACTTGTTTCATATTGTTTAATCCTTTCTTAAGTACAATATCATTTTAATATATAAAAATTCATTTGTCAAGCATTTTTCGAACATTTGTTTTTATAGACAAATTTCGACAAAAACACAACACTTTGACAATCAATAAATAATATGGTATTATGTATATGCAAGAAATAATTGCATAAAATAAAAAAGAGGAACATTCAATTTTGCAAGTGAATGTCGCCTCCATTTAATGGGTTTGACACTCTATCAATGCTGTAGAGTGTCTATTTTTTTATTGCCAACACCAGTAAGGTAGAAAGTAACAAAATGATAGCAATGAGCTTTAGACTTTTTATTATAAAAGTCTTAGTTTTCATCTTTATCTACCTCCTTTCTTTCTCAAGATTGGAGGCCGACACTCACATCTAATGTTCCTATTAAAATTATACAATAAACCAACTAGCAAAACAAGCGAACACTAAGCATTCTGCATAAATTTCTCTTATATTTCATATATTTATTTGACATATCAAAATTTTTGTGTATAATTATTAGTGCAAGTACATGGCAGTGCTTATTATAAGTTATAATGTGTTTACTACGAAAGGTTAAAAGTAACTAGGACTGCCCTAGCGAAATTATGAATGTAAACTCCCTATAATGAGGAATAAGCATCCTTTGTATTTAGATTAATAGAAAGGAGATTATTATGGCAAGATATACTGGACCAGCTTATAAAAAATCAAGAAGATTAAACTTTTCTACATTAGAAAATGGTAAAGATTTAGCTCGTCGTCCATATGCACCAGGAGCTCACGGAAATGACCGTAGAAAAAAATTAAGTGAATACGGCGTTCAATTACAAGAAAAACAAAAAGTAAGAACAATGTATGGCTTAAACGAAAAACAATTCCACAAGTTATTTGAACGTGCTTCTAAAATGAAAGGCGTTACTGGTGAAAATATGTTAAGACTTCTTGAATCAAGACTTGACAATATCGTTTATCGTATGGGCTTAGCTAATACTAGACGTGCTGCAAGACAAGTAGTTAACCATGGACATATCACTGTTAATGGTGTTAAAGTTGATATCCCATCTTACTCTTGTAAACCAGGTGATGTTATTGCAGTTAAAGAAACTTCTTTAGATCATCCAGCAATTAGAGCAAGCTTAGAAGCTAAGGTTACTCGTCCTGCATTTGTTGAATTTGATAATAACAAAATGACAGGTACTTATGTAAGATATCCTGAAAGAAGTGAACTTAACCAAGAAATTAACGAATCACTTATCGTTGAATTCTATAACAGATAATAAACTAAAAAGGGGCTGTAATGAAATAAAATAATTTCATTCAGCTTTTTTTATATAAACA
>CAMMXG010000013.1 GCA_946500895.1 uncultured Mycoplasma sp. | reverse complement strand
TCCCTTCTTCTTAAAAATTAAAACTTGTCCTTGACAAAGGGTACATTTTAAAAAATATGCTCGCGGATAATCTAGACATAGATACAATAATCAAATACACTGGCTTAACTAAAAAAGAAATAGAAACATTGCAATAAAATGTTTCTTTTTTCTTTTCTTTTAATTATCTAGTTAGACGTTAACTAAAATATATATTTTTTTCTGAAAGCTACTAATTTAGCTTTAGAAGATAGTTCATTGCAAACCTAAAGATTAATATCTTCTTTTTCATTGAACTTTTATTTTAAATCCTTTATAATTATCTTGGTGATTGAATTGAAGTTTACTTATAAATTAGAAAAAAAAGAAAAAAACACTAATGCTCGTTTGGGCTCTTTTATATATAATGGAGTTAAGTATGAAACCCCAATGTTTATGCCAGTTGGAACACAAGCAACTGTAAAAACATTATCGCCAGAAGAATTAAAAGAAGTTCATGCCGGTATTATTTTAGCAAATACTTATCATTTGTGGATTAGACCAGGTGAAGATGTTATTGACCATGCGGGAGGACTACACAAATTCATGAATTGGAATCAGCCTATTTTAACTGATAGTGGTGGTTTTCAAGTGTTTTCTTTAGCAAAACCAAAAGATATAACCGAAGAAGGAGTTCATTTTAAAAACCAATTAAATGGTGATAAACTTTTACTTACTCCAGAAAAATCAATTGAAATACAAAATAAATTAGATAGTGATATTGCGATGAGTTTTGATGAATGTATTGGATATCCAGCCACTTATGAATATTGCAAACAAAGTACCGAAAGGACTCTTCGTTGGGCAAAAAGAGGAAAAGAAGTGCATCATAATCCGAATCAAATGTTATTTGGTATTGTTCAAGGGGGAAATTACGAAGATTTAAGAAAATATTGTGCGGAAGAGTTAGTGAAAATGGATTTTGATGGATATTCTGTTGGTGGTACCAGTGTAGGGGAAGATAAACCAACGATGTATCAAATGGTTGAGTATGCAACTAAGTATTTACCAGAAGATAAAATACGTTATTTAATGGGGGTTGGTGACCCCATTGATTTAATTGAAAATACGATTAGAGGAATTGATATCTTTGATTGTGTTTCACCAACTAGACTAGCAAGACATGGACATGCTTTAACTAAATATGGAAAAATTAATCTTAAAAATGCCAAATATAAAGAAGATTTTACTCCAATTAGTGATATATGTGATTGTTATGCATGTAAGCATTATACCAAAGCTTATATTAGACATTTAATTATTAGTAATGAAACTTTTGGAGCAAGACTTTTATCTATTCATAATATTCGTTATTTAACTCATCTAATGGAAGAGATTAGAAAGTCTATTAGAAATGATAATATCCTTGAATTCAGAGATGAGTTTATTAAAAATTATTATGGAGAGAAGCATGAATAAAAAAGTAATTATAATTACGATTGCAGTTATCGCTGGTATGATTTTAATTCCAACTATTTATAAAATACATGAAAATCATAATCATAAATTAATTCAAGTTGTCGAAGAAGAATTCCATTATTATGCAAAAGAATGTTATTTGAGTGATAAATGTTCAAGTATAGTAACTTTAAAAGATTTATATGACAAAGGATATTTAAATAGTAAACTTACAAATCCAATTAATAAAAAATATTATGATGAAAAATCTAGTATTAATTTAGATACTAAGGAAATAAATTTAATTTCTTAGTATCTTTTTTTTTACATTTTAAGTACGTAAATAGTAATAAAAATATTGATTTTTTGTTACTAATACTTTATACTATAAATATAAGATAAAGAGAAGTTTTGACAAGATTTGTCGAACATGATGAAACTATTTATCAATAGTAGTAGAATAGTTGGAAGTAAAGGAAGAGATTTATGAAGAAAAATGTATTATTAAGTGTTATAGGTGTGTTATTAGTACTTGGAATAGGCGTATCTTTTGCTTATTTTGTAAGTCAAACATTGGTAACAGGAAGTGGGAGTACTGTAACAGCAGAACCAGGAGATATGATAAAAGTAACATATGATGCAGGAAGCACACCACTTAGTGGGAATAACTTAATGCCAGGTGATAGTACCAGTAAAGACTTTACTGTCACAGTAACACCAACTGAAACTGAGAAAGAAGCAACCTATGCAATATTTTTAAATATTACGGAAAATACTTTTGTAAAATGTGATGATACAAACTATAATGAATTAACAAATATGTGTACAAAAGATGCGCAAGAACTTACATACACTATTAAAGATAAAGATAGTGGAAGTACCCTTGCAAGTGGAGACTTAACAGGAGTAACAGGAAAAGTTAAATTATTAACGGAAACAAAAACAGTAGATACACAAACTATATTTAACTATACAATTACTATTACATTTGTAGATACAGGAGCAGACCAAAATCATAATCAAAATAAAACATTTAATGGTGATGTAGAAGTAGAGTTTAGTGAACCACCTGCTAAAGATGTCATATTAGCAAACTACTCAACAGTAAAAACGAGGACATTCCCACTAACAACATCAAGTACAGTAACAGGCAACACTACAGGAGTAATTTATAAATCTGCGAATAGTAATCAGTATGATAATGAAGGAGAAGTATATTACTTTGCAGGAAATCCAACAGATAACTGGGTAAAATGGGCAGGATTTTATTGGCGAATAATAAGAATTAATGGAAATGGAAGTATTCGAATGATATACCAAGGAACCAGTCCAAATACCACAGGAGAAAATACTCAATTACAAACAAGTGCATTTAATAGTAGTTATAATCTAAGTGAATATGTAGGATTAAAATATACGAGTGGCGAGCAACATGGACAAAATACGAATAGTACTATTATGGGAGTGCTTGAAACATGGTATAATAGTAAACTAGCAAGTTATGCAGATGATATCGATACAAGTATAGGATTCTGTAGTGATAGGAATATGGGAAGTGGATATAGCTGGAGTAGTCAACCAAGCAGTACTATATACTACGCAGCATATGATAGAGTAGCTAAAACAAGTAGTAATGTCAATCCAAGTTTTAAATGTAGTAATACTAGTGATATATTAAAAATACCGGTAGGATTAATCACAGTAGATGAGACAGTATATGCAGGATTAGCATGGAGTAATGGAAATTCAAGTAATTACTTATATACAGGCGAATATTATTGGACCATGTCTCCGTGTAGCTATGGCGGTAGTGCTATCGTGTTCCGTGTGGCTTCGGCTGGCCGCCTCAGCACCTGGGGCGTGGATAGCGCGATTGGTGTGCGCCCAGTAGTAAATCTGAAGTCTAGTGTACAAATCACAGGAGGTAATGGAAGTAGTAGTAATCCATATGTAATCGGATGATTACATATGGAAGAAGCAGTGAGCTTCGTAGTGAGTGTAGTGAGAATTGAAGCAAAATGTTTCTTTACTTTAAGTAGTTTTGTAAACAAAATGTAAATCATGTATTGCTTTGCAGTATACTAAATAAGATAGCAATTGAGATGCTAACCTGAAGTAGAGCGTTTTCGTGGTTATTCGGCCTGTAGGCCGACGCGTTCAATATTAATTCTTGCTCATACTGCTAATAATTATATTTGACCGAAGTATTATAAAAATTATTATGTTTGAAATTCCATATTATGTATGGGCAAGAAGAAAAGAAATCATAAAGAAAGTATTATGGTTTCTTTTTTTGATAAAATTGTATGAAAAAGGCTTGTTTCGAGAACAAACGTTTGATATAATTATATTATGAAAATCAGTGGGGTAAGTATGAATGATATTATTTTAAAAAATGAAGTAAAAATCGAAAATTTAATTTATGAAATTAGAGGCAAACAAGTAATGCTTGATAGTGATTTGGCAAGACTTTATGGTTGCGCTAATGGAACAAAAACAATTAATTTAGCAGTTAAAAGGCATATTAATCGGTTTCCAGAAAGATTTATGTTTCAATTAACTATTGAAGAAGTAAATAGTATTTCAAGGTTTCAAGTTGAAACCTTGAAAGGACAGGGGCATAATATTAAATATTTGCCATATGTCTTTACAGAAGAAGGTGTTGCTATGCTTGCGACGGTACTTAGAACACCAGTAGCAGAAGAAGTAAGTATTAGAATAATGGATGCTTTTGTTTTAATGCGTAAATATATATCTACGAACTTAATGGAGCAAAAATATATTGATAATATGGTATTAGAACATGATACGCAAATTAAGTTATTACAGCATTCATTTGATAAGCTAGAAGATAAGAAAAAAACAAATGAAATATATTTTGATGGACAAATATATGACGCTTATTCTAAGATATTAGATATTTTTAAATTTGCTAAAAGTAGTTTAACTATTATTGATAGTTATGCTGATAATGTGATACTTGATATGATTAAAAGATTAAATATATCGGTGTTATTAATTACGAAAAGTAATGGTTTATTAACTAATCAAGATATAGAAAGATATAATAAACAATATCATAATTTAACAATAAAGTATGATAATACTTTTCATGACAGATATTTTATATTAAATCATGAAGTACTTTATCATTGTGGTGCTAGTATTAATAGGATTGGGTATAAAACTTTTTCTATTACTTTAGTAGGTGATGATAGTATTAGAGAAATGTTGATAGATAAAATAAATAAAATTTAGAAAGATGGGGATTTTGGATGAATGATATTATTTTAAAAAATGATGTAAAACTAACAAGTTTAATTTATGAAATTAGAGGAAAACAAGTAATGCTTGATAGTGATTTAGCAAGGCTTTATGGTTGTGCTAATGGAACAAAAACAATTAATCAAGCAGTAAAAAGACATATCGAAAAATTTCCTAATGATTTCTACTTTCAATTAACATATGAAGAATTGTTAAATTTGAAGTCCCAATTTGGGACTTCAAGTTGGAAAGAACATGGTGGGCAAAGAAAACTTCCTTATGTATTTACAGAACAAGGCGTTGCCATGCTTGCTACAGTTCTTAGGACACCTATCGCATCACAAGTAAGCGTAAATATTATGCGTGCTTTTGTTGCTATGCGCAAATATATATCTGCAAATTTAATAGAGCAAAAATATATTAACGACTTAGTATTAGAAGACCATGAGAAAATAAAAGTACTTGAAACTTCATTTAATCAATTTGAAGAAAAGAGAAAGATAAGTGAAATTTATTTTGATGGGCAAATATATGATGCTTATTCTAAGATATTAGATATTTTTCATAGTGCTAAAAAAGAATTAATTATTATTGATAGTTATGCTGATAATGTGATACTTGATATGATTAAAAGATTAAATATATCGGTGTTATTAATTACGAAAAGTAATGGTTTATTAACTAATCAAGATATAGAAAGATATAATAAACAATATCATAATTTAACAATAAAGTATGATAATACTTTTCATGACAGATATTTTATATTAAATCATGAAGTACTTTATCATTGTGGTGCTAGTATTAATAGGATTGGGTATAAAACTTTTTCTATTACTTTAGTAGGTGATGATAGTATTAGAGAAATGTTGATAGATAAAATAAATAAAATTTAGAAAGATGGGGATTTTGGATGAATGATATTATTTTAAAAAATGATGTAAAAATTGAAAGTTTAATTTATGAGATTAGAGGCAGACAAGTAATGCTTGATAGTGATTTAGCACGACTTTATGGTTGTGCTAATGGAACAAAAACGATTAATTTAGCAGTTAAAAGACATATTAATCGATTTCCAAAACGATTTATGTTTCAATTAACTATTGAAGAAAGTGAAAATATTCGGTTTCAACTTGAAACCAAATATGGGAAAATGGAAACTCGTGGAGGAAAATATAATAAGCCATATGTATTTACAGAAGAAGGTGTTGCCATGCTTGCAACAGTACTTAGAACACCAGTAGCTGAAGAAGTAAGCATTAGAATAATGGATGCTTTTGTTTCTATGCGTAAATATATATCAAAAAATTTAGTTGAACATCAAAATCTTTACGATTTGGTATTAGAAGATTATCATAGAATTAATAAACTTGAAGATACATTTCAAAAATTTGAAGAAAAAAGGAAAGTACATGAAATTTATTTCGATGGACAGATATATGATGCCTATTCGAAAATATTAGATATTTTTAATGGTGCTAAAAATGAATTAATTATCATTGATAGTTATGCCGATAAAAAAATACTTGATATTGTTAAAGATTTAAATATAAAAGTGGTTATTATAACTAGGAAAAATAATTTATTAAAAGATTCAACGATAGAAGAGTATCATAAAGAATATCATAATTTAACATTAAAATACAATGATACATTCCATGATAGATATTTTATATTAGATAATGAAATAGTTTATCATTGTGGGGCAAGCATTAACCGAATTGGCTATAAAACTTTTTCAATTAATTTAATTGATGATAGGGATATGCGTGATTTATTAATTGATAAAATAAATAATATTTAGAAGAATGGAGGTTTGGATGAAAGATATTGTGTTAAAAAATGATGAAAAAATTGAAAGTTTAATCTATGAAATTAGAGGTAAACAAGTAATGCTTGATAGTGATTTAGCACGACTTTATGGTTGCGCTAATGGAACAAAAACAATTAATTTAGCAGTTAAAAGACATATTAATCGGTTTCCAAAACGATTTATGTTTCAACTAACTATTGAAGAAGTAAATAGTATTTCAAGGGGCTGTCGGGAAATTAAGTGATTAATTTCTTGATAGTTCTTTTATTTTAAAAAATTTAAAAAGCTCTGAAATCACAAGGAAATCAGAGCATTTTTGTGATACAATAATCTTGTTCAAGGAGCTGTATCACATGTCTTATTTTACTATAAAAAGTAATTTTGGGCTAGTTTCCTCAAACAGTTGTGATGAAGAATTTGCAAAAATTGATAATTTTATATTTATAATTATATTATTATATCGAAAAAGTGAAGAAAAAAGGCTATGGTAATTTATTTAATTTCCCGACAGCCCCTTAGAATTAGAACAAGGTAAATATTCTTGATAAATTGCGGTTTCAATCTGAAACCACAAAAATAAGCAATATGTCTAGAACTTTACCATATGTCTTTACAGAAGAAGACGTTGCTATGCTTGCCACAGTTCTTAGAACACCAGTAGCTGAAGAAGTAAGTATTATAATAATGGATGCTTTCGTTTTAATGCGTAAATATATATCAAATAATTTATTAGAACAACAAGCTATTAAAAGTAAATTATTTGAACATGATTTGGAAATTAAAGCATTAAAAGATACATTTAAATGTTTTGAAGAAAAGAGAAAGATAAGTGAATTTTATTTTAATGGACAAATATATGATGCTTATTCTAAGATATTAGATATTTTTAATAGTGCCAAAAAAGAATTAATTATTATTGATAATTATGCTGATAAAAAAATACTTGATATTGTTAAAGATTTAAATATAAAAGTGGTTATTATAACTAAGAAAAATAATTTGTTAAAAGAGTCAATGATAGAAGAGTATCATAAAGAATATCATAATTTGATAGTAAAATATAATAATACATTTCATGATAGATATTTTATATTAGATAATGAAATAGTTTATCATTGTGGTGCTAGTATCAATCGTATTGGTTATAAAACATTTTCAATTAATTTGATTGATGATGAAAGTATTAGAAACTTGCTTTTAGATAGAATTCATAATATTAAATAATTAGTATTTTATTTTCTTTTTAGTTTGATATTTTTACCTATGGAACCACCAAGTAGACTACTTGCTAATAATATAATATAGTAAATTAATCTATCAATATTAAATGGACTTTTAAAAACTATTAAGTTAACTAATATTAATATAATAATAAAAGATAAACCTAGTTTTAAACCGAGTACAATGCCTCTTTCTTTTGTTTTATGACTAGCAAGTAAACTTATAATAAAGAAAGATAGGGCAGTTAATATAACAGATAATTTTGATATTGTTATACTTTTTATTCCTGTTAAATTAATAAGAGATGTAATAATTGCTATCACAATAATAAAAATACAAAATAAACTAAAGTGTTTTAAATAATTTAATAATTTATTCATTCATTATCACCTATTAAATTATATTAAGAGCAGTTAAAATAATACTAAAAAAGTTGTGTTTAAAAAAATAAATCTTCAAACATAATAATAGTAGGTGATTTTAAATGGAACTATTTAATGTGATGTTTAGAACGTTATTCTTTTATTTTTTTATAACTCTAGCTTATCGTATTATGGGAAAACGAGAAGTAGGACAATTAGGGATTATTGATTTAATTGTATCTATTTTAATTGCCGAGTTAGTGGCTATTAGTATTGAAAATATTAATGATTCTATTCTTTTAACCATTGCACCTATTACTCTTTTAGTCATACTTGAATTATTACTAGCTTATATTTCTATTAAATCAAGAACTTTTCGAACAATCTTTGGCGGGAAACCATCATTAATTATTGTAAATGGTAAGATTAATTATCATGAGATGGTAAAACAAAGATATAGTATGGATGATTTGCTTTTGAGTTTAAGACAAAAAGAAATTAGAAATATTGAAGATGTAGAATATGCTTTTTTAGAACCAAATGGAAAATTATCAATATTTAAATATAATTTCTTTAAAATTAAAAGTGCTTATCCTATGCCTTTAATAGTAGACGGAACCATCCAGGATAAAGCACTTAAATATATTCATAAGACTAAAGTGTGGTTAGAGCGAGAACTTGAAAAGAAAAAATTGAATGTGAAAGATGTTTTTTATGCTTTTTATAAGGGTGGAAAGATATATTTAGTTAAACGAGATGAAACGATAAAATAAATTTAAAAAAATTAAATTTTACTAATTCTATTGATTTGATATGTAAAACATATCAAATTCACTAGTGAAATATATCAATTTGAATAGTCAAATATATCAAATTGGAAGTTTGACTTAGGTGTTAAGATTTTAGTATACTCGCCTTGAGGTGAGGATATGCAACAAATTATGTTAGAAAAAAACAATCTCCAAATGATTGAAGAAATCAAAGATGTAATTATTAATAGTAGAAATAAAATTGCTTATGAAGTAAATAATACAATGTTACTAGCATATTGGAATGTTGGTAGAATTATTGTTGAAAATGAGCAAAATGGAAATATTAAAGCTGAATATGGTAAACAAGTTTTAAAGGAACTTTCAAAAGAATTAAGAAAAATTTTTGGTTCTGGTTTTTCAGTATCAAATCTCCAATACATGCGTAGGTTTTATCTTAAATATCCAAAACAACAGACACTGTCTGTTAAATTGAGCTGGTCGCATTATTGTGAATTATTAAGTATTGAAAATGATGATGAAAGAAACTTTTATGAAAAAAATGTATTAATTCAAATTGGAGTGTTAGAGAGTTAAAAAGGCAACTAGAAACTTCATTATATGAAAGATTATTATTATCTGATGGAGAAAAAAATAAAGAAAAGGTATATGAATTATCAAAAGTCGGGCAAACATTAGCTAAACCTGATGATATTTTGAAAGAACCATATGTTTTTGAATTTTTAGATATTAAAGAACCAAAACCTATTTTGGAGAAAGATTTAGAAAAACAATTAGTTCATCATATGGAAGAATTTTTACTTGAATTAGGTAAAGGGTTTATGTTTGTAGGAACACAACAAAGAGTAACCTTGGGAAATACTCATTATTATGTAGATATGGTTTTCTATAATAAAATATTAAAATGTTATGTTTTGATAGATTTGAAAAATGGCATTATGAAACCAGAATACGCAGGACAAATGAATATGTATTTAAATTACTATAATGCTGAAGTAAATGATGAATATGATAATAAACCAATAGGAATTATTCTTTGTAAGAGTAAAAAAGAAGTAGCTATGGAATATGCTTTAGGAGGTTTATCTAATAATATTTTTGCTTCAACATATACTTACTATATTCCTAATAAGGAGCAATTAATAAGTGAAGTGGAGAAAGTTTTATTTAAACATAAGTAGTATTGATTTATAAATTTAAAGTTGTAAGATTCTTTTAAAAAAATTAAATTTTACTTTTTGTTTTATTTGATAATTGAAAATGATTAATTCATTTATCAAATAGATAAATTCGTAGATGAATTTATTAATTTGATAGTTGAAATTATATATTTTGGAAGTTTGACTTAAAATTTAATATTTAGTATACTCGCCCTGAGGTGAGAAAAATGCAAGAAAATTATAATACATTAATGCATGATGTAGTATTTAAAGAAAGCTTTGCAAATGAACATAATAGAAGACCACTGGAAAGTTTACTTGAAAATCTTTTAAATTTATCAAAAGGAAGTTTACGTGATAAACTAACGGTTGCTTATGAAAGTCAAATAGGGAAAAGTAATATAGATGAGAAATCATCCAGAACAGATATTGTAATTGACTATGATGATGTAGTAGTGGATTTAGAGGCATACACGTATCTAGATGATGCATCAGTAGATAAGAGTACTTTTTATGTAATGAAACTCAGTGCATCTAGATTAGTAAGAGGGATGGAATATGAAGATTTAAAGGTTGTTCAATATAATTTTGTAGATCATGTAAATATGAATATAGGGCCAGATATAGTAAATGAATTTCGTTTAGTACATAGTAAATATCCAGAGATAAGAATAGCTGAGGACAAGTTAAATATTAACTATATACGCATTGACAAGGTTAGGGAGTTAGGATATAATGAGAACGAATTAATGAAATGGTTAAGGTTTATTGCAGCTAGAAGTTATGAAGAGAGAGAAGCCATAGCTGAAGGGGATGAAATGTTTATGGAATTCAATGAATGGATTGATAATTATGTTAATGACGATGTAACCAAAGAAGCACTTGCTAAATGGAACAAAGAAATAGAAGAAAATAAGCATGTTAAAATAGCTCGTGAACAAGGGATTGAAATTGGCAAAGAACAAAATAAAAAAGAAATAGCAAAAAATATGTTAAAAAAAGGGTATTCAATTGATGAAATTATAGAAATTAGTGGTTTATCTGTTGAAGTAATCAATAGTTTAAAAGAAAACAAATAAGTATTTTTGTAAATATTAATTATTTGTTGGCTAATTGCTTTCATTATTATAGAACGTCAATAAAATGTAAATATGTAGTTATCTTGAAGTGGAGATAACTACTTTTTATTTGGGAAAATAGACTTCTTTTTCTTTTTTTGGTAAAATAATAGTGGTGATATATTGATGATTAAAATTGTGTTTATGGGAACACCAGAGTTTGCTGTTCCAATTTTAGATACATTAATAAAAAATACCGAAGTTGTGTTAGTTGTAACACAACCAGATAAATATGTAGGTAGAAAAAAAGTGCTTACTCCACCGCCAGTAAAAGTAAAAGCTTTGGAACACAATATTCCAGTGTTTCAGCCAGTTAAGATAAGAGAAGATTATGAAGAAATCAAGAAATATCAGCCTGATTTGATTGTAACTTGTGCTTATGGGCAAATTGTACCAAAGGATGTACTAGATATTTCTAGACTTGGATGCATTAATGTTCATGCATCAATCTTACCTAAATATCGAGGTGGAGCACCAATTCATCATGCAATTATGAATGGAGATAGTAAAACTGGTATTACAATTATGTATATGGATGTAGGTATGGATACTGGTGATATGATTTCATCAAGTTCTATTCCAATTGAAGATGATGATACATTAGGTACTTTAAGTGATAAATTAAGTCATTTGGGAGCTGAATTACTAGAAGAAACATTACCTAGTATTATTAATGGCACAAATACGAGAGTAAAACAAAATGAAAGGGAAGTAAGCTATGCTTATACAATCAAAAGGGAAGATGAACATTTGGATTTTACAAGATCTGCTAGAGAAATATATAATCAAGTTCGTGCACTAAATCCTGAACCTTTTGCTAATATCTTATTAAATGATGAGGAAGTTAAAATAATTGAGGGATATATTGGTGGTAGTGTAAATGCTCAACCATCCACTATTTGTGATATTAAAAAAGATGCCATTGGAATTGCTTGTTCTGATCAAATATTTTATATTACAAAATTAAAACCATTTGGTAAAAATTCTATGAGTGTGCGTGATTATTTAAATGGGATTAATAAAGAGAAATTAAAATCTAGTGTAGTGAAGTAGGCGGTTAAGATGAAAAAAGAGAAAAAGGAAAAAACACCAAGTAAGTTTAAATTATGGAAAACAAAAATGAAATCTACTCCTAAGGGCAAAGCTTATCTTAAACTTATTTATTGGGCTATTTTCTTTGCAGTTTTATTTATTTTTTTAGCAATATCATCAGCGATTACTAGTAATTACGAAACACCTAATAATAATTCTACAATTAATGATGATCCTGCTACCTCTGAGGAGGATGTTCCGCAAACACTTGATACGATGATGCAAGAAATCATTCAGGGTACTTATGAATATACTTATGATATTCATGTTGGTGAAGATAGTTTCTTATTTGAGGGTACAAAATATGATACATATCAAGAGGGATATAAAAATTATGCAACTACTCTTGGTAGTGGGGTAATTCGTTATTATATAGATAGTACTGGTACTTATCAAGTTAATGGAAATGAAAGAGTGTTAGTTGATAATTTTTATGAAGGAATAAATAGTAGTTTTCTTGATTTTGAGTCTTTATTTTCTACTATGAATACACTTGGATTAGTGAAAGATAGTAATAACACAACTTACGCAGTATATACTTGTAGTGATGGGACTTATAATTATATATTAAATATTAATCCGGATGGAACGCATATTACTGATATTTCGATTGTATCAGTAGATGGTAATATTACATATCTTTTATCATTTACTAATATTGGAGAGGTTTCAAATGACTAATTTATTTGGAATTACAAAAAGTGATTTAGAAAGTTACTTTCTTGGTATTCAGGAAAAGAAGTTTAAAGCAACACAAGTATATGAATGGTTATATCAAAAAAGAGTGTTTGATATTGATGGCTTTAGTAATATTAAAAAAGAAGTTAGAGAACAGTTGAAAAGTGATTTTGATATGACATTTATCAAAATAGAGAAAAAACAAGAAGATGATTTAACCGTTAAGTATTTGTTTCGCTTAAGTGATGGAGAAGCGATTGAAGCAGTTGTGATGATGCATGACTATGGTACTAGTATATGTGTATCTAGTCAAGTTGGATGTAATATGGGATGTCGATTTTGTGAGTCAGGTAGACTTAAGAAAGTGCGCAATTTAGAAACTTATGAAATGGTAGAGCAAATATTACTTGCTGAGAAAGATTTAGGTAAACGCATTAGCAGTGTTGTAATTATGGGAATTGGAGAACCACTGGATAATTATGATAATGTGATTAATTTTATTAAAATTATTAATGATGCAAAAGGTATTGCTATTGGGGCTAGACATATTACCCTTTCTACCTGTGGATTAGTACCCAAAATATATGAATTGTCACAACTTCCTATCCAAATTAATTTAGCCATTTCTTTTCATGCTCCAACTGATGAACTTCGAAGTAAACTTATGCCTGTCAATAAAGTGTATAGTATTGATGCCTTAATTAAGGCAATCAGGGATTATTTGCAAGTTACGAGTAGACGAGTAACGATTGAATATGTTATGCTTAATAATGTAAATGATAGTATAGAGTGTGCGAGATTGTTAGCACATCTATTTAAGGGAATGAATATTTATGTTAATTTAATTCCTTATAATGAAACAAATCATTTAGAATTTTCTAGAAGTAGTAAAACAAAGATACGAGAGTTTTATGATACATTAAAAAAGGAAGGCATCAATGTTACGATCAGAAAAGAATTTGGTGCGAATATTGATGCAGCTTGTGGACAATTAAGAGGGAGAGAGATCAGGTGAAATCATTTTATTTAACTGATACAGGAAAAGTAAGAACGCATAATGAAGATTCGGTTACGATCCTTAAGAATGCTAATAATGAATATTTAATGATTGTTTGCGATGGCATGGGAGGACACCGAAAAGGGGAAGTAGCATCTTCTATGGCTATTACAGCTTTAGGCAGTAGATTTAATAAGATATCTAGTATTGGGTCTAAACTAGATGCGGTTAATTGGCTTAATGATAGCGTTAGTGAAATTAATAAAAATATTTTAGAATATGCAACTAATAATCCTGATTCGGTAGGAATGGGAACTACTATTGTTGTAGCACTTCTTACTCATGATTATTTAATATTTGGTAATATTGGTGATTCGTCAGGATTTGTTATGAAAAAAGGACAATTACATAAAGTTACAAAAGATCATACTTTAGTAAATCTTTTGGTGCAAGCCGGAAATTTAACTGAGGAGGAAGCTAAATTTCATCCAAAAAGAAATGTGTTAATGAAAGCTTTAGGAGCGGCTAATACTGTTGAGTTAGATATTTTTGATGTTGATATGACCATTGATGCAATACTTCTTTGTAGTGATGGTTTAACTAATATGCTTACTCAAGAACAAATAGAAAAAGTTTTAAATGATCCGGAATTAGAGATTGAGGAAAAAGTAAGTAAATTAATTAGAAAGTGTAATGCTAGAGGGGGTACAGATAATATTTCGATTGCATATTTGGTTATTAATGAAGGGAGTAAAGAATCATGATAATGAAAGGTCAAAAGATTAGCGATCGTTATCAAATCATCAAATCCATTGGTGAAGGTGGTATGGCTAATGTTTATCTTGCTTATGATACGATTCTTGATCGGAATGTAGCTGTTAAAGTTCTTCGAGGTGATTTATCGAACGATGAAAAGTTTGTAAGACGTTTTCAAAGAGAAGCTTTGGCAGCATCTAGTTTATCTCACCCTAATATCGTAGAAGTATACGATGTTGGAGAAGATCATGGTGAGTATTATATTGTCATGGAATATATTGAGGGAAAACACTTAAAGAATCTTTTAAAGAAACGAGGGAAACTTACTTTAAGTGAAGCAGTTGATATTATGCTACAGATAACAGATGGCATGGCGGCTGCTCATGACTCTTATATTATTCATAGAGATATTAAACCACAAAATATTATGATTTTAGAAAATGGTTTAGTCAAAGTAACTGATTTTGGTATTGCGATGGCGATGAATGCAACTCAACTTACCCAAACCAATTCAGTTATGGGAAGTGTTCATTATTTGCCACCAGAACAAGCTAGTGGTCAAGGTTCAACGTTACAAAGTGATATTTATTCCATGGGAATTGTCATGTATGAACTTTTAACTGGAGAACTTCCCTTTAAAGGCGATAATGCCGTTGAGATAGCTCTTAAGCATTTGAAAGAACCAATTCCGGATATTAGAGAGAAACTTCCTAATGTTCCTAATAGTATTTATAATATTATTAAGAGGGCGACTGCTAAAAATCCAAAGAATAGATATAATGATGCGAGAGAAATGCATGATGATTTACTAACTTGCTTAGATGATTCAAGAAGAGATGAACCAATTATCAGTTTTAAATATCCAGAAACTGATACAGATGATGCTAAGATAGCAAAAATGGTGAAAGATAGCAAAAAAGAGCAAAAAGAAAATAAAAAGGAAGAGGCTCAGAATGATGAGGTTATTGCAAAGAAAATAACAGGTGATGATTTGAAAAAACAAAATAAATTATTAATTATTTTAGCTTTTATTTTTACTGGCTTAGTAGTGGGTATTACGGCTTTAATTGTCTTTATTCCACTTCTTACTGGAGGGCGGCAAGTGGCAGTTCCTGATGTTACAGGAATGACTGTAAGTGAAGCAATCGATTCTCTTCAAGATGCTGGCTTTGTTGTATCTGATGAACAAAGAGAAGTTTCTTCCGCCGAAATTGAAGAAGGAAGAGTTGTAAGAACTAGTCCAGCTGTTGGTAGCGAAAGAATAGAAGGAACTACTATTACTTTATATGTTTCAATTGGCGATACACAAATTGAGATTGAAGATTATACTGGTGAAAGTTATTTAGAGGTTAAGGGAAGACTTGAAGCTTTAGGATTATATGTTCTCATTGAAAGACGAGATGTAGAAGAAACTGACGAGGAAGAATATGAAGATGGGGTTATTATCGATCAATCGATAGAGCCTGGTGAAAAAGTATCAGAAGGAACTAATATCACTTTATATATTCCTAATATTGTTACTAATTATCCTGATTTTACAGATGGTAGTTATACAGTAGAGGATGTAGAAGAGTTTGCTGATACGTATGAACTTGAAGTAGATATTGAATATGTGGAAACTAGTGACTATGCCCCTGATACGATTTACTATCAATCTAGACCAGAAGGCCAAAGAGTTGTCGCTGGGCAATCATTTAGAATCAGAGTAGCTAGAGAACCGGTTGGTAGTACTGGAGAAGATAATCCAGAATGTGAGAATGGTTTATGCTAACAGGAATGATTGTTAAAAACATTAGTGATACTTATACTGTAAAAGTTAAAAATGACCTTTATGAATGTAAAGCAAGGGGTAAGTTCCGCATTAGTGGTCTTACTCCTCTTGTTGGTGATTGGGTAGAAATAGATGCAGATAACTCTTATATTCTAAATATATTGGATAGAAAAAATGAACTTGAAAGGCCAAGTATTAGTAATGTGGATGTCGCTTTACTTATTACAAGTGTGAAAAAACCAGATTTATCTTTATATTTATTAGATAAACAAATTACAAGTGTTACATTGAAAAAAATAGAACCAGTCATTTGTTTTACGAAAATTGATTTATTAAATAAAGATGAATTAAAAGATTTAAAAAAAATTATGAAATATTATAAAAAATTGGGTTACCATGTTTATACAAATTTGGAACTTTCAAAAATACTTCGTTATTTAAAAAATAAAACAGTTGTTTTAACAGGACAAACTGGGGCAGGTAAATCAACACTCCTAAATCTCATTAGCCCTAGTCTTAATTTAAAAACTGGGGAGATTAGTGATGCTTTAGGAAGAGGAAGACATACTACTCGTCATACAGAATTCTTTTTTGTAAAAGGCATATTAATTGCTGATACACCAGGATTTTCAGCTTTGGATATTAGTAAATATACTGGTGAAGATATTCGTGATACTTTTAGAGAGTTTTCTAGGTATTCTTGTGAATTTAAAAATTGCATGCATGTGAAAGAACAAAATTGTGAGATAAAAAAAGCAGTTGAAAAGGGAAGTATTTTAAAATCAAGATATGAGAATTATTGTAATTTTATAAAGTAGGTGAGATTAATGGAAGTTTCAGTTTCTTATTTAAGTAGTAAATATAGTAGAGAAGAGACTATTCGGTTGATTGAGGCAACTGACGCTGATTATATTCATGTTGATTTAATGGATGGCGGATTTGTTCCTCATAAGAATTTTACGATTCCAGAAGTTTTAGAACTTTTAAGTGGACATGTGAAGCCTCTTGATATTCATTTAATGGTTTTTGATCCCATTATTTATATAGAAGAGTTAGCTAAATTAAAACCAAAGTATATTACATTTCATGTTGAAGCAACGAAAGATATTGTTAAAACGATAGAAGAAATTAAGAAGCGTGATATTAGGGTTGGTTTATCTATTAAACCTAATACCGATTTATATGAACTTATGCCATATTTATCTTTAGTTGATTTGGTTCTTATTATGAGTGTAGAGCCAGGTGAAGGAGGGCAAGAATTTATTCCTAATTCCGTTTTTCGTTTACAGGAATTATTGAAAATTAGAGAAGAAAATCATCTAACATTTAAGATAGAAATGGATGGAGGTATTAATCAAGATACTATAAAGCTAGTGAAAGATCTTGATATTGTTGTTAGTGGTTCTTTTATCTGTAAGTCAAATGATTATCAAAGTAAAATTAATGAATTAAAAAATATATAAATGCTGGCTATAAGAACAAATTGTATTGACATTGTGCTTATTTATGTTATAATAAATTTATAGTTATATCCTGCCTATATTGCTCGTTTCTTTTATATATGGGCGGGATAGTTTCAAATTTCATTAGTGGGATCCTTTAATTCCCACATTTTTTTGACTTTATTTTTGCTTTTTGGTAGAATAAGGAAGCGACGGAGGAAATGAAATGTATTATGATCAGTTATTAGCATTACATAGAGATTTACATGTTTTGCTTGTTCGAACAATTAATGATTATACTATTACCGATAGTGAAAAAGAAAAAACACTTGATGACATACAAAATCGTATTCGTTTGGTTGAGATAAAAATTAAAAATTACTTTCTTAATCAAAAGATACGTATTTGGGGATGTCCAGATAAAGAGCAAGTCAAGGCTTTTAAAAAACAAGTCAAACATGAATTTTTAACTCAAGCAATGCAAGGGTATTCTTTAAATGAAATATTGTTGTATTTAGGAGAAACAATCGATAATCCGGGAATTAATTTAGAAAAATATATTACTAAACTCCGACATCCTTATGGGTATTTAGATGAGGGGTATTTTACTTATGAAGATTCGAGTAAAACGAATAGTAAACTTGTCTTAAGTAAAAAGGCAGAAAGATATTTAGAAAATGTTGCAAATGTAAGTTTAAAAAAATAACTTACATTTTTCTTTGCAAAAAAGGGTGTAAATGATATAATAAGTTAGTAGTAAAAGAGGCAGTAAAAATGAATAGAAATGACGTAAATAGAGAAGAACTTAGTCCAATGATGAAGCAGTATATGGAAATTAAAGATCAACATCCTGATGAACTCTTGTTTTATCGTTTAGGAGATTTTTATGAACTCTTTTTTGAAGATGGAGTTACCGCTTCAAGAGAATTAGAACTTACTTTAACAGGAAAGAATGCTGGATTAAAAGAACGGGTTCCAATGTGTGGCGTTCCGTATCATAGTGTTACGCCTTATATTGAAAAGTTAGTGGAAAAAGGATATAAAATCGCGATATGTGAACAACTTGAAGATCCTAGAACAGTTAAAGGAACAGTGAAGCGTGGTGTTGTTGATGTAATTTCTAAAGGTAGTGTTGTCAATTTAGAAAGTTTAAATGAACATGATAATAATTATATTGCTAGTGTTCTGGATTTAAATTATTTGTATCTCATTACTTATGCTGATATCTCAACGGGTGAGTTAAAAAGTTTAAGTCTTACGCATCATAAAGAAAATTTAATTAATGAAATATTACATTTGGGTATTAAAGAAGTTATTTTAGAAAATAATTTGGATGCTGAATTTATTCATTTACTTAAAAATACTTATGGAATTGAAGTATCTATTAGTAGTGAATACTTAACAGAAGGGTATGAAGATTTAATCGATTCGGTTAGTGATGTGAGAGTAAAACAAGGGATTAGACATCTTCTTTATTATTTAGTTGTAAAAGAATTAAAAGATTTACATCACATTTCTAGAGTAGAAATTGTCAATAAAAACGATTATTTAGAAATGGATATTCATACTGTACGTAATTTAGAGTTAGTTGAAACATTAAGATTGAAAGAGCGAACATATTCTCTTTTATGGCTTTTAGATAAAACGAAAACAGCGATGGGTTCTAGAAAACTAAAGGCATGGCTTTTAAATCCTTTAAGAAATAAAGAAGAAATATTAGACCGCTATAATAAGATAGATATTTTTAATACAAATTTTATGCAGACGGATGAACTTCGTAATCTTTTATATCAAGTATATGACTTGGAAAGATTATGTGCAAAAGTTATTTGTGGTAATTTAAATGCTAGAGATTTACTGCAAATAAAAAACTCTTTAAATGTTTTACCAAGAGTTAGTGATATCTTAAAAGAAATTCATTTGGAGTATACCATGAATACGCATGATGAGTTATATGATTTATTAGAAAGAAGTATTTATGAGAATCCACCAATCAGTGTAAGAGAAGGCTACTTAATTAAAGATGGTTATAATAAAGAACTTGATGAACTTAAAAGTATTCGTTCTGGTGGGAAAGATTTTATTGCTGAGTTTGAAGCTAAATTAAAGGAAAGTACAGGCATTAAAAATTTAAAAGTAGGATTTAATAAAGTATTTGGCTATTATATTGAAGTATCAAAAGGACAAGTGGAAAATGTTAGTGAAGCTTGGGGTTGGGAAAGAAGGCAGACTCTTACCAATTATGAGAGATATATCTCACCAGAGTTAAAAGAAAAAGAAGCTTTAATATTAAATGCTGAAGAAAAAATATTTGAACTAGAATATGAGCTTTTTAATGAGATTAGAAATCGGATTAAAGAGGAAGTGCTAGAAATTAAGAAAACAGCAGATGTTATTAGTGAGATTGATGCTTTAATTAGTCTTTCTGTTTGTAGTGATGAATATAATTTAGTTAAACCAACTCTAAATGATGAAAATAAAATAGAAATTATCGATGGAAGACATCCAGTAATTGAAAAAGTAAGTAAAGATGCTTATGTTCCTAATGATGTTTTAATGGATTCTACAACTGATGTTTTACTTATTACCGGTCCTAATATGAGTGGTAAATCAACTTATATGAGAGAACTTGCAATCGTTATTATTATGGCTCAAATGGGTTCTTTTGTACCGGCAAAATCTGCTAATTTGCCAATTATTGATAAAATATTTACAAGAATTGGTGCAAGTGATGATTTGGTAAGTGGCGAATCAACTTTTATGGTGGAAATGAAAGAAGCTCAAAATGCTTTAGTTCATGCCACTAAAAATAGTCTTATTTTGTTTGATGAGTTAGGTAGAGGAACTGCTACTTATGATGGCATGAGTCTTGCTCAAGCAATACTAGAATATGTTGCTAAAAATATTAAATGTAAAACATTATTTTCTACTCATTATCATGAACTTACAACTTTGGAAAGTGAATTTTTAAATGTTAAAAATGTTCATGTAGCAGCAAGGGAAGAAGGTAATATGATTACATTCCTCCATAAAGTGCAAAATGGACCGGCTGATAAAAGTTATGGTATTCATGTTGCTAGGCTTGCGAAAATGCCAGAAGATTTGTTAGATCGAGCACAAAATATTTTGGATAGTTATGAAAAGGGAGAAAAGAAAATTAACAAGGAACCAGATAATAGACAGTTATCAATGGTGTTTGATGAACCAAAGGAAGATAAATTAAGGGAAAAGTTAAAGACAATTGATCCTTTACATGTAACACCGATGGAAGCCTTAAATATATTATTTGAATTAAAAGAATTAGACTAATACAGTTATTCATTTAACTGTATTTTTTTGTTATTTTAAGTACGTTAATAGTAGCAAATATATTGATTTTTACTCAATAATAATATATACTAGAAATATATCATAGATAGTTATAATATGACTACACAAGAAGTTTTGACAAGTTTTGTCGAAACTAATGAATTATCTATTAAAGTGTGATAATATGCTTGGGAAAAGAGGAGCAAGAATGGAAATAGAAACATTAAAAAGAAGTTATTTAAAAAGAAATATTATAATTGGAGTAGTTGTAATAGCAATAATAAGTGCAGTGATCCTTACATTTACAAGAGCAAAATATAGAGTAACAGAGTCAATTCCTTTAGTAAATGGAACAATTAATTATAGTTTGGCAGATTTAAATATCATAGGACTATACATTGATGGTGAAGAAGCAACAGAACTGGATAGTAGTAAAAATTATACATTAGATACAAGTAAAAGCACTTGTACCTATAAAGATGGAAGTGAAATAGAGAATTTGAATATCAGTTATGAAAGTGATACAAAAGAGCTAAACATAACTCCATTTACAACGAAGGGAACAAAGTGTAATTTATATTTTGATGAGCAAGTTTTTGTAAAAGATACACTCTTAGCAAATTATCCAACGCAGTTGACAAGAAATGATTTTAGTGTTTCAGTAACTGATACAACGACAGGAACAATTTATAAGTCATTAGATGAAAGTCAATATGATAATAATGGAGAAGTGTATTATTTTGCTGGAAATCCAACAGATAACTGGGTAAAATTTGGGGGATTTTATTGGCGAATTATTCGGATTAATGGAGATGGAACCATTCGAATAATATACCAAGGAACAAGTGCGAGTACAACAGGTGAGGGAACACAAATAGGAACAAGTACATTTAATAGTACACGTACTGACAATATGTATGTAGGCTATATGTATGAAGGTAATCAAGTACACGGGTTAACCAGTGATAGCACGATTAAAGGTGTATTAGATCAATGGTATCAGAATAATCTACAAAGTTATGCCAATAATATTGATGGAAATGCTGGATTCTGTGGGGATAGAAGTCCGTATATTATAAGTGGATCACTTGGGAATTATACGTATACTTCTGGAGGAGGAACAGGAACAACAGCAACATACTATGGAGCATATACAAGACTATATTGGGCAAATGCTGCAGAACCCAATCCAACGCTTGATTGTGCAAATGATAGTGATTTATATACCACAAGTGGAAGTAAAGATGGAAATGGGGCACTAACATATCCAGTTGGTTTAATCAGTGCTGATGAAATATCGTATGCTGGGGGAGAAAATTTTACAAATAATACAAGTTATTACCTATACACCAACCAAACTTATTGGAGCATATCTCCATATCACTATAACAGCTCGAATGCTTCTGTACTTGTTGTGGAAACAGGTGGTTTGATTTTTCATGACTGGAGCGTGGATAATACATATGGTGTTCGTCCAGTAATTAATTTGAAGGCTGATGTACAAATAAGTTCAGGAACAGGAACCAGTACTGATCCATATGTTATTTCTTAGCAAGAATTTACGTCTTGCTTTTTCTTTGCTTGAAATATCCTATAAATTATAATATAATTAAAAAAGGTGATTGATGTGGCTACACGTAGTGAGTTAAGAGAAAAAATAATGATTATATTATATCAATATGATTTAATGAAAAGCAATGGACTTGATTGTGATATTGAAGATATTATTAAGGATAATATGGATGCCCAAAATGATTTTGTTAATGATATGGTTTATGGAGTTATTACTTACAAAGATGAGCTTGATAAACTTGCTAATAGTAAAATGAAAGATTGGGATATATCTAGAATTGATAAGACTGGGGCATCTATTTTACGTCTTGCTCTATATGAACTTAAATATACAGAAACTCCCTTTGTGGTAGTTATTAATGAAGCAGTAGAACTTGCTAAAAAATATAGTGATGATAGTGTTAGAAAAATGATTAATGCAATATTAGATAAGGTAGTTAAAGAAGAGAATGTTTAAAATAGATAAGAAAATGAGTGAAAGAATAATACATACTACTAATCGAGTTCACATTGGAGAAATTAATATATCTGGTATTAATTATTTTGTAAAACCTGATGATGAATTAAAAGAAGTTATTGGTTATTATTTAGCTAGATTATTTCATTTAAATTGTGCTAAATACAGAAGTGTAAAGATAAATAATAAAAATTATTCTATTTCGGCAGATTTGAATTATCACTCTTTATTTATGCTGGCACATACTTTTTCTTTTGATGATATGGAACTTAATGAAATTATAGAAGCTTTACGTTCTTTATCTTTTTTTAATGAAAATTTAGAAAAAGATATGATTAGAATGTATCTTTATGATATACTATTTATGAATGATGATCGACATGATCGGAATTGGGGAATTTTGATGCAAGAGGAGGCTAGAGTTGCTTTAATTGATAATGGTGCGATTTTTAGAGTAACTGGGAAGCCTTATATTCGATTTGATGATAGTATGTATTTTAATAAATCTGTTAGTTCTGCGATTTATGAAGATTTTCTTTTGTTTTATGAATCTTTAGATAATGAAAATAGATTAATGGTTGATCATTATATAAAATCTGTAACTCCAAATAGTATTAAAAATGTTTTCTTAGCAATTGAAAATTATTATCAATGTCAAATCAATCCTCTTTTTTTACAAATATATGAAGATCATTATAAAGAAATTTTAAAAACTCTAAGTGAAAGAATGTGTAATTATGGAAGATAAATATATTAGTATTGGAGAATTAAATGCTTTTATTAAAAGTATGTTTGATGAAAATATATTTTTAAGGAAAGTGTTTTTACGAGGAGAAATTTCAAATTTTAAAAATCATACAAGAGGACACTTGTATTTTACTTTAAAAGATGATACTTCAAGAATTAGTGCTGTTATGTTTTATTCAAGTGCTATTACATTAAACTTTAAACCAGAAGATGGTATGAATGTATTAGTTGAGGGTAGAATTTCTTGTTATCCAACCGCTGGAACTTATCAAATTTATGTAGATAAGATGGAAGTAGATGGATTAGGTGCTTTATATATTGAATTTGAAAAATTAAAGGAAAAATTATCTAAAGAAGGTTTATTTAACGAAGCACATAAAAAACCGATTCCTAAAATTCCTAAAAGAATAGGGATTGTTACAGCGCCGACTGGTGCTGCAATTAAAGATATATTATCTACTATTTCAAGACGTTTTCCGATTGCTGAAACGATTTTGTTTCCAGCCCTTGTTCAAGGAAGAGATGCAGCTCCTGATATTGTTAGACAAATTAAAGAAGCTGATAGTGGTAAGTATGATCTTGATGTTTTAATTGTTGGTCGTGGTGGAGGCTCTATTGAAGATTTATGGGCCTTTAATGAAGAGATTGTGGCGAGAGCTATATATGATGCAAAAACACCGATCATCAGTGCAGTAGGTCATGAAGTTGATTTTACAATTGCTGATTTTGTGGCAGATCTTCGGGCTCCAACTCCAACTGGAGCAGCGGAAATGGCTGTCCCGACTGTTAGCGAAATTAATAATACAATTCATTCATTTGAAATACGTTTAAATGAATTTATGGCTAATTATTTGCATAGAAATAAATTAAGACTTGATAATGTTAAGAATTCATATATTCTTAAAAATCCGCTTTCTTTATACGAAATTAAAGAACAGAAACTTGATAATATGATTGATATATTAAATAGTTATATTACAAAGAAATTGGATAATTATCAGTTACAGGTGGATCATATTAAAAATAGTTTTGTACTTAAAGATCCGATGAGGCTTTTTAAGGTACAACAAGAAAAGCTTGTGTTTCAAGAAAAAACACTTTATAGTAGTATTAAAAATATTATTTTAAAAAATGATCATAATTATAAGATGCTAGTGAATACTTTGAAATTAGTAAATCCCTTAGGAATACTCGAAAAAGGTTATTCATTGGTAACAAAAGATGAAAAGGTAATAAAATCAAGTAAAGATTTGAAAATAAATGATAAAATACAAGTAAGATTACATGTTGGTAAAGTAAATGCAGTGATAGAGGAGGTAGAATAATGGAAAAATCATTTGAAGATGCACTAAAAGAATTAGAGGTTATTGTGAAAGAATTAGAAAGTGGTAATGTAGAACTTGATTCGGCAATTGATAAGTATACAGAAGCAATGAAACTAGCAAAATACTGCAGTGAAAAACTTAATAGTGCAACAGAAAAAGTAAATAAAATTTTAACGGAAAATAAAGAATTAGCCCAATTTAAAGTGGAGGAATAATATGAGTGAGATTAAAGATATTACAAGTAGAGATAAAGATTTTGCTCAGTGGTATACTGATGTTGTTAAAAAAGCAGGATTGGTAGATTATTCAAGTGTAAAAGGAAGTATGATTATCTGTCCTTATGGATATGCGATTTGGGAGAATATGCAAAAAATATTAGACCAAAAATTTAAAGAAACAGGACACGAAAATGTGCAAATGCCCATGTTTATTCCTGAATCTTTACTAAACGTTGAAAAAGAACATGTGGAGGGTTTTGCACCTGAAGTGGCTTGGGTAACATATGGTGGAAGTGAAAAACTTGATGAACGTTTATGTGTTAGACCAACTAGTGAAGTATTATTTTGTGATTATTATAAGAAAATAATCAAGTCATACCGAGATTTACCAAAATTATATAATCAATGGTGTACCATTGTTAGATGGGAAAAGACAACTAGACCATTCCTTCGTAGCAGAGAAATTTTATGGCAAGAAGGACATACGATGCACTCTACAGAAGAAGAAGCAATAAATGAAACATTAAAAATGCTTCATGTTTATGAAGACTTTCAAAGAAATGTTCTTGCTATACCGGTAATTGTTGGTAAAAAAACAGAAAAAGAGAAGTTTGCAGGAGCAGTGGCTTCTTATTCACTAGAAGCTATGATGTATGATGGAGTAGCACTTCAAAATGGTACAAGTCATTATTTTGGTAATGGCTTTGCGAAAGCTTTTGGGATTGAATTTTTAGATAAAGATAATAAACTTAAAACTCCATATCAAACTAGTTGGGGTGTTACAACCCGAATGATTGGGGCTTTAATTATGGTTCATGGTGATGATAGAGGACTTGTGTTACCTCCAAATATTGCACCTGTAAAAACGATTATTATTCCAATTGGTAATGATGAAAAAGTAAAAGAAGTTACTGATACATTATGTGAATGTTTAAAGAAATTGGATATTTCTTATAAGGTAGATGAAAGAGATAAAACACCTGGTTTTAAATTTGCGGAAGCAGAAGTAAAGGGTTATCCAGTTCGTATTGAAATTGGTAAGAGAGATTTGGAAAGTAATGAAGTTACTTTAGTTAGAAGAGATACTTTAGAAAAGATTAAAGTACCAATTAAAGATGTTGCTAATGCATTAGAAACGCTATTTGTGGATATTCAAAACAACTTATACGATAGAGCCTTGAAGCGCCGCGATAGTATGATATATGTGGCAAACTCTTGGGATGAATTTAGGGAAATTGCCACTAGTAAACCGGGATTTATTAAAGCAAATTGGTGTGGCGATGAAACTTGTGAAAATAAAATTAAAGATGAATTTAGTATGAAAAGTCGTTGTTTAATCGATGATGAAGAGATTCATACTGATTGTGTTGTTTGTGGCAAAAAAGCAAAATATAGACTTTATTTTGGGCGTCAATACTAGTAAAAATTGGCAAAAACCAATTATTGTAAGAGTTTAAAACTATAAATTTTCCATACTATAAATGGTGGTTAGTATGAAAAAGTTTATAGTTTTTTTATGTATTTTATTGATATCGCCAATGAGTGTTTGGGCGTATTCATCGGAAGTTATTTTAGGTGGTTCAACAATTGGAATTGATATTGAAAGTGAAGGAGTTATGGTTATTGGCTTTTATAAAATCAATGGGAAATATCATAAGTCGGATTTAGTAGAGGGAGATATTATTATTAAAGTAGAAGATACATCTGTTACTACTATTGAAGAGTTATCAAGTGAACTCGAAAAGCATGTAAATCAGGATGCAATTCAAATTACTTATAAGCGTGGTGATAAAGAAAAAACAACTGATATTAGTCTTGCGTTAGAAAATGGAGTTTATAAAACAGGATTATATGTTAAAGATGGTATTACGGGAATTGGAACTTTAACTTTTATAGATCCAGCTACAAATACTTATGGAGCATTAGGGCATGAGGTATTAGAAAGTAATACATCAAAAATTGTCGAAGTGAGAACAGGAACCATATTTAAAAATGCTATTACAAGTATTGATGCCAGTACCAATGGTAATCCCGGAAGTAAAAATGCTAAGTTTTATTATAATACTGTTTATGGAGATATAGATAAAAATACAAAGTTTGGTATTTATGGTACTTATACGGATGAGTATGATGAGGATAATTTAATTTCGATTGCCGAACCAGATGAAGTAAAAGTTGGTACAGCAACAATTTATACTGTTTTAGAAGATGAAAAGGTTGAGGAGTTTGAAATTGAAATTACTAAAATTAATGAAAATAGTGAGATTAAAAACATTTCTTTTGAAATAACAGATGAAAGACTTTTAGAAGAAACTGGAGGAGTAGTCCAAGGAATGAGCGGATCACCTATCGTTCAAGATGGGAAACTTGTTGGAGCAGTTACTCATGTAGTTACGGATAATGTTACTACTGGATATGGACTTTTTATTACAACAATGTTAGAAGAAAGCGAAAAATAGCTTTCTTTTTTTGTAAAAAAGTGTCAATATCTTTAAATAAATTGTTTATTTGGTTGATTCAACTATCTTTTTTGTGATACCATTTTGCCTGTTATTGGCAAAAGAGAAAGGGTGGTTTTATGAATTTAGAAATTTGGAATGATAAGAAAAAGTTAGAAGAAGTTAAGAAAATAGCTTCTACTTATGGAGTGAAGTTAACTTCAACTTTGCTACTTACAATTAGTATTCTTATAACTTCTGCTAGTTCAGAAAGCTTAAATGAAAGTGATGCAAAGAAGACTGAATCTGATGATTTAGATTATGGAATTGAACATATTATGTTTCAAAAAAGTATAGAAAAAGATACTTTACTTACTTTCGCAAAGGAAGAAGATGTTTCTCTTACTCAAGAAGAAAAAATAGAAAAAATATTACGTAAATTTAATTTGACGGAAGAGGAACTTAATGTTTGCTGTGCTATTGCTATAGCTGAGGCATGTGGCGAAGGTATGGATTATGAGGAAGCAACGCATGTAATAAATACAGCATATAATCGTATTATCAGTGCTAAATGGGTAGCAAGTTTAGGAGATAATTTGTATGTTCAGATGACTGCACCTGATCAATTTGTTGTTTATCAAAATGGTAGCTATGCTAAATATTTGGGCCAAACTCTATTACCAGGATATCAGGCAGTAATTGACTTTTTAAGTAATACAAGTGAAGTAGAAGCACATGATTATCTTTCTTTTCGATCTAATGATAGTGTGGTAGAAGGCAGTATACAGTTAGTAGTAGGTGGAAACAGGTATTTTAATTTGCTTACTGAAGAAGATCGATTAGAAGATTTTAGAATCCAAGAAGAAGGTATTCATTTAACTTATCAAAAATATTAAAAAATTAATGTAAAAAATGTGTAAATTAACCATACAGAAAAAGTAATACAGTATATAAGGGTAATAAATAATAGTAGGAGTGTAAATTTTATAATTTTGTTTGATGGGAGGTTTTGTGTTGAAAAATGAAATTATAATATTTGAAAATCAAAATGTAACACTAGAAGTGAATATGAAAGATGAAACGGTATGGTTATCTTTAGATCAAATGGCCAAATTATTTGATAGAGATAAATCAGTAATTTCTAGGCATATCAAAAATACTTTAGAAGAGGAGCTAAAGGATGAAGTGGTTGTTGCAAAATTTGCAACAACCACTAAACATGGGGCTATAGAGGGTAAAACTCAAACCAAAGAAGTAGAATATTACAACTTAGATATGATTATATCAGTTGGATATCGCGTTAAATCTAAAAATGGTATTATTTTTAGAAAATGGGCTAATCAAATACTGAAAGATTATTTAATTAAAGGATATGCAGTAAATGAGCGTAGACTAGAATATTTAGAAAAAGCAGTAAAACTAATAGATATTGCCAGTCGCAATTTAGAAGGATTAGACCAATTAGGGGCTAGTGACATTATTAAAGTATTACAAAGTTATACTAAATCTCTAGATTTGCTAGATGATTATGACCATAAAAGTTTAACTAAACCTAAAGGAAATATTAGTAGTGAGAAAATAACTTATAAAAATTGTATAGATATTATTAAGACTTTAAAATTTCATGAGAAAAGCGATTTGTTTGCCATTGAAAGAGATAAAGGCTTGGAAAGTATTATTCGTAATATTTATCAAACATTTGATGGTGCAGATGTCTATGAAAGCATTGAAGAAAAGGCTGCTAATTTTTTATATACCTGTGTAAAAAATCATGTATTTATTGATGGAAATAAAAGGATTGCTGCCACTTTATTTATTTACTTTCTTCAATTTTATAATATTTTGTATGTAAATGATAGAGCAGTAATTGATAATAATACCTTAGCTTCTTTAACTCTTTTAATTGCAGAGTCCAATCCTAAAGAAAAAGATGTTATGATTGATTTGATTATGAATTTTTTGGTAAATTAGATATCAGAACTTTTTTTATTTTTTCGTTCCTTAATATCGACAAATAACCCTAATATGTGATACAATTAAATCATAGGAAGTGAATGGTATGTCAAGAACTACTTTTATTTTTATAGGTATTCTTTATTATGTCTTTACGGTTGTCCTTATTATTGTTGTTTTAAATTTGATTAATAAAAAAGAACGTAATAAATATAAAGATGAAATTGCTAATTTAGAGCGGGATAAAAACTTAATTGTTGGTGCTTCTATTCTTTCAGAATTAAATAAAGTTGGAGCTTTAATTAATAATGATGTTATGCAGAAAAAATATGATGATTGGCAAGCGAGATTAAAAGAAATTAAAGAAGTTGAAGTTCCTAAAATTACGGATGGCTTAATTGAAATCGAAAACGCTTTTGAAGATAAAGATTATAAGTCGTTAAAACCTAAAATTGCTGCATTAGAATTACAAATAGCTTATGTTAAAACAAAATCTAACTTCTTATTAGATGAAATAAAAGAAATTACTTTAAGTGAAGAGAAAAATAGAGAAACGATTACGAAACTTAAAAGTGAGTATCGAGTTATTCTTACAAAGTATAATGCTAATAAAACTGATTATGATGAAGCGTCTACTCCAATTGAACTTCAATTTGAAAATGTAGATAAGCTTTTTAGTGCTTTTGAAGTAGCTATGGAGAAAAATGAATATACTGAAGTTGGAAAAATTGTTAAAGCAATAGATGATACTATTGGAAATTTAAAAGTAGTAGTAGAAGAAGCGCCTTCTATTATCATCATGGGTAAAAAACTTATCCCTGATAAGATAGCGGATATTAAAAAAATCACTACGAAAATGGAAAAAGAAGGATATAATTTAGATTATCTTAATATTGATTATAATATTACTGAATCGGAAAAGAAGATTAATGATGTTTTTGGTAGACTGAATGTTTTAAATTTGGAAGATAGCGTTTTTGAACTTAAAACAATTCTTGATTATTTTGATTCTTTATATCATAATTTTGATAAGGAAAAATTATCAAAGAGAATATTTGAAGATTTTCAACGTAGTATTTTAATAAAGGCTACAAAATTGGAAAAAATTAGTAATGATTTAAATAAAAAGATTGATGACCTTAAATATAGTTATGATTTAAGTGATGAAGATGTTTCGGTTTTGGATGTTATCAGTCAGGAAATCGTAGAAATTAAAGATGATTATAATCGTATTATCGATATGCATCGAAGACGTGTTTTTGCTTTTTCTCGCCTTTCTAAAGAAATGGAAATTTTAAATACTAAACTTTTAAAGACTGAAGAAAAATTAGAGCAAACATTACGTAGTTTGGGAAGTCTAAAAGAAGATGAAAAACGTGCTCGTGAACAATTAGATGAAATTAAACGAATTTTAAATCAAGCTAAAAATAATATTCGTTCTTACAAACTTCCAGTTACACCTAAGAATTTTTATGTTGAGTTATCAGAAGCTGCAGCATCTATTCAAGATATGATTAAAGAATTAGACAAAAGGCCTATTTCCATTAAAACTTTAAATACAAGAGTGGATACGGCTAGAGATTTAACACTTAAAGTTTATAATACGACCAAAGAAGCGATGAAAACTGCCAAGATGGCAGAGGCAGCGATTGTTTATGGAAATCGATATCGGGCAATGTATAAAGATGTGGAATTAGGGCTTATTAAAGCTGAAAATGCTTTTTATAAAGGTAACTTTAAAATAAGTTTAGAAAATGCAATTAATGCAATTAATATTGTCGAACCAGGAATTCATAAAAAACTTTTAGAGGAGTATCAATAATGAGTTTAAAAGATTACATGCTTAAAGAGAGTAAAAATGAGGTTTATGGTTTTTATTTAAAAATTAATCCTAAAGCAGAAGAATATGAGAAAATAAGTAGAAATGATATGTATCAAAATATCATTTCTCTTTATAAAGAAGACCCAGAGATTATTCTTAGGCTTTGTAGTATGGAAGAAATTGGTATTTTAAAAAAATTATTAGATGAGAATATAAAAAAACAAGAGAATGGGTATATAGATTATTTGTTATTTCAAAATTTAATGAGTAATTATTTGGTATTATTAGAAAATAATGAATACTATATTCCTGATGATTTAATTAATTGTGTTAAGATGGCAATGAATTTGCTTAATGAAGAAGAATATTCGATGCAAGATGTAGTTGATAGTGCAGTAATTGGGATATCTCGAGTTTATAATGTTCTTCCTTTAGAAGATGTTGTTTCACTTTTGGGGGAATATGCTATTCGCTATGATGTGGCAACATTTAAGATTCAGTTTAAAAGAAATCTAAAATGGAAAGAAAAAGTAGATATTATTCGTTTTAAAAAGAAGGATTATCTTGTTTCTTTAGAATTTCCTTTTTATAAAGATGTTATAGAATTGCGTAAAAATTTTAAGCTAGCTAAGTATAGTTTAGAGGAATTAATTAGTTTTGGGAAATATAAATTAAATTTGTTTCAAGAAAAAATATTAAATTTTTTGAATTTTCTAGAACTTCATTTGAATTCAGCTAGTATTAATTCTTTCATTAATGAACTAATTTTTTATTCAGGATTTGATATTAATAATGAGAATATATTACTAAATATTTGTGATTCTATTGAAGAATTATATAAGGAAACAATTAATGTAATACCAGAATTTCCGGTATGGGTTTATTACGGTAACAATTTAAATCATCTAAAAGAAAATATGATTTTGCCGGATAAAAATGAACCATGCATTTGTGGATCAGGGAAAAAATTTAAAAATTGTTGTGAGAAGTTATTTAAATAGAGGTGGGTTATGGACTGGCTTAGTGTTAGAGAATTTATATTAGATGCTGTTAAATTAATTATTGTTATAGTTGTTATTTTGCTTTTGATGATTTACGTTGTTTCAGTTACACAAGTAGTCGGTAATTCTATGTCTAGTACTTTAGGAAATGGAGATGTACTTGTTTTAAATAAGTTTAAATATCATTTTACTGATATCAAAAGAGGAGATATTATTTCTTTTGAATATGATGATACAAAATATTTGATTAAAAGAGTTATTGGACTTCCTGGTGATATTGTTTCTATTTTGGATAACACTTTATATATTAATGGTGAGGTGTATGTTGAAAATTATTTAGATGAGGGATTGGAATATGATGATTTTGAACTAAATAGTTTAGGCTATGAAACTATTCCTGAAGATATGTATTTTGTACTGGGTGATAATAGAGAAGATTCTTTAGATAGTAGAGAAATCGGTTTAATTAGTAAAGATGATATCATAGGGAAAGTGTCTTTGAGAATTTGGCCTTTAAATAAACTAGCATTGTTCTAGTTTTTTGTTTTGTAAAATTTATGTCAATTTTTTGTAATATTATTGCCAAAGAATAGGGAAATGATATAATAAAATTGTCGAAGTAGGGAGGTTTATTATGGATAAGAAAAAAATCATTATATTAGCAGTTGTTATTATTCTTATTGTTGGTTTAGGTATTTTTGTGTTCGCTAATCCAAGCAATGAAAGTCTAAATGAAAATAATAACACTAATAATAATGGTACACAAAACGACGACAATGAGAATTTAGATGATGAGAACACGAATGGTGAGGGGGAAGAAGGTGAAGATAGTAACAAGCCAAACACTGGTAATAATGGTAGTGATAAAAATGATAATGATGAGAGTCAAAATCCAAGTACACCAAGTGAGCCAACAACTCCAAGCACTCCAGAAGAACCAGCTGTAGATACTTCATATGAAGATGCTTTAGCAGCAGTTATTAAGGCAGAAAGTTCATTATCACAAACAGATGTTGATAGTGCTTTAGTTTTAGTTAATGCTTTAGCAGATGGTAATGATAAGACTGGATTAGCTAGTAGAGTTCAAGCAGTACAAAATATGATTAATGCTATTTCAGCAGTAGAACTTGCTGAAGAAACATTTACACAAGGTGATGTAAATATTGCCAGTGCATTAATTAATTCATTATCTGATAGTGAGAATAAGACTGATTTAACTAATCGTATTAATGCTGTACAAAACACAATTAATGTTGCAAGTTTAGTTACAGAATTACAAGAAAAAACAGAGTCTGCTACTGATAAAACTAGCTTAGAAGAAGCAAGAAGTTTTAGAATAGATGAAGACGTAGTAGCAAAAGTTGGAGCTTTAGGTGAAAGTACGAAAAAAGATGAATTAATAGAGGCTTTAGATACTCTTGCTTTAATACTTGATGATACAACTGCTCCAGTAGTTAGTGGTATTTTAAATAATGCTATTATTAATGATACATCCGTAATAAGTATTACTGATACAAATGAAGTAACTATTTTATTAAATAATGAATTAGCTAGTCTTGAAGATTTAACTCAAAATGCATTGGTTGATGGAAAATACACATTAGTAGTTACTGATGCTGCATTTAATAGTAGTGAAGCAATTACTTTTGAAGTTGATAAAACTGCTCCAAAAGTAGGTGGCCTAGATAATGGATATGTAGTTAATAAAACAGAAATAGTAACGATTTCCGATGAGCATTTAGCAAGTGTTACTTTAAATGGTGAATTACAAGATTTAAGTGATACTGGTTTAAGTTATACTAAGAAGATTACTTCAAATGGAACTTATCATTTTGTTGCAAAGGATGATGCAGGAAATGTTACAGAATTTACAATTCTTATGGATAGTAGCATTTCAAGTGTAATTGAAATTAATAGCGAAGAAGATTTGGTATCAGCTATTAATAATCAAGATGATAATCAATATTGGATTATACATGAAGGAATTTATAATTTATATCAAGGTACTATGCCAATCTATGAAGATGGTATGGGTGGACAAACTGGTTGGTTCTTCCCAATTACAGCTAGTAACTTAACTATTGTTGGTGATGGTAATGTAACTTTAAAAGCGGGAGAGGCTGTACCAAATGGTGCTATAGCATCTCAAAACTTTATAACTATTTTTGGTGATAATGTTAAAGTTTCTAATTTAACATTGGTTGCTCAAGTTGATCCAAGTGATGGTAATCCAAATAAAGTAGTGGAAATTTATGGAGATAATGCAGTATTAACTAATATTACAGTTAATCCTGATACAAGTGATCCAACTGATTTTGCCGGTTCAATTTATATTAATAAGAAAGGTATTACTACTACTTTAACTAATGTAACTTTAAATAAAGGTAGAATTACTTTAAGTGGTGCTGATAATACTAATTTATTAAAGTTAAACAATGTAAAAGTTGATTTTGCCGGTTCTAATATTGAAGGTGTAATTGATGGAGTTACTTATGCACCATTTTATAATCCAAATAGAGCAGTAGTTGAAGCAACTAATTTTACAGTTACTATCTCAAATAAATTAGCAAGTGTTATGAATGATGTGCTATCTGCATTACCTGATGGTACAAAAGTAATATTTAGCGATGGAGAATATAATATAGATAGTTTAAATATTCAAAATGAACTTTATTTAGAAGGTAGTTCTAAGGGAAAAACTATTTTAAATGTATCAGATGTTGTATTTGGTCAAGCAGGAGTTTTTATTACTAATAATGGTTCTTTAGGTAATCTGACAATTAATATGTTAAATGCCAATGCCGATGCTTTAAAAGTAACATTTCATAATGGCGCAAGAGTAGAAAATTATAAGATTACTAATATTGCTGTTACTGGTGGGGAGTCTGGAATTAATATTCATGGTGTAGCAAATGCTATAATTGATCAAGTTACTGTAACAGGTACTAGTGAAATTTCGGTATCGATTGCAAGTTCTGATGTTACTATTACGAATTCTAATTTAGGTGATAGTGCTTGGGGAAGTTTAGGCATTATGCATGGAACTGATACAAGTATTTATCCTACTGGTTCAACCGTTGAAATAGGTGATGGGAACATGATTGCTTCTCAATATATTTATGCAGAAGGTTACGAAGAAGGATATGAAAATAGGAATTCTTTTGTAGATAACAATAAAAAAGAACTAGCTTATACTCCTTTTGGTGATAAGAAATACTATCAAATAAATAATTAAGGAATTGAAATATATTCCTTTTTTTTGTACAATTATATTAGTTAGGAGTGCTGTTATGTCTTATATTAAGTTTAAAGAATTATCTAAGTATTTTGATTTTAAAACTGAGGTTTATGAAGATAAGTTGCCGGATTATGCAAAAGAGTATGTAGAAGATAATGAAACTATTTTAATTGGATATAAAAATAGTAAAGATTATGTTGTTTTTACGGATAAGAAAATGATTTTATTTGATCGAGATACGCTTGCAGTATATTATAAAAAAACACATGTTATTCCTTATGTTTCTATTTCTACTAGTGCTATTAATTTTAAGCCTGGTAAAGTAGAGTTATTATTTAGTTTTGATAGTGGTTATCAGTTACATGTAAATTTTATTGATATGAATCATGATAAAAAAGAAGTAATTAAAAAAGTTTATAAAGCTATGATGAAAGTAAAGATTGGATAATTTAAAATTAGAGTAACTTCTAATTTTTTTTTGATTTCATATAGTTTATTGGTGAAGAATATGTTTTTTAGTACTATTCATGAAAGAATTCGTTTTATATTTATTGTTAGTGTTATTATTTTGATTGCGATTATTATTAAAGTTTTTTATATTCAAGTTTTTGCTTATGATAAACTTTCTAGTTTGGCAGAAAGTTTATGGAGTAGAGAACTTCCTATTAAAGCTGATCGAGGAGAAATTGTTGATCGAAATGGGGAAGTATTAGCGACTAATATTACAACTGTATCCCTTGTCGTTGTTCCGGGGCAAATTGATGATGCCGAAGCAGTAGCGCGTGATTTATCAGATATTTTGGGGACAGATTATCAAGATATGCTTAAGCATGTTACGAAATCTACATCTATTGAACGAGTGCATCCGGAAGGTAGAGGGCTTGATTATGATATAGCTGAGCAAATTGATGCTTTGGGATATGATGGAGTATATTTATTAAAAGAAAGTAAAAGATATTATCCTTATGGAACAGTATTATCTCATGTGTTAGGCTATGTTGGAATTGATAATCAAGGTTTATCTGGAATTGAACTTTATTATGACGAGTATTTAACTGGGGCTGATGGGGCGATTAAATATTTTTCCGATGGAAAAGGAAATAAACTGGAACTGACTGAAGTTTATGAAGCGCCAACAAGTGGTATTACTTTACAACTGACCATTGATATTGATTTGCAGCTTGCGATTGAAAATGAACTGGATAATGCTGTTTCCAAATATAATCCGGAACAAGCAATGATTTTGGCTATGGATCCTGATACAGGTGAGATTTTAGCTATGGCTAGTCGTCCTACTTTTGATAGTAATAATTATGGGAACTATGCAACAGAAATTATTAATCGTAATCTTCCTATTTGGATGACCTATGAACCTGGAAGTACTTTTAAAATTATTACTTTGTCAGCTGCTTTGGAAGAACAGACCATTAATTTATTTGAAGATACTTTTACTGATACTGGTTCGATTAATGTAGATGGAGCAACTATTCATTGTTGGAAAGCGGGAGGGCATGGAACACAGACAATGCTTGAAGTAGTAGAAAATTCTTGTAACCCCGGTTTTGTTAAGATAGGGCAAACTTTGGGAGTTGAAACTCTTATGAGTTATATTGATGCTTATGGTTTTGGTGATAAAACAGGAATAGATTTAAATGGAGAATCTACAGGAATTTTGTTTGATATTGATAAAATGGGGCCGGTAGAACTGGCAACAACGAGTTTTGGGCAAGGTATTAGTGTAACACCGATTCAACAAGTACGAGCAGTATCAGCAGCGATTAATGGTGGAAAGCTTTATACTCCTTATATTGTAGGAGCTTTTCTAGAAAGCGAAACGGATAGTTTAATTGAGAAAATTGAACCAGAGATGACTAGAGAGGTAATTAGTGAGGAAACCAGTAGTTTGGTGCGCTATGCTTTAGAAAGTGTTGTTGCCAATGGTAGTGGTAAAAATGCCTACATTGAAAACTTTCGAGTTGGAGGGAAGACTGGTACAGCCCAAAAAGTAGAAAATGGTTCTTATTTAGATGGAAATTATATTTTATCATTTATGGGTTTTTTACCTGCCGATGATCCGGAAATTGTGGTTTATGTTGCAATTGATAATCCCAAAGGTGTTACCCAGTATGGTGGGGTGGTTTCGGCTCCAATTGCTCGTAATGTCATGTTATCAGCGATTGATATATTAGATATTGAGCCAAGAAGTGATGGTATGGCCAAAGAATATACATGGTTAGATAAAAAATATAGTATTTTACCTAATGTAGTTGGTATGAGTCGGGAAGAAGCAACAAAAACTTTAAAAAATTTTAAAATAGAGTATTCTGGTGATGGAGATACAGTTATTTATATGAGTCCAAATGCTGGTTACTATGTAGCAGAGGGTGAAACGATTATGCTGATGCTTGGATAAGTCGTAAACTCTTGTGTAAAATAATAATCAAATTAAGGAAAAAAAGGATAATAAGTAGTATAATAATTTAAAGGAAGAGGTGGGTTATGTTAATACTTGCTAAAGCAGCAATGGCGCTATTATTAGGTTTTATTTTAGCAATTATTACTGGTGTAATATTAATTCCTATTTTAAAACGATTTCATATTGGGCAATATGTTAGCCATTATATTGGTGAGAGGCACTTAAAAAAAGAGGGAACGCCAACAATGGGAGGATTAATCTTTATTATTCCTACAATTATTGCTCTTATTCTTTTGTATTTTAATGATAGTATTGAAATATCTCATAATTTGATTATTTTAGTATTTGTATTTTTGACTTATGCTCTACTTGGATTTATAGATGACTATTTAAAAATAAAGTATCATAACAATAAAGGACTTAGTATACTCGCTAAACTCTTAATTCAAATGATTATTGCTCTTGTTTTCTTCTATATCTTTATGAGTAATGGTGGACAATCTGATTTGGTTATATCCAGTCTTGGTATTACGATTCCTCTTGGTTGGACTTTTGGATTATTTATCTTATTCTTGTTAGTTGGAACGAGTAATGCGGTTAATATTACTGATGGACTAGATGGTTTAGCAGGTGGGCTTTCAGCGATTGCTTTCTTTGCTTTTGGTCTTATTTCTTGGAATGCAGGTTGGATGGAAGGATACCAAGAAGTAGCTATATTTTGTTTTATTTTAGTAGGAGCATTGATGGGATTTTTGGTATTTAATGCTCATCCTGCGAAAGTATTTATGGGAGATTTAGGGTCTTTATCTTTAGGAGCAGCGCTTGCAACTATTGCCATTATTACAAGACACGAACTTTCTTTAGCAGTAATTGGTGGAGTGTTTGTAGTTGAAACTTTAAGTAGTTTAATCCAGATTATTGCGATTCGTAAGTTCCATAAAAAAGTATTTAAACGAGCACCACTTCATCACCATTTTGAAGTTATGGGAATGAATGAACAAGATATTGTAAGATACTTTTGGGTAGCAGGGTTGATCCTTGCTATGGCAGCGATTACATATGGTGTTTGGTTATAAAATGTAGAAGTTCTACATTTTTTTTAATTTCATAAAATTTGTTAGGTGATGATGAATGAAGAAGAAACATATGGATTATCTTCTTTTCATAAGCGTTATCTTAATTAGTATTTTTGGTATTATTATGATTTATTCTGCTAGTAGTATTTGGGCTGAATTTAAATATCAAGATGCTTTTAAATATGTTAAACAACAAGGCTTGTTTTTTGTAATAGGAATACTAGCTATGCTTTTTGCTAGTAAGATTGATTTAGAGTTTCTAAAAAAGAAAGCTAATCTAATTTTGGGTATTTGTTTTATTTTACTTGTTCTTGTTTTAATTCCAGGGATAGGTACAGTTAGAAATGGTAGTAGAAGTTGGTTTGGAATTGGGGGACTTGGTGTACAACCTAGTGAATTTGCTAAATTAGGTCTTATTATTTTTGCTTCAAAATATCTTGCTCGTAATCAAAAGAGTATGGGAGATATCAAAAAGGGAGCACTTCCAATTTTTCTTGTTATTGGCATTTTCTTTGTGCTCATTATGTTAGAACCGGATTTTGGAACAGCGATGGTTATGGCTCTTACTTTGATTGCTCTTATTTTTGCATCAGGGCTTAAGATATCTTTTTTTGTTAAATTAGGCGTTTTAGGACTGGCGGGAATTGTAGCACTTATTATAGCAGCACCATACCGAATGGCTAGGATTGTGTCTTTTTTAAATCCTTGGAGTGATCCTTTGGGTAGTGGATATCAAATTATTCAGAGTTTATATGCGATTGGTCCGGGAGGACTTCTTGGACAAGGATTTTTAAATTCTAGACAGAAACATTTTTATTTGCCAGAACCACAAACTGATTTTATTTTTTCAATTATTAGTGAAGAGTTTGGCTTTTTAGGGGTACTTATTGTGTGTGGCTTTTTCTTCTTTATTTTTTATAGAATGCTTAGAATTGCACTTAGAAGCAATGATTTATTTTCCAAATATTTAGCTTTTGGGCTTGCCTCTCTTTTGTTTATTCAGGCTGCTTTAAATTTAGCGGTTGTTGTTGGTTTAATTCCTGTTACCGGAGTTACCCTTCCTTTCTTTTCTTATGGAGGTTCTAGTCTTCTTATTAGTATGATTAGTGTTGGACTTGTTTTGAATGTCAGTAGAAGAACATAATAATCCTTGAAAATAACCTATAAGATATGGTAAACTTATAATAGTAAATAATTACTAATAAGGGAGTGTAGTATGTTTAAAAATATTTCTATTAAAAAGAAAGCTATAATAATAATAGCTATTATCATTTTTATTATAATTTTTATTTTTATCTTTAATGTAGTAAAAACAAATATTATTCATAATCGATATCAAAATAAATTGTTTAAATATGAAAATGCATCTTTATTCTTTTTAGAACCATGGGAGGCAAAAGATGTGTCTCAGCTAGAAGAAAGTGAAATAGGCGAAATTGTTTATATTGATGAAGAATATATTTATAAATTTAGGTTTATGGACAATAGTGCTGCTACTGGTTCGGTTACTGAATATAAGACTACTTATCGTTTTGATGGTGATTTAATTGTCTTTGAATTTGAAGAAGGAAAATATCAGGCGGAAGCAAGTGGTGAAGCATTAATTATCACTCTCTTAGAAACTACTGAAGAAAGTGATGCCTATTTGGGAAATGCAATTGGTGTGGAAGAATATTATGATGCTTTAGAAGGATATGATTATTTTCAGCTTTTAGATGCTTATAAAACTAATTTAAATATTTCTTTAGATAATTATAGATTGGCAGTAGCTCAAGAAATTGGAAATAAAATTGGAACTAATTTTTATAGTCAAAAATATGCTAATAGTGATTTTGGCTTTCAATATAGTGCTCAAAATTCAGAACATCCCTTTACAATTATTGAAGATGGAGATGTAATTGATGACTTAGTTGTTCTTTCGGCTAGAAAAGTTTCGGATACAACTTTTACTTTGGCTTTAGCGCAAACGATGGAAGATGAAAGTATTTTTTCTCTTTTCTTAGATATGTCTACCTATCAAATCGAAGTATCGTTTGATAGAATGCTTGTGCCAACTAACGAAGCTTATTATAATAATTTTGGAATATATGAAATACCACTTACTTTTAGTTATAACGTTGATAAACAAGCAATAGTTGAAAATGAAAATAATATGGAAGATGAGCAAAATGATAGTGCAGGAATTGAACAAGATACTTCAGTAGATGATTTTGAAGACGATAACGACAATCGGGTTGATGTTAGTGATGGTAATAATTCTGATAATACCTCAGATGATAATGATGAATCGGTAAATGAACAAGATTTGTTACAAGAAGCATTAAGTCAGGTAACTATTAATTTAGAGCCTGTTAATGAGTCTTACTTTAAAGTTTCTCTCTCTGGAAAGGATAATAAATATAATTATAAAATTATTTATGATGGTGAGGCCTTTACTAGTAATAGTATTGGTGTTCCTTATAAAGGTTATGGAGAAACTTGCTATGAATTCGAAATAGTTATTGATAATCAGGTTTCTAAAACCATTAATAAATGTATTACTTTAAATCGAGAAAAATTAGATTACCAAGTTACTGCTCATCCTATGACCGGTATGGGACAATGTCGCGTTAGTATTAAAACGAATAATACTAGTAGCTATAATCAACTAAATCAAACTACTTGCAGTGTAGATGGCTCATCTTATGGTACGTGTGAGGGAATTACTGGTTTCTTTGTCAATGGAGGAACCCATAGTATTACGATAACTAGTGATTATGATGAACAAACAATTAATTTTGTTTGTGAACCTTAAGTTTAAAAATTAGTCTTATGACTAATTTTTTTGGTAATATGGGCCGGGTAATTTAGATAAAATAGATTATACTAGGTATGAATTTTTGGGAAACTTTTATAATAATAACAGGTGTTTAGTTTGAAAAATAAAATAGAAAAAATAGCACATAAAAAAGATTTTAGTTCAATA
>CAMMXG010000012.1 GCA_946500895.1 uncultured Mycoplasma sp. | reverse complement strand
CTTCTCGATTTGTGTCTGAAGCGGCACAGTCGCGGAAGAGATGGAGGTTAAAATGAAAATATATTTAGTAGCAGGTAAATCTGGTTCAGGAAAAGGAGAGGTAGCGAAAATTATTAAAGAGCATTACTTATCTTTAGGGAAAAAAACGATTATTACCGAATTCAGCAAATATTTAAAAATATATGCAAAAGAAATTATTGAATGGGATGGAAGTGAACCAAAACCACGTAAATTTTTACAAGATTTAGGTGTTACAATTAGAGAAAATATGGATATGCCTTTATTCTTTGTGAATAGAATGATTGAAGATATAAAGGTTTATAATCTATACTATGATGTTGTAATTATCAGTGATGTAAGGCTTCCAATTGAAATAGAGGAAATGAAAAAGACATTTAATAATGTTTATTCTATGTATGTCGTAAATCAATTTGCTCCAAGTAAATTATCTTTAGAAGAACAGATGCACGAAACAGAAACTGCTTTAGAAAACTATAGCAACTTTGATATTACAATTGTAAATGATAATATTGAAAAATTAGATGATCGCGTAATCGATTTTATTGAGGGGGTAGAAGAATGAATTTAAAAGATGAATTTATTAAATATTTTGTCGAACATGGCCACGTTGAAATCCCAAGTGCACCATTAATTCCAGAAAATGATCCAACCGTATTATTTAACACTGCCGGAATGCAACCATTAATTCCTTATCTTTTAGGAGAACCACATCCAAAAGGAAAGAGATTATGTGATGCTCAAAAATGTGTACGTTTAACGGATTTAGACAGTATTGGTGATAAAACTCATCATACATTCTTTGAAATGCTTGGCAATTGGAGCTTAGGAGATTATTTTAAAAAAGAAAGTATTGGCTACAGTTTTGAGTTTTTAACTAAAGTTTTAAATATTCCGGTTGAACGTCTAGCAGTTACCGTTTTTGAGGGAAATGAAGATATTCCAAGAGATAATACTTCAGCAGAGATTTGGATGAGCCTAGGAATTCCGGAAGCACGAATCGCTTATCTCGGAGTAGAAGATAACTTTTGGATCGCTGGAGAATCAGGTCCATGTGGTGGTGATACAGAAATCTTCTATTTTAGAAGCACTGATGAAATACCAGTCGAATTTGATCCGAAAGATGATAGATGGGTAGAAATTTGGAATAACGTTTTTATGGAATTTCATAAAGATGAGGCAGGAAAAATAACTGAATTATCTCAGAAAAATGTCGATACCGGTATGGGACTAGAACGAGTTGTTGCTGTACTAGAAGGAGTAGACGATAATTACAAGACATCAATTTGGAAAGAAATCATTACTTCTATTGAACAAGTAAGTGGCAAAAGTTATAAAGAGAATGAAATTAGTATGCGTATTATAGCAGACCATATTCGCACCAGTGTCTTTATCAGCGCTGATCGTGCCGGTATTAAACCAAGTAATACTGATCAAGGCTATATTTTAAGAAGACTAATTAGAAGGGCAATCCGTCATGCTAAAAAACTAGGAATAGATACAAATACAAATTGGATGGAACCAGTTGCTTTAGAAGTAATTAAAAAATATGAAAACTATTATGAAGAAATAAAAGATAATAAAGAAGTAGTATTAGAAGTACTAAAAAATGAAAGCATTAAATTCAATCGCACTTTAGAAAAAGGTCTAAGAGAATTTGACAAGCTTTTAACCCATCTAAATGGCAACGAAATCGATGCATCTAATGCCTTCAAATTATATGATACTTATGGTTTTCCTATTGAACTAACAGAAGAAATGGCAAAAGAACATAATTTAAAAGTAGATATAGAAGGTTTTAAAGAAAAATTTGAGGCTCATCAAGAATTATCTAGAACTGCTAGTAAAGGAAAATTCAAAGGTGGACTCATGGGACATAGTGAAATTGAAACCAAATATCATACAGCAACCCATTTATTAAATGCAGCCCTAAAAGTAGTAATTGGCCCCGATGTTCATCAAAAGGGAAGTAATATAACAGAAGAGCGTATGCGTTTTGACTTTTCATGCGATCATAAATTAACGGATGAAGAAAAGAAAAATGTTGAAGATTTAGTAAATACCTGGATAAAAGAAGATTTACCTGTTGTAATGGAAACAATGAGTAAAGAAGAAGCTCTTCAAAGTGGGGCTGAGGCTATGTTTATTGAAAAATACGCTGATATTGTCAATGTTTATAAAATTGGCGATGTATCAAAAGAAATATGTGGTGGACCACATGTCGAGCATACTAGCGTACTTGGTCACTTCAAAATTATTAAAGAAGAAGCTAGTAGCGCAGGCGTAAGAAGAATAAAGGCTATATTAGAATAGTCTTTATTTTTTATGAAAAATATGGTATGATAAATAATATGAAGAGGTGGAAGCTATGACGATACTAAGCATAGGAAGAACAAGCTATGACATCAGTTGCCCTGTAGATGAATATCCAATTGAAGGAACCAAATATTTATTAAACGAAAAGATAGAATCTGGTGGCGGAACAGCAGCAAATGTGGCTTATTTACTTGGAAAATGGGGAGAAACATCTTATTTTGCTGGTGTAGTAGGTAGTGACGATTATGGCTCACAAATCAGAAAAGAATTAGAACAAGCGATGGTTAGAACAGATTTAATGGAAAATTCTTATGAAATCGGGACACCACTATCTATTATTTTAGTAAACAAAAAAAATGGCACGAGAACTCGTTTTGATGTAGTTGGAGCAACCCAACCTCAATTAAAAAAATATGAATATAATATTGTTCCAGATGTTATTTTTACTGATGGTAAAGAATATAGTGCAACAATTAATGCTTTAAATAAATTTCCAAAAGCAATCAGTGTTTTAGATGCAGGAAGAGTAGATCGTGATTTATTAGAATTGTGTAAATATGTCCAATATATTGTTTGTTCTAAAGGTTTTGCTGAGTCAGTCAGTGGAATGAAAATAGATTATAACAACTCATCAACACTTGTTCAAGTTTATAAAAAATTAAAAGATCGTTATCCAAATAATAACATCATTGTAACATTAGAAGAAATGGGAGCTATGTATACTTTTAATGGCGAAATTAAAATTATGCCAGGAATAAAAACCAAAGTTGTCGATCCAAGTTGTTCAGGTGATATATTTCATGGTGCATTTGTTTATTGTTTAGCCAACAAATTTGATTTAGAAAAAGCCATTACTTATTCCAATATTGCCGCTGGTCTTTCTGTTGGAAAAATGGGTGGAAGAACGTCTATTCCCAATTTGAAAGAAGTAATTAATTATTATAATCAAAAATTTAATATAGTGGAAGCTCCACCAAAAGAAGAGGTAAAACCAATTCAAACAAATCCCGAAGATGTTTTACCAGAGATACCAGATGCCAGCAAAATTGTCATTCCAACTGGAACAAATACCACTCCAGGATTTGAAAGTACATTCACAGTTGGTGGGGCTACTATACCGGTTATAAATCCAGACAATAATAACAATGGAAATGTTTAATAGTTCATCTCCAGTATTAAATGTTCATGGCGAAACGACTGATACTGTTGTATATTTTTTAAACGATTTTATTAAAGATAATGTAAAATTAGGGAATGTATATATTGGCATTATACATGGTAGAAGCTCCAATATACTTCGAAACAGAGTCCACGAATTATTAAAAAAGAATAAGCAAGTGGATTCTTTTCGACTAAACATCTGGAATCCAGGAATGACAATTGTGAAATTAAAAATAGACAAAAATCAATAGCAAAACCGAAATTTTTACGTCCATTTGACAAATATTTTAAAATATGCTATAATGAATACGTAATTGAAATAGGGGGTTAAAATATGAAAGGTTACGTTTTAGATTATTTTAATGAAAATGAGTTTAAAAAACTAGAAAGAGCATTAAAAAAATACAACATGTTAGCATTTAAAAAACTAAATTTTGATTATTATCCAGCACTTAGAAGTGGTGAATTTGTAGGGGAATTAATTAGTACAAACAAAAAGGATAATACTGCTAAATATGAACTAAAACTTCCAAGTGATAAAATGTTTGCTCAAGTTCACGGCGAAGTAAAACTTTATTATACTGTTTATTTAAACGAAGGTACAATTATGCTTGAAACCATAACACCAACTGAAATTTTATTAGAAGGTCATATGAGTGAACTTGCAACATATAAAGGAATAATGATATCAAAAGCAAATGCATCAAAAGACAAATTTAAAATTGATTTACTAAATATGTTACAAGAAAAGTAACATATTTTTTTAGGTGAATTTATGAACAGAGATTATACATTTAAAAACACAAACACTATCTCTTTTATGTATGATAGTAGTATAGAAAACATAGTAAGACGTTATGATATGACGTTACAAGCAGCTAGTAAAGTAATTTTACCTTTACTAAATTCTACATCATTTTTCCTAAAATTAAGAAGCGAAGAATATTTAGATAATACAATGAAGTTTGTTTTTGAAGCAGTATCAAGCAATCAAATTTTAACTTTAACGATATTAAATGATATTTTTATAATTGAACATCAAGACGAAATGTATGTTTATAGTTTTGATTGGGACAGAAATAATTTATATTTGCGATTAGAATCTTTCACTAAAAAACTAAAAGAGAAAGAAATTTGTCAAAGAATAGATTCTCATTACTTATATATTGATATAACTTTCGCTAATAGAATATTCAGACTGGAAATTCCTTATGATATTAATTACTATTTAGATACCAACTATTTTAATCCTTTAAAAGAAACCACAAATATTACAGATTTAATGAAAATATATCGGGAACGTTTTTTAGTAGGCCAAACAGACTATGAAAAAACATTAGAATCAGCAGTATCGATTTTTATGACAGAAGAAGGAAAAGACATTTTGTTAGACAAATTAACATTTAGGGGAGGACTGGTTGAAAAGTATTATCTAAGTTCTCTAAAGAATCAAGTGCAAATTAGTATTAAAGGAACTATAAATGAAGAAAGTGAAATTATCATAAGAAATTACAATAATCCCGAAGATATAAGTTTAGATGAAGAAATAAGAAATTTATATTACCAAAGTAGAAGACTAGAGCTGAATTTTGGGCAAAAAAAGGCGTTTATTATAAGTAGAGAAAGAAAAAAAGAATAAAATAAAATAGCAAATGATGGAGGTGAGGAAATGAATAGAGATGATTTTCCACTTTTAAAGGAAGAAATAATATATTTTGATAATGGAGCAACCAGCTTAAAACCAAAATGTGTTATTGATAAAATGGTCGATTATTATACCAATTATCCTGCAAATGCTCATCGTGGTGATTATGATTTATCATATAAAGTAGATAAAGAATATGAGGAAACAAGGGAATTAGTAAAAGAATTTATAAATGCAAAATATCTAGAAGAAATTATTTTTACTAGTGGAACAACCGAATCTTTAAATATGATTGCCAGCGGTTTTTTTGAAAATCTTTTAGAACCAGGCGATGAAGTTTTAATTACCACTAGTGAACATGCATCAAACGTACTTCCTTGGTTTCGTTTAGCAAATAAAAAAGGAATTAAAATAAGTTATATTCCTTTAGACAATAATTATTATGTTACCATTGACAACCTTAAAAAAGTAATTAAGCCAGAAACGAAAGTAATTAGTATCGCTGGTATTACCAATGTAATTGGTGATATTAGACCCGTAAAAGAAATATGCGAGTTAGCTCACGAAAATAACATATTTGTAGTATTAGATGGAGCCCAAATGGTACCTCATATGAAAGTAGATGTCGAAGATTTAGATGTTGATTTTCTTGCTTTTTCAGCTCATAAGATGTGTGGGCCAACCGGAGTTGGAGTTTTATATGGCAAAAAAGAATTATTAAAACATTTAGAACCAACAATTTTAGGTGGAGGAATGAATGAATCATTTGATAATCCCAGTGAAATTTATTTAAAAGAACTTCCGACTAGACTAGAAGCAGGCACAAGAAATATTGCTGGAGTAATTGGCTTTGGAGAAACTATTAAATATTTAAATAAAATTGGTATGGACAACATTCATAAACAGGAAACGAGCTTAAGAAAATATTTAATAGATAAGCTACTACCTTTAAAACATATTGATATTATCAATATTGAAAGTGATAGTGGTATTGTCACATTTAATGTAGCAAATGTATTCAGTCAAGATGTTGCTTACTATTTAAATAAATATAATATATGTGTTAGAGCTGGAAATCATTGTGCTAAAATATTAAAATCAAGTGTAGGGGTAAATAATACGGTAAGAGTAAGCCTATACTTTTACAATACATTTGAAGAAATTGACAACTTAATTGAATTATTAAGTGATTATGATAAAATAGTAAAAGAGATGATTTAATATGAATAGTGAAGAATCAAGGAAAATAATCATGGACAATTATTTAAATCCAAAAAATCGTAATTTATCCCATGATGGTTATGAAAAAGTAAATACTCGCAATGAATCCTGCATTGACAATATCGATTTATATATTAAATGGAATGAAGATATAATAGAAGACATTGTTTTTGATGGCGAAGCATGTGCAATTTCTATTTCATCTACTTCAATTATGATAAAGAATCTAATTGGTAAAAAAGCATCAGACGCAATGAAATATATTGAAGAATTTTATCATATGACCAATGGCGATGATTTTAACAAAGAATTATTAGGGGATGCATGTTGTTATGAAGAAATAAGTAAACAAGGAAATCGCAAAGTTTGTGCTAATCTTCCTTTAAAAGGAATAGAAAAGGCTATTTTAGAAAAACTAAAGTAGTTTTTTCTTGCTTTTTGACTGAAAAATCTTTTATAATAGGACTATCAGGTGGGAAATATGATAGATATTTTTGAAGAAATTAACCTATTAAATAATGAAATTGAAGATGAAACGGAAATACTAAATAATTTAATTAAATATTCCTCAGAAATTTTAGATGCCAGTTATATTCATGAAGTAGATTATCAAAATCCTGATTCATGCCTAGATTATATTAGTTTTACAGAATATTCAATTATGATAACTGAAAATCTAAAGCAAATTTTTCGAAACTCACAAAAAGAAATAGATGATTATAAGCAGAAAATAAAAGTATTAAAAATACGGTTAAACCATCTTCTTCAAGAAATAGAAAGATTATCTACTTGTTCGATTCAAGATTTAAACCAAGCACCTATATTTTTAGCAAGTGAAGAAAAAATAGTAATAAATCCAATATTCGCAAAAATCCTAACTCCGGAAATAATTAGTTTTTTAAAAGATTATATTAATCAGAAGTATAATATGAAACTAAGAGAAACAGAACTTCAAAGATGAACTAGTAGTTGTACAATTGCTAGTTTTTTGTTATGATGGTATAGGAGATTATTATGAAATTAGAAGTTTTAAATTTAAAGAAAAGTTTTGGAAATAAAGAAGTGTTAAAAAATATTAATTTTACTTTTGAGTCTGGAAAAATTTATGGTTTATTAGGAAGAAATGGAGCTGGAAAAACAACATTTTTTAATTGCTTAAATGATGATATTAAACCAGATGAGGGCGCCTTTAATATGATGGAAGAGGAAAATTCTAGGCCACTTACCATTGATGATATTGGCTATGTTTTATCAACTCCAACCGTTCCTGAATTCTTAACTGGTAGAGAATTTTTAAAGTTTTTCTTAGAAATTAATGAAGGAAAAATAAAAGATGCTAAAACAATAGATGAATATTTTGATTTTATGAAAATAGAAAAAGAGGATCGCGATAAATTACTCAAAGATTATTCTCATGGTATGAAAAACAAAATGCAAATGTTAATTAATATTATTGCTAATCCCAATATTCTATTATTAGATGAACCACTTACTAGTTTAGATGTTGTTGTAGCTGAGGAAATGAAAGAAATGTTAAAAAGTATAAAAAAAGAACATATTCTTATTTTTTCTACGCACATTATGGATTTGGCATTAAGTTTATGTGATGAAATTGTTATTTTAAAAAATGGAACATTAAGTTTAGTAGATAACAAATTAAAAGGGGAAAAATTAAAAGAGAAAATTATTGAAATGTTAAGAGAGGATGAATAAAATGTTCCGTTCTTTTCTGATATCATTTCGTTTACGTAATACATATAAAGTAAATACCTTTATCTATGCCCTAAAAAGTATACCTGGAATAAGAAGGCTACTACCCGATAAATTATATCAAAGTAAAATTTTAAAAATAATAGGAAATATCATTAGTATTTTATTAGAAATTGCTAATATTTTTGTGGGAAAATTACTATATATTTTCTTAATGATTTTTAGTATTATGGCAATTTATAAAACCAATAGTGAAGATACTTTCTTACATATTTTTGTATTTTTAACTATCATTGGTACGCTTATAAATACTTATATGTTTAATCCAACCAAAGATAAATATTATGCAATGTTTATCATGCGCATGGATGCGAAAAATTATTCTTTAAGCAATTATTTTTATGCAATTTTGAAAGTAATAATTGGCTTTTTACCATTTACTATTATCTTTGGCTTATTATCAAAAGTGAATCTTTGGATTTGTATCCTTCTTCCTTTGTTTGTAGCATCCGCCAAAATTATTGTTACAGCCTACAATCTTTCGTTATACACCAAAAAGGGAACCATTATTAATGAAAACAACTTAATGAAACATACATGGTTTTTTATAATATTATTTTTAGGCCTTGCTTATGGATTACCAGCTTTAAAAATAGTCATACCATCTTATATATTAGTGAGTTTCATGATAATTACAATATTAATAAGCATATTTGCTATTAAATATATATTAGAATTTAATAAATATCGCGAAATGTATAAGCAAGTTTTAACATCAACCAATATGAATGCTGTAGCAAATGCGAACCAAATTACAAAAGAAACTGTTTTAAATCAAATCAATATTGATAAGAGTTTAACAAGCAAGAAAAAAGGTTTTGCTTACTTTAATGATTTATTCGTGATGCGTCATAGTAAGTTACTATTAAAAAGTGCTAAAAGAGTAGCGTTTATAAGTGCTATTATAATTGGTATAGTTCTTCTAATTGTAACGATGAATGAGGATTTAAAAAAAGAAATAAATAATATGATAATGACTTACTTACCATACTTTGTTTTCATTATGTATTTAATTAATCGGGGTGAATCAGTTACTAGAGCGATGTTCATGAATAGTGACCATTCGATGCTTACTTATGCTTTTTTTAGAAAATCAAATTCTATCTTAAAGCTATTTAGAGAAAGACTAAAAAGTATTATTTTAATTAATTTATTACCAGCTACAATAATTGGTGTAGGCTTAGCTTTAATTTTATTTGCTACCGGAGGTACGACAAACAGTTTAAATTATTTCATTTTAATTATATCAATTATTGCTATGAGTATTTTCTTTTCTGTACATCATTTAGTTATTTATTATTTACTTCAACCTTATAATATTAATAGTGAAACGAAAAATACAACCTATACAATTGTAAATATTTTAACTTATGTTGTTTGTTACTATATGATTGATTTAAGACTTCCTACATTTAGTTTTGGACTCGCAACCATTCTATTTGCTATTACATATAGTTTAATATCATTATTCTTAGTATATAAATTTGCACCTAAAACCTTTAAAATTAGAATTTAATAATTGTCATAAATAAAAAAATATGGTATATTATAAAAGTAAAGCGCAAGAAAGATAAGTAATAGCACGAAATTAATAGAAAGCTTATGGTTGATGGAAATAAGTAATAGAGTGTTATGAAATCTCCTTTCTAGTGGGACTAATCCTCCCCGGGTAAGACCGTTATCTTAAATTAAGTAAATAAAAGGATGGTACCGTCTATTTAGACTCCTTTATACCATTCTTTTTTTATTTTAGAAAGAAGGAAGAAAAATGATTGATATTAAATTAATAAGAGAAGAAAGAGATTTAGTGCGTGAAAACATCAAAAAGAAATTTCAAGATGAAAAATTACCCCTTGTAGATGAAATCTATGATTTAGATGTACAGTACCGCAACGCCAAGAAAGATGCGGATGACCTGCGAAGTGAAAAAAACAAATTAAGTGACAAAATCGGTGCTTTAATGCGCGAAGGTAAAAAAGAAGAAGCATTAAAAATAAAAGACGAAGTAGGATCTATATCTTTTAAAATTACTAATTTAGAAGAAGAAGAAGCAAAATTATCAAAAGAAATAAAAGAAAAAATGATGCAAATTCCGCAAATCATTGATGATTCTGTGCCAATTGGCAAAGATGATTCTGAAAATGTAGAATTAGAGCGTTTTGGTGAACCTATCGTACCCGATTATGAAATTCCATATCATGCTGATATTTGTGAAAGTCTAAATGGTTTAGATAAAGAAGCAGCCGGAAGAACAAGTGGCAATGGCTTTTATTTCTTAACTGGTGATATAGCAAGACTTCATAGTGCTATGCTTGCATATGCCAGAGATTTTATGATTGATAAAGGGTTTACTTATTGTATTCCACCATTTATGATTCGCAGTGATGTTGTAACAGGCGTTATGTCTTTTAAAGAAATGGATGCGATGATGTATAAAATAGAAGGGGAAGACTTATTCTTAATTGGAACCAGTGAACACTCTATGATAGGTAGGTTTAAAGATCAAATTGTAAATGAAAGTGAACTTCCAATTACGTTAACATCATACTCTCCATGTTTTAGAAAAGAAGTTGGAGCCCATGGCTTAGAAGAGCGAGGATTATACCGCGTTCATCAATTTGAAAAAGAAGAAATGGTTGTACTATGTAAACCAGAAGATGCGATGGATTGGTACAATAAAATGTGGCAGTATACAGTAGAATTTTTTAGAAGTCTAGACATTCCGGTTAGAACACTAGAATGTTGCTCTGGAGATTTAGCAGATTTAAAAGTAAAATCATGTGATGTAGAAGCATGGAGTCCAAGACAACAAAAATATTTTGAAGTAGGTTCATGCTCAACATTGGGCGAAGCTCAAGCAAGAAGACTTGGTATTCGTATGAAAACAAGCGAAGGAAACAAATATGTAGCAACCCTTAACAATACAGTTTTAGCAACTCCACGTGGTCTAATTGCTTTCCTAGAAAATAACTACCAGAGTGATGGAAGTATTAAAATACCAAAAGTCTTACAACCATATATGGGTGGTAAAGAATTTATCGGTAAATAAGGTGAGTAAATGTATAAAACAGTTATAATAGAATATACTCCTAAAACCGATGATATGGCTATGAAGATAGAGGAAAAAGCAAACGAAATGTTACAAAAGGGATATAATTTAGTAACATTCTCTATTACCAATACAGCCAAAGCAATCTTAATCTTTAAAAAATCCTAAGAAGAAGAACACTTCTTCTTTTTTAATTCCTACTTAAAAGTAAGTATATTACTAAAAAGTGCATTCTTGTAAGAATAATATTTTTATTATAAAATGGACTTAATCAAAGATAAAGTGCACAAATCTTTGAATTGAGGAGGAAATAAATAATGAAAAATACGAAAATAAAATTAGAAAAAGGGAAGTTTTAGTTTATGATTTTGGAAATATAAAAGTTCATAATTATAATACAAACGATTATATTAGCGACCAAGTAATTTTGCTTGAAAAAAATGGTAAACTAGCAGTGATTGAATCTCCAACGTTCTATGATAATAATAAGGAATTAGAAGAATACATTAAATCTCTTGATGTTTCTATTGATGGAATATTATTATCTTATCATATGAGTGGTGCAACATTTTTAGATGGAAAAAGAAAACTAGCAACTCATAAAGCAGATGAATATGGCCATGTTGGCGGAGGCAAATCTTTAATTGATGGTTTTACAAAAACATTTGGCGAAATATTTGATGGAAGCGTTCACAACATAACTGATTATATTGATGAGGGTGAAATAGTACTAGCAGACATCAAATTAAATATTATCCCAACCGCTGATGCATATGATATTGAAATACCCGAAATTAATTCTATTTATACGCACATGCTAGGAAGTAATTGCCATTCCATTATCGCTGGAGCAAATCATGCAAGTGCTATGATTGAAACGCTAAAAGGATATTTAAATAAAAATTACAATTTAATTTTAACATCACACTATATTCCTGAAGAGATTGATGCCGTAAATACAAAAATATCCTATTTAGAAACTCTGCTTAATATAGCTAGTACATGCCAAAGTGCCAGTGAAATGATTGAAAAAGTAAGCAAAGAATATCCAAATTATAGTGGAGCAAATTACTTAGAAATGACTGCTAATTTCTTTTTCCCTGAAAATTAAGAAGTGAAACTCACTTCTTTTTTAATAGTTACCTAAAGGTGCGTACTAGCTATTTAGTAAGTATTAATATATAATGTTACTAGGAGTTGATGATAATGGCTAAAACTTATACCAATTGTCCAGTTGAATACACAGCATCATTAATTGGAAACAAATGGAGAATTATTATTTTGAGGGATTTACTTACTGGTACGAAAAGATATAACGAACTTACTAGATCAGTAGTTGGAATCTCTCCAAAGGTCTTAACAGAAAACTTAAGGGATTTAGAGCAGGATGGCATTATTAATAGAAAAGTATATCCTGTAGTTCCGCCTAAAGTAGAATATTCTTTGACAGATAAAGGCTGGGAATTAAAAGGAGTACTAGATGCAATGCGGGAATTTGGTATGAAATATAGAAGTGAAGCAGATGAATAAAAATGAATTAGTGCAGGAGTTATTAAAATATTTTTTAAAAGAGGGCAATTACTCTTATGAAATACCCTCTACTTATGATGAAAAAAGAGCATTATTACGTGGTCTAATTAATGTGCGTGAGACAATTCCCATTAAAGAAGAAATTTTAAAATTAGAAGATGAATTATTGCAAATAGAAATAAAAGAAAAGGGGATTGTTGATGGGGTAAACCTGTCAGAAGTAGATGAAAACATGTCTCTTTATCTAGGAGATTTAACGACATTAAAAGTAGATGTCATTGTAAATGCTGGAAATTCTTCAATTAGAATAAATGATAAATATGCCTTTATTCCAACTGAAATAAAAGAAAAAAGCATGTCAATAGAAGGAAATATCAACGAAGTATTAAAAATATTAAGTGACAAATAAAAATTAAGTGTTAATTAAAAAATGATTATTACAATTATAAATGGTTATACTAAAAACAAAAGAAAATTAAAATGATATTTTTTAAAGTTTATTTAAAAGGGAGCAAAAATGAAGAAAAAATATATCCATATTCGTTTAATAGTAATTAATTTACTTATTTTATTAGAAATAATCATTGGGGTATCATTACTAATATTAAGCATTTTAAAAATACCATATTTTTGGTTACTAATTTGTTTAATAAAAATTATTTGTATTGCAAAAATTTTAACATCTTATAATAGTAAGAATTACAAAATCGCGTGGATTCTTTTAATTTTATTGCTTCCATTAGTTGGCTTAGTTTTATTTTTTCTTACTTTTAATCGCCAATTATCAAAAAGATATCAAAGAAAAGCGCAAGAAATAAGTAATGCCAAAAAAACTAAAAGCAATATTAATATACAAAATAGCGAAAATTTTCAATGGCTATGTGATATAGCAGACACACACCTTTATACAAATACAAAAGCAAAGTATTATTCTTTGGGAGAAGATATGTGGAAAGATATGCTAGAAGATTTAAAAAAAGCAAAAAAGTTTATTTTTATAGAGATATTTAGTATTGAATTTGGCGAGTTTTGGAATAGCATTTTAGCTATTTTAAGAGAAAAGGTACAAAATGGTATTTTAGTAAGAGTAATCTATGATGATATTGGTTGCAGCAAAACTTTACCGGAAAATTATGATAAAACTTTAAAAGAAATGGGAATTGAATGTATAATATTTTCTAAAATAAAAAGTCCATCAATAAAAGATTTAAACAATAGAGGCCACCGAAAAATGATTATCATAGATGGCATAATTAGCTATACAGGAGGAATTAATTTTGCTGATGAATATGTAAATCTTTATAAAAAATATGGCCATTGGAAAGATGGAGGAATAAAATTAGAAGGAAATGCAACGAATGAATTAACTTATTTATTTTTAAAAGATTATGAAATGAATAAAAAAGGAATGGTTGAACTATTTGAACCATATTATAAATATTCTTCTTTAGAAAAAGATGGATATATGATTCCTTTTGGAGATGGACCTACACCTCTTTATCAAAAACGAGTTACTAAAACAATGATTATAAATTTAATCAATCATGCCCAAAAATATATCTATATAACTACTCCATATATAATGATAGATAACGAATTGATAAATGCTTTAAAAGATGCATCACAAAAAGGGATAGACATTCGAATAATCATCCCACATATACCAGATAAAAAATTAATTTTTAAGATTACAAAAAGTTATTGTTCTCTTTTAATGAAATTTGGAATTAAAATTTACGAATATAAACCAGGATTTATGCATACAAAAACTTATTTTAGAGATGATATAGAAGCAATTATTGGTACTTCGAATTTAGATTATCGTAGTCTAATTCATCACTTTGAAGACAATGTTTATTTTTTTCATCACTCTGTTATCGAAAGCTTAAAAAAAGATTTTCTAAATACACTTGAAAAATCCGTTTATATAAATGAAATAACAGGAAAAAAGTTAGTTCTTCAAAGACTATTAGACTATTTTTTACGAATTTTTGCTTCGTTATTATAATAACTCTTACTATATCTTATTCATATAGTAAGAGTTTTTTTAAAATCAAATTGACTAAAAGTATATTCTCTGCTATGATTATCTTAATAGGAGTTGAGTCGAAGTGTCAAAGTTAAAAAGTAAGAAGTTTTGGCTGATATTGAGTCTAGTTGCTCTAGTTATACTAGTTTTTGCTATTCTTATTTATAATATTTATAAGGATAGTAATGAGAAAAATTTTATGGAAAAAGAATATGTTGTAAGTATTATTAATAATAGCAAATGGGAAGCCAATCTTTATTTAAAAGAAAATTATTATGAGTGCTGGCGTCCTTTTAAAAGATATGTATGTAGTGATAAAATTCATGAAATTACAAGGATTGAATTTAAAGATAAAGATTTAGAAGAGATATATAAAGATATCGATTTTAAAGGATTAAGTTTAGAAGAGGCTTTAATTTTATATTTTAATATAGAAAATGAAGATAGATTAACAATTGATGCAAATATTTTTTCTACGTATAACCTAGATAAAGAAGCTGAGGAAAATATTCTGAAAAGTATTAATAAAGAAGAAGTAGAAATTGAATTTTTCTATCAAGAGTTGAGTATAACTGCCGGTGAAAATACCAATTATTACACCATAACTTTCGATACCGATGGTGGAACATCTATTGATAGTATAGTTGTAGAAGATAATGGCATACTTGAAGCTCCAGTTGCTCCAACCAAAGAGGGATATACTTTTGAGTATTGGGCGTTAGATGGTGAAGAATTTGATTTTACAAGCCCAGTAACAGAAGAAATAACTCTAACTGCCATCTGGAAAGAAAACAAGACATCTTCCAATAATAATTCATCGAACAATACGTCAAATAATAGTTCAAATAATTCCAGTAACAACACAACTTCTTCCAGCAAAATCAATCTAAATAATAATATTAGTATTACCGAATATCATATAAATGATGGAACCATGGATTGCTTTTACTATATGTTTGTAACCAATTTAAAAGAAGTATTCCCAAATGCTGATATTACAAAGATAAGCAATAATCCGTCTGAAGTAAGTTTTTGGTATAACAAAGATAGACAAGATTATGAAGTAAGTACAGAGGAAATAAATGAATATTTAAATAATGGCACTCTAAAAATCAATACATCAGCTGAAAACAACTTTAAAAATATTTTAAATAAATATAAAAATGGAAATTATAAGGGAATAGCTAATGTAAGTTATACTGAAGATAATCATCGCTTTAGTTTTTCTTATGATTATATTTCTTTTAATGGCCTAAATGTTTCTTCTAATGGTGAGGCAACCAACAAAGAAATTCAAAATGCACTTTCAAGTTCAACTAAATTTAATGGACCTTGTGGCAGTGCCAGTAATTATGAAAATAAGATTTTAACAGAAGAATTATGTAGCAAATATAATTTAGACTGTGACAGGTGGTAAGATGAGGAAAGCATTAAAATTAATTGTATTGTTAGCAATAACTTTTTGCTTTGCAAGCTCTGTCAGTGCAGCATCTAACCCTTATGGCAAATATCAATCATTATATGGTATTACTACTGTAAGGTGTACTTGGTATGCATGGCAGCAAGCTTATGAACATACTGGAGTAGCTTTACCTAGCTGGGGAAATGCCCAAACTTGGTATAATAGTGCCATAAATGATGGCTATAAAGTAGGAAGTGAGGCAAAACCAAATTCTATCGCTGTTTGGTCATCTAGTGATGGCTATGGTCATGTAGGGTTTGTTGTATCAGTAAGTGGCAATATAATGACTGTAAATGAGGCGGGTATTGTTACTGATGAAAATGAAGGAATTGTAAACGGATCTCATAAATATACAACCGCTGAAAACTTAATTGGCTTTATTTACTTAGATGAAGCACCAACCAAAAATAATTCATCTAATAATTCAACAACAAATACCAATACCAACAATACAGCCTCTAACAATTCTCCGAAGAAAGAGGAATCAAGCAATACAAATTTAAATAGTTTAACGATTGATGTCGAAGGATTTGAGTTTAAAGAAGATATTTTAGAATATAAATTAGAAGTGAATTATAGAACAGAAGTAATTCATATTTCAGCTAGCGCGGAAGATGATAAAGCGATTGTAACAGGAGCGGGTGCAAAAGCTTTAAAAATAGGTGAAAACAATTATTCTATTATAATTACAGCAGAAGATGGAACAACCAAAGAATACAAAATTAGTATTACAAGAGATGAACCACTGATAGTGGAGCATGTTGAAACAAAAATAGAAGATGATCCATTAATGAATTATTTAATTATAGGTGCCATAAGTGGTGGCATAATACTTGGAATAATTATAATAATTTTAATTATTAAAAAAGGTAAAAAGAAAAAAGCAACAAGATCTTCTGTTAAATAATTAATGGCTAACTTTTTTAAACTTTCAATCATTTCAATAGATGTATATTTCAAACAATTGACTGGCTATTATTTCTTTGCTAAAATTATTTTAGAGAGAGGTAGAAATATGTTAAAAAAATTAAAAATAAGTTTAATTTTGATTGTTTTAGGAAATGTGTTGTATTGGATTTTAAGCTTTTTATCTAATTCAAATAATAGTGCTTTTTCAGAGTTTACATCTGGATTTTTATTAGGAATTGCCGTTGGTGTAAACATCATAGGAATTTTATTATTAATCTATTATATTGTAAAATATGATGAAAATAGTAAAAAATAGTTAAGGAGCATGTATGCAAGAACTAACGGATGCGATGTTAGCAAATGATATGGGAGGAGCAATGACTATTATTATCGTTGTTCCAATCATTCTATTAATAATTATTTTCATTGTCTTACTTCGATGTTACATAGTAAAAAAGCAAGAAAATTCCAAAAAGAAAAAGAACATTTACATTACTTCTATGATAATAACAGTATTTTTATTTGGATGTTGTCTTTTAAGCATTGATGATTTATATGCTAAAGGAGAAAATAGCAGTTGGTATTTAACCTATAACACCATAACGGATAAATATAAAGATATTGATTATAGTGAAGCCGGTCGGAATAGAACATATTATTATATTATAACGGATGATAACGAAGAATTTCATGTAACAGAAAATGAATATGATCGCTATAACATTGGTGATAAAATGTATGTCTTAAGATATTCTGATGGTAGTGGTAATAACATTTATAGCACAGAGGAATATAAGTACGTAGGAAATAAATTAAAGGAATAAAAAGAAGAAAGGAACAAAATCATGATAAAAGCAATCATCTATCATAGTAATACCGGGCATACTATGGCTTATGCCAAATTATTAAGTGAAAGTCTAAATTTGCCATATTATAGTTTAAAAGAAGCACCATCAAACTTAAAAAAAGAAGACGAAATTATTTATTTAAGTTGGATCTGTGCCGGTGTAATAACAAAATTAAAAAAAGTTAGTCGAACATATAAAATTAAATGTATTGGTATGGTTGGTGCTTACCCCAATACTGATAAATATCTAAAAGAATTACAGAAAAATAATGGGTTAACGATTCCAAGTTTTTATTTACAAGGAGGAATAGATTATTCTAAATTAAAAGGATTTAAAAAATTAATAGTAAAAGCAGTAGGAAAAACGATACCTAAAGAAAATATTGAATTAGTAAATTTATTTCAAAATGGTGGTAACTATGTCAAAAAAGAAAATTTAGAAGAATTAATAAAATATGTAGAAAAAAGTGACAAAAAAAGAATTGACTAACAAAGTAAATTATGGTTTTATTATAAATAGGAGGATAAATAATATGTTAAATAAAAAAGTAGCCATTGTTACTGGTGGCACAAGGGGAATTGGTTTAGAAATTGTAAGAACATTTTTAAATAATGGTGCAAATGTAGCCTTATTAGGTTCAAAAGAAGAAAGTGTTACTAATGCAATAAACAAGTTAAAGGAAGAAAACGAAAATTATCAAGTAATAGGTTTTTATCCTAATTTAGCAAGTGAAGTTGAAGTAAAAGAAACATTTGCCAAAGTTGCTAATGAATTTGGGCATATTGATATTTTAGTAAATAATGCTGGTATGTCTTCTAGTACCAAAATAGAAGACTACACTGTAGAGGAATACGATAAAATAGCAAATTTAAATATGAAAGGTGTATTTATTTGTTCAAAAGAGATCGTTCCATATCTAAAAGAAACAAAAGGAAACATCATTAACATATCATCTATGGTAAGCATTTATGGTCAACCAGCAGGTTGTGTATATCCCATGAGTAAATTTGCTGTGAATGGTCTAACAAAATCTTTATCAAGAGAACTTGCCCCAGTAGGAATTAGAGTAAATGCTGTAGCTCCTGGAATAACTAAAACGGATATGGTAGCAAGCCTTCCAGACGAAATGATTAAACCTTTAATTGCCACTATTCCAATTGGTAGAATAGGAGAACCTAAAGATATTGCCAATGCCTGCTTATTCTTAGCAAGTGATATGGCAAGCTATGTTACAGGCGAAATTATGCAAGTAGATGGAGGCGCTAGAGCCTAAGATTATCAATTTTGATAATCTTTTTTAAAGATATGAAAAAAATTGATGAAATGTTATATTCTTTATCGAAATCAAAATTTAGAAACAGCTTTCACTTAAAAGATAAAGACAGGCAATATGTAAAAGAAAAAGGATTAGAAGTAATTGAAAAACATGCCTATGAGTTACTAGAGAAAAGACTAGCTCCAGCTTATATTCCTAATGACGGAAAACAAACACCTATGAGAGGGCATCCTGTTTTTATAGCCGAGCATGCAACTGCTACTTGTTGCCGAAATTGTCTTTCAAAATGGTATCATATTCCCAAAGGAAGAGATTTAACCCAGGAAGAACTAGATTATATTGTAAATGTAATTATGACATGGATAAAAAATGAAATAAAAATAAGCGAAAAATAATGGTATTTATAAAGCGAATCTTGTATAATGGTAATTGAGGTGCAAATATGTTAAAAACAGAAAATATTAAAAAGAAATTTGTAAAATTGACAAAGAAAAAAGAGCATGTTGAATTTTATGCCAATAATGGTATTAGTGTGGAAGCTCATGATGGCGAAATTATTGGTATTTTAGGTCCAAATGGAGCTGGCAAAACGACATTTTTACGTATAATCGCTGGAATATTAGAACCAACAAGTGGCACAGTTACTTTTGATGGACTAAACTATCATGATAACGAAACAGAAATTAAGAAAAATATTGCTTATTTATCAGGAAATACCAAAATTTATAATACTTTAAGTTGTTATGAACTACTTCATATGTGTGCAGATATTTATGGAGTAGAAAAAAATGATGCCGAAGCAAGAATTATAGAGATAGCAAAAGTACTTAATATGGAATCATTTCTCTATAATCGCATTGGCTCACTATCCACTGGTCAAACCCAAAGGGTAAATATTGCTCGTTGTCTAATTCATAATCCCAAATATTATATTTTAGATGAAGCAACCAGTGGACTAGATATTATTTCCAGTCAAATCATCTTAAACTTTATCAAAGAAGAAAAGAAAAAAGGCAAAACAATTCTTTATTCTACTCATTACATGGAAGAAGCTGAAAATATATGTGATAAAGTAATTATGATAAATAAAGGTGTAATTATTGATGAAGGAACACCTGCAAAAATAAAGAAAGATACCGAAACTACCAATTTAAGAGATGCATTCTTTAAATTAATAGAGGGGGATAAAAATGAAGAATAATGTATTTAATATTTTAAAAAAAGAATTAAGAGAGATGTTTCGTGATAAAAAATCTCTATCTATGATGCTTATTATACCAATATTTATTCCTTTACTTGTAATAGGTATGTCTGCTTTATTTGAAAGTCAAATGAATATGCCTGTGACAGACTATAACACAATTGGGTTTGATTATGAATTAACTGATGTAGAAAAAAATATTATGGAAGAATTAGAAATCAATGCTGTAATTGACACAGAAGAAAATTTAGAAGAACAATTTCAAAATGGTGAAATTGATTTATATGTAACAAAAGAGAACAATGTGTATACCATAAATGGTGATGATAGTGATACCAGCACGTATGCATCTAATTTAGTAGAAAGTTATTTTAGTGCATATAAAAATTACTTACAAACTGATTATTTAGCAAATCATAATGTAGATCCAGAAGAAGTAATGGATATTATTGTCTTAGAAGAAAATATTCAGGCAGAAGAAAACTTTTTTGCAAGTTATGTAATTAGTTATGCTTTCTTCTTTATCATGATGGCCATAACAGTATCTGCAACATATCCAGCAACAGATGCAACTGCTGGCGAAAAAGAAAGAGGAACATTAGAAACATTACTTACATTCCCAATTAAAAGCAAAGATATAATCATAGGTAAATTTTTAAGTGTTAGTTTGTCATCAATTATTACAGGCTTGTTAAGTTTAGTTTTGGCTGTTATATCTCTAAAGATAGCCAATGATATGTTTACAATATATGAGGGAATGAATTTAATGTTATCCGCATCAAGCCTAATTTTTGCGATTATTGTAATTATTGCTTATTCCTTCTTAATTAGTGGGTTATGTATAGCCATTGCAAGTAAATCAAAATCATTTAAAGAAGCGCAAAGTGCTTTAACACCACTTACTTTCATTTCTTTCTTTCCAAGTATGATCGTATTTATGATTGGTATTACAACAACTAATTTATATGCAATTATTCCTTTTATCAATTATACTTTAATATTCACAGATATTACGAGTGGAGTGATAAATTATACTCATATTATTTTGATGCTTGCTTCAACCATTATTATTATCGCTGTAGTCTTAAAAATAATTATTAAAGAATATAAAAGTGAGAAAGTGTTATTTAGTTAATGGAAGAATTAGAAATAATTTTAAATGGCGAAATCGTAAATATAAAGATTATTCGTAAAAATAATAAAAATATTTACTTTCGCTTTAATGATCAAAATGAGTTAGTAGTAACAGTTCATCCAAGAATAAGTACGAAAAAAGTTTTAAAGCTCATAAAAGAAAATGAAAAATCGTTAGCAAAAATGTATATGCGAAGTAAAAACAAACAAGACAGGGAAGATGAAACGAGAATTTTAGGCTTAAAATATGATATAAAAATAAATGAAAATTACCATGATGTTACTTTTGATGATGGAATTATTTATGTAAATAGTAAGAATACTTTAGATAAATATATTAGCAATTTAACCAAAAAAATATTTAGAGAAGAAGTTAATAAAATATTAGAAATAATGCCTGACATTCCTGAGTTTACATTAAAAATAAGAAAAATGAAGTCTAGATGGGGCGTATGTAATTATGTAAAAAAGACAGTTACTTTGAATTCAGAATTAATAAAATATGAACGAAGCATTATTGATTACGTCATCGTCCATGAATTTAGTCATTTTACCCATCATGATCATAGTGCTGCCTTTTGGGATTTAGTAAGCACATATTATCCCAATTATAAAAAAGCAAGGAAGGAGCTAAAGGAACATTGAAAATAGAATCACTAAACAATAGCAAAGTTAAAAACTGGGCCAAACTAAAAGAAAAGAAATATCGTGATGAAACAAGCCTTTTTCTAGTAGAAGGAGATCATTTATTAAACAGTGCCATGGTAAATGGTAGTATAGTAGAAATTATATCAACCGATGAAACTATGGAAATACCTGGAATTCCTTTTTATTTAGTAACCGATAGTATTATGAAGAAATTATCCAGTCAAGTAAGTAGTACCAAAGTAATTGGTGTTTGTAAGAAACTGGAAGAACAAGAAATAGCTGGCCATGTATGTTTACTAGATAATATTCAAGACCCAGGAAATCTTGGAACTATTATTAGAAGTGCGGTTGCTTTTAACGTAAATACTTTGATACTTAGTAATGATACAGTAGATTTATATAACGAAAAAGTCATTCGAGCTAGTGAAGGTATGATATTTCATTTAAATATTATTCGTACTGATTTAGCTTCTATTATTAAAGAGTTAAAAGAAAAAAATTATAAAATTTATGGAACTGATGTATTAAAAGGAACAAACTTAAAAGAAATCACTTTTCCTAATAAAACGGCAATTATTATAGGTAATGAGGGAAAAGGTATGAGTGAGGATTTAAAAAAAGAGTGTGATGCATTTATTCATATTGATATTAATTGTGAAAGTCTAAATGCTGGTGTGGCAGCGAGTATTATCTTTTATGAGGTGAGTAGTAATGGACATAATGAGACTAAGTAAAGAAGAAGCAGATGCCTATGTTTTAAACATTTTAAAAGAAAATATTGATTGTACTGATAAACTTTGCATTATTACAAGCCTTGATAATAATAAAGTACATTATCAGTTAGAAGATGAATCATTGTATCATGATACAAATTATAAACGGATAACACCTTTAGGATACTTAGAATATATTATGTTATTAAAAACTGCTTTAGCAAAAAAAGGCTATGTTCATACATTTATAAAACCAATGATTAGAAAAGGCTCTTTCAAATACGAAGTATCTTTTCGACTTTTAGAAAATGTACCATTTGAAAGAAGGCGAAGAAAATGAATTTAATTTATGTAGGAAAAATTGTGAATACGCATGGGATTAAAGGAGAAGTTCGTCTTTTAAGTAATTTTGAAGAAAAAAACTTGATTTTTAAACCTGGTTTCAAAGTTTATATTGGCAATAATCGTGAAGAACAGACAATTAATACTTATAGACATCATAAAACTTTTGATATGCTTACCTTTAAAGGAATAGAGGATATTAATTTTGTCTTAAAATATAAAGGAGAAAAAGTATATATTAATAAAGAAGATTTAAATTTAAAAGCAGATGAATACCTCTTAGAAGATTTAATTGGGATGAAAGTTATTTGTGATAAAGAAGAATTAGGGGTAGTAGCAGATATTTATGATAATAAAGCCGGAAAATTATTATATGTATCATTTGCAAAAAATTATTATATCCCTTATAATAATTATTATATAAAACAAGTTGATGTACAAAAAAAAGAAATACATGGTGAAAACATTAAGGATTTGATATTATGAGAATTGATATTTTAACACTTTTTCCAAAAATGTTTGAGGGATTTATTAGTGAAAGTATTATTAAAAGAGCAATCGAAAAAGGATTAGTTGAAATTAATTTAATTAACATAAGAGATTTTACTCTTCTAAAAAATGGTCAAGTAGATGATACACCATATGGTGGAGGAAGTGGCATGGTACTTATGTGTGAGCCAGTAGTAAGAGCAATTGAATCAGTGAAAACAGATGATGCGAAAGTATATTTGACCTCGCCTCAAGGTCAAATTTTTAATGATTATCTAGCAGGAACCATCTATGAAAGTACCAAACATTTAATTTTAGTATGTGGTCATTATGAAGGTTTTGATGAACGAATTAAAAACTTTGTTGATGGCGAAATTAGTATTGGTGATTATGTCTTAACTGGAGGAGAAATACCAGCGATGGCTATCACGGATTGCATCACTAGATTTATTCCCGGTGTCATAGATATTGAGTCATTTCAAAATGAATCATTCAAAGATAATTTGCTAGATTATCCAGTTTATACAAAGCCAAGAGAGTTTAGAGGCTTAAAAGTACCAGAAGTATTACTTAGTGGTGATCATAAAAAAATTGATGAATATCGCAAAAGTGAGCAAATAAGAGTTACAAAAGAAAAAAGACCAGATTTAATAAAGTAGGTGAGATTATGAAGTGTTTTACTATTAAAAAATTAGATGATGTTTATGAATTAGAAAACTTTGATTATAATATCCAGGGATTTCATTATCCAATTAAGAAAAACAAATCTGGTTCTCTAAAAATTAAAGAATTAATAATTGTTAGTCCTGATATTACAACTAATTTAATTTGTTATAATTTTAATAAGAAGTATCAAAAAATAGTAGAATGTTTATTTAATAACAGTGACTTTAATGAAGATAGTGATAATACTGGAACAAACTTAATGTTAGCCCTAGATGAAGTAGCAAGACTTAGAACAATTATTATTAATAAATATCAGCGCTTTTTAAAAAAGCAAGAAGCCGAAGAACTATTAAAAAGATTAAAAGTATTAGAAAATGAACTAAGAGTAAAAATAATTGATTTTAAATTAATCAAAGAACAGGAACGAACAAATAAAGAAGAACGAGGAAAATCAAGATAAGTTTTATGAATATTAAAAAGAATAGTGTTTAAAATAATAATATAGTAATTTACACTTGCAAAAGAACAAAAAATATTATATAATCATTTACAGCTAGTAGTTATGACTCCGTAGCTCAGCTGGATAGAGCAATCGCCTTCTAAGCGATCGGTCGGGCGTTCGAATCGCCCCGGAGTCACCACTTTGTTAATAAAACTCGTAAACACGAGTTTTTTCTTTTGCATATAATAAATTAGCTAGGTACTTGACAATTAGTATAAAAAAGAGTGTATTTGTTAGGCAGCTAACTAAAAAGGAGAAAGATATGAAACCAAATATAATTGAAGAAATTAAAATACTAGATGTTGGAATAGCCAAAAGATTGTTTAAAGAAGCAAAAGTTCAATGTATTAAAAGACCACCAAGTCCATTACAAGCCAAAATATTAAAATATTTGCTAGAGCATAAAGAGCAGGTTATATGTCAAAAAGATTTAGAAAATGATTTAAGTGTGAGTAAAGCAACAATTTCGGAAGTGCTCTTAACAATGGAAAAAAGTGGTTTAATTAAAAAAGAAATAGTTCCAAATGATGCTAGAGCTAAAAGAATTATTCTAACGAGTACTAGTTTAGAACGATTTCAAGAATTAGAAAAAAATTTTAGCGCTATTAATGAAAAGTTAATAGAAGGAATATCTACTGATGAGTTAGCACATTTTTTAAATATTTTAAACAAAATGCAGAAGAATATGAATGAGGAAGGAGAATAAAATGTTTAAATTATTAAAAAACTTAACTAAAAAAGATTATGCTTTAATTGTAGTTAGTACGCTTCTAATTATATTTCAAGTATGGTTAGATTTAAAATTACCAGATTACATGGCTAATATTACTACTATTATTGAGAGTGGTACAAATTCTTTAAGTGGTATACTAAAAAATGGTGGATACATGCTTTTATGTGCTGGAGGAAGTCTAGTTGCAGCCATTATAGTAGGTTATATCACATCCATGATATCTGCCAAATTCTCATCTAACGTAAGAAAAAAATTATATAATCAAGTTGAAAATTTTGGTATGGAAGAAATCAAGAAATTTTCCACTAGTAGCTTAATTACACGTACAACCAATGATATTACCAACGTTCAAATGTTACTATCAATGGGACTTCAATTATTAATTAAGGCACCAATCACTGCTGTATGGGCTATATTTAAGATATTAAACAAAGGATGGCAGTGGAGTCTTATGACTGGTATAGCTGTATTTATCTTACTATTTATGGTAGTATTACTTATGATTCTAGTAATACCTAAATTTAAAAAAGTTCAAAAATTAATTGATAAATTAAATAATACAACGAGAGAACAATTAACAGGAATTCGTGTTGTTCGTGCATGTTAAATTTGGCTATAATAAAGATAAAATGATTATTAAAGATTTCTCACTAGACGTTAAATCGGGTGAAAAAATTGCGATTGTCGGGCCAACTGGAGCTGGTAAAACAACTTTAGTAAACTTACTAATGAAGTTCTATGATATTAATGATGGTGATATCTTAATTGATGGTGTATCAACCAAAGATTTAACCCGCGAGAACATCCATGATTTATTTATTATGGTTTTACAAGATACCTGGTTATTTAATGGAACGATAAGAGAAAATATCATTTATAACAAAGAAAATGTTAGTGATGAAACAGTCATAGATGCGCTAAAAACAGTAGGGGTATATCACTTTGTTAAATCATTACCTGGTGGATTAAATTATGAAATAAATGACTCTGAAAGTATTTCCGCCGGTCAAAAACAACTTTTAACGATCGCACGTGGTATGATAAAAGATGCTCCATTCTTAATTCTTGATGAAGCAACAAGTAGTGTTGATACTCGTACCGAAGAACTAGTTCAAGCAGCCATGGATAAACTAACTGAGGGCAGAACATCATTTATTATTGCTCATCGCCTATCTACCATTAAAAATGCTGATAAAATTTTGGTAATGAAAGAAGGAAATATTGTAGAGCAAGGCACCCATGAAGAATTGTTAAAGAAAAATGGTGCTTATGCTGAACTATATAATTCCCAATTTCAAAATTAAAAGTCATAATTTCTATGGCTTTTTTATGTTGCTTGAAATGTTTCAATTACTTTATCATCCACTTTAAAAATAACTTCTCTCACATTTAAAGTATCTTGAATCGATAAAGAAATAGAGTATTTAACTTCTTCTAAAATATTTTGATCGTTAAAATCATCAAAGATTGCATTATTAAAGCTAAGAATCACTTGATTTTCTAACTCTTCATAACTTTCCAGTTCAACACTACTAGCTAGATAACTCATAAGATTTGTTTCATAAATAGGACTAGATTTTAATTCATCAATAATAATTTCAATTTTATTATCACCCTTATCATTTTCTACTTTTGTTACTGGAACATAATAAATAAGATCATTAAATTCCCCAATATAATAAACCGTCGTTTTCGTTAAATCTTTAAGATTTGTAATATCATATACCTTATTAATTCCATAGCTTCTATCTAAAGTGTTAGGGAGTTTAATATTACTTTGTGGAAGTACCTCTAATTTAGTACCTTCAACAAAAATCATAATCCGATCAACCCCATCAATTTCTGTTAATGTATAGACAATCGCTTCAATCATCATTTCTTCCATATCTTTCGTAGTGTTTAAAAATTCTTTGGAAAAATCTATTTTTAATAAGCCATCTTCTAAAGAAGCGTCTAGTAATTTGGTATTTTCAGGGATAACACTACTAAAATGTTCAGGAATATAATCTTGTTTTTCACTTCCTATTGTAAGTGCATCAATCATTTCCTTAACTAAAGAAATAGTGTCTTTTTCATTTATAGCAATATTGGTTCTAACTACGTAATGATCCGGATTAACTAAATAAATAGGAGCATCATCTACACTTACATATTCCACATTTTGAGCAATAGGGTTAGAATACTCATCTGTAGGGAAAAAATATAGGACAGTTACAATAATAAGAGCTAACGTTGAAACCATAATTCTTCTTAAAGCTGATTTTTTAAGCATAATATCACCACTAAAAATATACGTGACAATGAAACATTTAAGTACTAAAAAATCTCCCGAAGGAGATAAATTATATTGTTATTTCACCCAAACGTACTAATTCAACCAATGCACTAGCTCTTCCTTTGACACCTAATTTCTGAATAGTATTAGATATATGATTTCTTACTGTTTTTTCACTAATTTTTAGTAGATCTGCTATTTCTTTCGTTGATTTATTTAATACTAAAAGTTCAAATACTTCTTTTTCTCTATTTGTTAGGATACTTCTTTTCATGGAATAATCACTCATTTCTATTATGTTTCTAGTGTATTTTATGAGGATTCCATCAATTTGGTTAAATATACCCGCCTAATTAACTAAATTTAACGGTAATATACATATCTTGGTCATATAATTCTTGGACACTTCGAATTATGTTATTAGCAAGCGCAGCATCATGAGTAGTACTAGCAATTGTAATGGTAATATTAGTATTTTCAATTTGAACTACTGAATCGAGTTTATATTGTTCTTTAATAAGTTTGATAATCGCTTCCTTTTCACTTTCACTTTTGTTTAAACTTTGTAATTCTTCATAAGCATCATTTTTTTCTTGAAGAGTTGCTACATCACTAAGTAAAATTTCTTCTAACTCATTCATACGCGCAATTAAAGCCTCTTCTTCTGATACTCTTAGGGCTACTAAAGTATCATTTTCTTCGCTAATTACAACATCTGTTGCGTCACTTACATCGCTATTTACATTTAAAGTAGATAAAGTATCATCAGACATCGTAAGGTAATAAATACTAAGTACCATAATTAAAGAAAAAAGGGTTAAAAACCATAAATTTTGTTTATTTATCATAAAATTTATCCTTTCTAAACTTACTAGATTATATGAGGTGAAACTTAAATTATGAACAAAAAGATAGTTTTCTATTTATATACGTGTTATAATAAATTAGAGGTTATATTATGAAAGAAATATTAGTGTATGGCAGTTTAATTTTTTATTTTTGTTCTTTTATTGGTTATTTACTAGAAGTATTTTGGTGTTATTTAGGTTCCAAAAAATTTGTCAATCGTGGTTTTTTATGTGGACCAGTGATACCAATTTATGGACTAGGGGCAGTATTAATTTTATTTTGTTTACTACGGTATTATGAAGACCCTGTTGTTGTCTTTGTCTTTGGTGTCATTATTACGAGTGCCTTAGAATATTTTACTTCATTTTTATTAGAAAAAATATTTCATAATAAATGGTGGGACTATAGTGATAGAAAGTATAATATAAATGGACGTATTTGTCTTCAAAATTCTTTTGCTTTTGGTATTTTATCACTTCTTATTATTTATGTGGTAACGCCAGGATTTTATCTTTTATTTAGTTTATTACCATTTAAGGTATGGACTATTCTTTCTATTGTGTTTACCATATTATTTATCTTAGATGTTATTTACTCTGTTATTATTGCTTATAATCTTCGCAACAGAATTATTATTGTTGAAGAATTAAAGAACGAAAAGATTGCAATGATACCGATTATATTTGAAAAAAGATTAAAAGAAAGTATCGCTGGATTTAAAGCCTTTCCTAATAGACTTTTAAAAGCTTTTCCTAATCTTGATAATAATGTTTTTGAAATGATGAAAAAATATAGGGAAGAAGCTAAAAGAAAAAGTAAAGAGTTAAAAAGGAAACAAAAAGCTAAAAAGAAAAAGGGCAACTAATTTACAATTAGTTGTCCTTTTCAAATACCATTTTTATATTATGCTTTTTACATATTTCTAAAATAGTTTCAAAATAAAATCTTGCATTGCCAGTTTCAATTTCCTTAATCCCATGGCGGCTTCTTCTATTTAATTCTTTTGCTAACTCTTCTTGAGTAAGACCTGTCCATTCTCTAATAATCTTAAAAGTTTCATTTGGTTCATACTCATTTGCTACTAGTCGCATCATAGTTTACCTCCTTTAATAAGGGTACTATAAAAAATTAAGAAAAAATCATAAAGGCAGTTGACATCTTCCTTTTGATATGATAAATTAATAGTAATATAAGGTAGTTAATATGTACCATTATATATTTTTAATTTGTATAAGTAAATGAAGTAGAACTTCACGAAAGGAAGATTTTCATGAATTTTAAAGTATTAAAAAGAAGTCATTTGAAAAGGAAGATTATCATAGGAGTAATAGTAGTACTAATTATTAGTGCAATTATATTAAACTTTACCAGAGCAAAATATAGAGTTACACAAAGTATACTTTTAGTTAATGGAACAATTAACTATAGCTTAGCAGATTTAAATGCGGTAGCAATATATATAAATGGCGATAGTGGTTATACTAAAAGTGATACGATTCCAGAATCAGGACATGTGTTAAATGAGAGTGAAAGTTATTGCACAATAGATGGCGAAGAAGATACAAGTATCTCCCTATCATATGATACAGCAACTAAAAGTTTAAGTGTAACACCAATGACAACAAAAGGAACAAAATGTTATTTATACTTTGATGAAAAAGGAATAACAAATATCCAAGAATTGATTGCAAGTAAAAACTTAGCAACCAGAACTGATTTTAGTACCACATTAACAGAAGATACAACCGGAACAATTTACTATGAAGACACATCAAAAGGAAGAACATACTACTTTGCAGGAAACCCAACCGATAACTGGGTCAAATTTGCAAATAAATACTGGAGAATTATTCGAATTAATGAAGATGGAAGCTTGAGATTGATTTACCAAGGAACGAGTGCCAATACCACAGGAACAGGAACGCAAACAGAGACAAGTACATTCTCAATTAATAGTAGTACCTATAATAATAATGCATACGTAGGATATATGTATACGTTAGGAAGTTTGAGAGGAACAACCACAGATAGTGGAATAAAGAAGAAACTAGATACATGGTATCAAAATAATCTTTCAAGTTATGCCGATAAAATAGATGGAAATGCAGGTTTCTGTGGAGATAGAACACCAAGCACAAGTAGTAGTAGTACTAATAACCAAGGAGGAACAGGAACAACAACTACATACTATGGAGCATATATCAGACTAGTTACAAATAAACAACCAACATTTGAATGTCCAGATGGAGATTTATATACAACAAAAGGAAGTGAAGATGGAAATAAAGCATTAACATATCCAATTGGATTAATTACAGCAGATGAAGTAGCCTATGCTGGAGGAGTATATGGTCAAACAAATGAAAGTTATTACCTATATACAAATAGTAACTATTGGACCATATCTCCGTATTACTTTAACGGCAGTTATGCTGGCGTGTTCATTGTGTATTCGACTGGCCAGCTCTTCAACACGAACGTGTTTAGCACGCGAGGTGTGCGCCCAGTAATAAATATGAAGTCTAATATACAATTTTCTGAAGGAAATGGCACGTCTGAAACACCTCTCGTCGTTTCATAATTTATTTTGTTATCATTGAAAATTTTTGCCACTTGTGGCAATTTTTTTCACTGAGGTTTATCTAGACTTTGAAGTAATGTTTTGATAAAATAATATTGGTGTTGATTATGAAAAAAGAAAACATACGTAATTTTTCAATTATAGCTCATATTGATCATGGTAAAAGTACACTTGCTGATCGTATTTTAGAATATACAGGCGCTCTAGATAAAAGAGAAATGAAAGACCAAATATTAGATAGTATGGACTTAGAACGTGAAAGGGGAATAACCATTAAATTAAATGCAGTTGAATTACATACGAAATATAATGGTGAAGAATACATTTTAAATTTAATTGATACTCCAGGCCATGTCGATTTTTCCTATGAAGTATCTCGTAGTCTAGCTGCTTGTGAGGGTGCCATACTAGTTGTTGATGCTGCTCAAGGAATAGAAGCCCAAACAATTGCTAATTTGTATCTTGCTTTAAGTCAAGATTTAACGATTATTCCTGTCATCAATAAAATCGATTTACCAAATGCAGATATTCCCAGAGTAACGGAAGAATTAAAAAGAGTATTTGGTTTTGATGAAAGTGAAATTGTTTTATGTAGTGGCAAAACAGGGGAAGGCATCCCTAAGCTAATTGAAGAAATTATTAAAAAAATACCAGCACCAGCTATACATCCTGAAAATAAAATGAGAGCTTTGATTTTTGATAGTAGATATGATGCTTATCGTGGTGTAATTGCTTTAGTAAAAGTAGTAGATGGAACCTTGCGAGTAAAAGATCACATTAAACTGATGCAAAGTAATTCTGATTTTGAAATCGTTGAATTAGGCGTATCTACTCCAAAAGAGGTTAAAAGAGAAGAATTAACAGTTGGGGAAGTAGGTTTTGTTTGTGCAAGTATTAAAGATATATCAAAAGTCCAAGTAGGAGATACCATTACTTTATTTGATGATCCGGCAAGCGAACCGATTAAAGGATACCAACCGATGAAACCAATGGTTTATTCTGGTTTGTTTCCAGTTGAACCAAACCGCTTTGAAGACTTAAAAGAAGCGTTAAACAAATTAAAATTAAATGATGCAGCTTTGAGTTTTGAGGCGGAAACCAGTGATGCATTAGGATTTGGTTTTCGTACTGGCTTTTTAGGATTACTTCATATGGATGTTATCATGACTCGTATCGAAAGAGAATTTGGAATTGATATTATTGCAACAAGTCCAAGCGTTATTTATGAAGTAATGTTAACTAGTGGCGAACTAATTAAAATAGATTCACCTAATAAAATGCCGGAGCGTGGATCAATCAAATGGATTAAAGAACCATTTATTTATACTAATATTATTGTTCCAAGTGAATATATTGGACCAATTATGGAATTATGTCAAAATAAACGTGGTCGGTACAAAAGCATGGAATATATTGATGAAACTAGAGTAAACATTCATTACAATATTCCTTTATCAGAAATTGTCTATGATTTTTTTGATAAATTAAAGAGTTTCACAAAGGGATATGCATCTTTTGATTATGAAATATCTGGATATGAAGAGTCAGATTTAGTTAAAATGGATATTTTATTAAATGGTAAGACGGTTGATGCATTAAGTGTAATAGTTCATAAAGACTTTGCTTATGAAAGAGGAAGAAAAATTGTTAAAAAACTAAAAGAATTAATTCCAAGGCAAATGTTCGAACTTCCAATTCAAGCAAGTGTTGGTTCCAAAGTAATTGCCAGAGAAACAGTAAGTGCCATGCGTAAAAACGTTTTAGCTAAATGTTATGGTGGCGATGTATCAAGAAAAAGAAAACTATTAGAGAAGCAAAAAGAAGGCAAAAAAAGAATGAAAATGGTAGGATCTGTTGAAGTACCACAAGAAGCCTTTTTAGCAGTTTTAAGTGGGGAGGATGAATAATGGATAAAATGTATAACATAGATGATGCGAATACATGCAAAATAAAAGAAATAGCAGAGCATTTTCTAAATTCCGGTTTATCTTTAAGAGGATTTAGTGATTCATATTGTTCTTTTTCCCATGTAACATTACGAGAAAAATTTTTAAATGTGTTACCTTTTGTTGACAAGGAAGTATATAATGCAGTAAGGGAAAAATTAGAATCAAAAAGAGCTAAAAAAATTACTGAAGACAATGAAGCTAAAATTAGAACTTTAACCGCGATTAAAATGCTATTGGAAAGAAATTTAACTGTTGGAGAAATAGCTGCCGAACTAAATACAACAGAAATGACAATTTATCGTGATCTAACAAGACGAATTGATTTAATTGAAGAAGTAAATCCCAATTTAAAAAGGAAAATTCTTTTAAGATTGAGGGATCACAAAAACTTTAATCTAACTAAAGGACGTTAAAATATATGAAAAAGATAAAAGCAGTTTATATTCATATACCTTTTTGTAATAGTATATGTTCTTATTGTGATTTTTGTAAAGTGGTATACAACCACGATTGGATTAATCCCTATTTAGAAAAACTAGAAAGTGAAATAGACAATTCTTACATGGGTGAAGAAATTGAAACGTTATATATTGGTGGCGGAACTCCAAGTTGCCTTAGCATAGAAGGACTTACCAGATTATTTAAAATATTAGATAAATTTAAAAAAGCAAATACCATTGAATTTACCTTTGAATGTAATCTAAATGATATTGAAGAAGAAAAATTCAAATTTTTATATTCACATGGTGTAAATAGATTAAGTATTGGTATTGAATCATTTGATAATGAAAAATTAGAGTTCATGAAAAGAGAAAGTAATTTTAAAGATGCCAAGAAAAAGATGGCGTTATTAAGGAGTATTGGCTTTAAAAATATTAATATTGATTTAATGTATGCCATACCTGGAGAAACAGTAAAAATATTAAAAAGTGATTTAAAGAAGTTTTTAAAATTAAAACCTGAACACATTAGTAAATATAGTTTAATTATTGAAAAAAATACTTTAGTAGGTTTAAACAAAGTAAAACCAATTGAAGAAGAAAGAGATTTTAAGCTTTATGAAACAATTTGTAAAAAGTTAAAGAAAAAAGGGTATATTCACTACGAAGTGTCAAATTTTGCTAAGAAAGGCTATGAATCAAAGCATAATTTAACCTATTGGAATAACGAAGAATATTATGGCTTTGGTGTAGGTGCAAGTGGATTTGTCGAAGCAATACGTTATGAAAATACGAAAAGTTTAACGGAATATTTAAAAGGAAACACGATTAGTAGTAAATCATTAATGAGCAAAGTAGATAACATGGAAAATGAGCTTATTTTAGGATTACGTAAATTAGAAGGGATCAATTTAGAAAAATTTTTTGATAAATTTGAAGAGAATATGCAAAATATTTTTCCAATCAAACCTCTTATTAAAAATGGTGATTTAATATACAAAGATGGCTACATTTATATAAATCCTAAAAAGTTATATGTCATGAACGAAATACTATTAAAACTGATTTAAGAAAGAATAATCTTTCTTTTTTTGTTTAAACTAAATTTAGGTGGAAAATATGCTAAAAAAACTAGAAATATTAAATGGTGAGTTATCTGTAAAGTTTGATCCCTTAAATACTAGGTATACAGTTAACATGACAACAAATGATGAAGAATTAAAGTTTAATTATGAAATAGAAGAAGATGATAATATTTCTATTTTTAATAACCAAATTTCTAAAGATAATACGGAAGTAGTAATAACTGTTTATAATGATGAAGAAATGACTAGCTACTATTTAGAAGTGTATACGACCCAAGATAATGAAGTAACAAATAGTGAAGATTATTTTAAATCATTAGAGATAAAATCTAATACCTACACCCCTGAATATATTGCACCATTGGTCGCTGGAGTCTGTTTTGTATTGATTTTATTCCTTTTTACTGTTTTGTTCAAAAAAAGAAAAAAATGCAAATAGTATTGATTTCAACGATGAAATATACCGATTTGCCTAGTGAAATTAGTTGATTTCATGGTTGAATTACTCCCAATTATACTTTTGCATTAGAACCTCTAATCTGCTACAATGTGGCAGAAAGGAGGAAAAGAATGGAAAATATTATATTCTATTTTAAAAAATATGCCAAAGAAATTACTTTTGGATTTTTAATTTGTATATGCATTGCTCTATCTTGTTTTAGTATTTTTAAGAAAGAAGATAATGTAGAAACAATTGAAAATATCAATTTAATGGCAAACATGGATGAAGAAGAAAAGGAGGAAGAACCAGAACAATTAGTTTTTCACGTTGATGTAAAAGGAGCTGTTGAGGCTCCTGGTGTTTATGAAGTAAATGAAGGAGCAATTATTAGTGATGTTATTACTCTTGCAGGTGGTTTTACAGAAGATGCAGTGCAAGACACAATTAACCTAAGCAAAAAAGTAAGTGACGAAATGGTTATATACGTGTATACCAAAAAGGAAATAGATAAATCTTCTTCAAATACAGGAGTATCTACTACAAACTCATCTTGTAATACATCAAGTTATAATATTGAGGATTGTGTAGAAAAAATCGAAAGTATCATTATCACTGGCGATAATGTAGGCACAGATATGGATACAACAGCAGAAAACGAAAGTACAAGCAAGTTAGTGAACATAAATACTGCAACGAAAAGCGAACTAACTACACTAAACGGAATTGGTGATGTTAAAGCAGAAGCTATAATCGATTATCGAAATACCAATGGCAATTTTACTAGCATAGAAGATATTCTAAATGTAAGTGGAATAGGCGATGCCTTATTTACAAAGATTAAAGATTACATTACAGTCTAAAAGATTTATAATTCTAAGTCTGGTTTTTATTATCGTTTATGTTTTAATAACAACCAAATGGATAACTTATGAAAGTAAATTAGACGAAAATACAACCCAAATAACAGGAAATATCATATCTTATACAATTGATGGAAATAAGTTAAGTCTGTTAATTAAAGAAAGTGAAAAAATTCAAGTAACATACTATATCAATACTTTAGAAGAAAAAGAATATTTACAAGAAAATCTATTATTAGGATCTAAAATAGATTTAGAAGGAACTTTAAATGCACCATATAATAATACAATACCAAATACCTTTAATTACAAAGAATATTTATATAATAATAAAATTTATAAAACTTTTACAGCAAATAAAATTAATTTGACAGACAAAACAATTTTTTTAAACCAAGTTAAAACAGATTTTATGCATAAAATTGAAAAGATGGGTAGTTCTAGCGCATATCTATATGCCTTAATTTTAGGGGAGGTTGACTATATCGCAAATGATGTTTATAAAGAATATCAAGCCAACGGAACTACCCATCTTTTTGCTGTTTCAGGAATGCATATCAGTTCTCTAGCATTATTTTTAAACACAATATTTAAAAAAGTTAAATTAAAAGAATGGCTAGGTAATATTATAATAATATTATTTTTAATATTTTACATGTTTTTGGTTGGGTTTACACCTTCTGTCCTTCGAGGAGGATTATTATTTATCTTTTTGCTTCTTAACCGGAAAAGTAAGCTAAATCTAAATACCATAAATGTCTTATATTTACTATTTCTTTTACTCATACTTATCAATCCATTCAATATTTATAATTTAGGATTTATTTATTCATTTTTAACATCCTTTGGTTTGATTTTATTTAGTAAAAAAATAAAGGGAAATTACCTTGCAAAACTTATGAAAACCAGCGCAATTGCCTTTATGCTTAGCTTTCCAGTAACTATTTATAATTTTTATGAAATTAATTTACTTACAATTCTTAATAATATCATAATTGTGCCAATTGTTACAATTATTTTATTTCCTTTAACTCTAGCAACTTTTGTTATTCCCATATTAGAACCATTATTAATAATAGGAATAAGGTGTTTGGAATGGATAAGCCACATCTTAAATTTATTTTCTTTAAACTTAGTGGTTCCTAAGATTAATTATGTTTTTATTATTATCTACTATTTAATTGTTTATCTAGTATATAAGTATAATGTTAAATACATATTCGCAATTGTACTATTGGTAATAAGTTACAAATTACTCCCATATCTGGATGCCTCTTCTTATGTTTATTTTCTCGATGTAGGTCAAGGAGATTCCACAGTAATTGTTGGTAGTAACTTAAGCTATGTAGTAATGATTGATACTGGTGGGAAAATAACATATGAAACAGAGGAATGGGAAAAGAAAAATAAAACTTATAATATTTCTGATAATGTGATAACTTTCTTAAAAAGCAAAGGAATTACCAAAATAGATTATTTGATTGGTACTCATGGCGATTTTGACCATATAGGAGAGGCAATCAATTTACTTGAAAATTTTAAAATCAACCAAGTTATATTAAATAACGATGAATACAATGATTTAGAATTAAAAATAATTAAAATATTAGAGCAAAAGAAAATAAACTATACTCAAAATTTAAAAGAATTAAATCTAAAAAATAATAAACTATATTTTTTGAATGATAACTTTTACGATAACGAAAATGATAATTCACTTGTTTTATATTTAAATTTAAACGGAATAAAGTTACTTTTAATGGGGGATGCAGGAGTAGAAGTAGAAAAAGACTTATTAGAAAAGTATAATCTGAAGAACATAGACATTTTAAAGATAGGACACCACGGTAGTAAAACAAGTAGCAGTAAAACTTTTATTGATGAAGCAAACCCAACATATTCAATTATATCAGTAGGAAGAAATAATAGATATGGGCACCCTAATCTAGATACATTGAATAACTTAAAGCAAAGTAAAATTTATAGAACAGATTTAAATGGAAGTATAGTGTTTAAAATTAAGAATAACTTATTAAAAATAGAAACCTTCCAACCATAGAAAAGGAGAAAGAAATGAACTATTATAATGAAATAAAAAAACAGATAATAAATAATGAAATAGCAAAGAAAATAAAAGATTATAGCAAAAATAAGAGTGATTTAGAAACTTATTACCAAGTTGGAAAACTTTTATCGGAAGCTAAAAAGCGTTATGGCGAAGGAGTTATAAAAGAATATTCATATCGATTATCAAAAGAACTAAATAAAAATTATAGTACTAGAACCCTTTATAATATGAGACTATATTATGAAAAAATATGCTGTAATGAAAAATTGCAACCAGTGGCTGCAATTTTAACATGGAGTCATTACTGCGAATTATTGAGGATAAAAGAAGAAAACGAAATATTATACTATATAACTATATGTAAACAAGAAAATTTAAGTAAAAGAGAGTTAATTCAAAAATTAAAAAATAATGAATATGAGAGATTGCCAAAAGAAACGAAAGAAAAATTAAGTGAAAATAGAGAAATAGGAATTCAAGATTTAGTGAAAAATCCAATTATTATTAAAAACACTAATAAATATGAAAACATATCAGAAAAGATTTTACAAAAACTAATATTAGAAGATATTCCATCTTTTTTAAAAGAACTAGGAAGTGGTTTTACCTTTATTGCAAATGAATATAAAATAAAAATAGGCAATAAATACAATTTCATAGATTTACTTCTATACAATATTCGGTTTAAGTGTTATGTAGTAATTGAATTAAAAACAACTAATTTAAAAAAGGAACATATTGGTCAAATCGAAACATACATGCATTACATAGATAAAAATATGAAAACTATGGAGGAAGATAGAACAATAGGAATAATAATTGTCAGGAAAAATGATAAATATGTTATGGAATATTGTAGTGATGAGAGAATTCTTGCTAAAGAATACGAAATGATATAAGAAAAAATTAGAAATAAACTATATATTTTAGCAATTTGATGTTATAATTAAGAAGTGGTAAATATGAAGATAGTATTAATTAATGGTGAAAGCAGATTACTAATCAATGAAGCAATAAATAATATTATAAAAGATAATAAAAATGTAACTTCTTTTGACATGGGCATTAATAGTATTGATGATGTTTTATTAGAAGCAGGTTATTTTTCTATGTTTGAAGAAGAAAAATTTATTATTATTAGAAACGCTAATTTTTTTGGCAGTGGAAAATTAAATGAAAAAGATACAACTTCATTATTAAATTACTTTAATAATCCCAATTCTTTATCCAGCCTTATTTTTATTTGTAACGAAAAACTTGACAGCAGAAAAAAAATAACGAAAGTGCTAAAAGAAAAGTATGAAATAATAAACATCCCGACTCTTAAATATTATGAAATAGAGAGTAGAGTAGAAAAGTACTTTCAAAAAGAAAATTATAAAATTGATAAAGATACGATAAAATATATTGTTGCTAATAGCCTAAACAATTATGATTTAGTAATGAGCGAAGTAGAAAAAATAATTTTATATTATAATAATCCGTGTTATATCAAAAAATCAGATGTTGAAAATATTATATCTAAATCTATTAATACCAATAATTTTCTGTTTGTTGATGCTTTAATTGATGGTGATTTAGAAAAAAGTTTAGCATTGTTAAACGATTTAAAAACTATGAAAGTGGAACCTACTATTTTAATTGCTCTTATTGCTAGAGATATACGTATTATGTTAAACATCAAAAAATTATTAGAGCAAAACAAACGAGAATATGAAATATTAAGTGAGTTAAATTTAATGGATTGGCAATTAGAAAAATATCTAAAAAAAGCTTTTCCATACAAAATAAAAGAATTAGAAGAGTGGTTAGTAAAACTAGAAGACTTAGATTTAAAAATAAAAAGTGGCAAACTAGATAAATTCTATGCACTAGAACTCTTAATTTTAGATATTTGTTCATAAAAAAATGGCTTATTTTTTAAGGCCATTTTTAATTTTATCTTTATTTTTAAAATTCATTTTTGCTATGTCATATAATTTATCAAAGCCAAATTTCTGAACAATTTCTATACCCACTTCATCAACATTTGGCCCAGCACCTTTAGGAATAGTCATTCCCATCTCTTTACTTAATTTTTCCATTTCTCCTAAAAAGATATATCGAGAAATAATAGATGCTGCTGCAACAGATAAACATTTATCTTCAGCTTTAGTTGTAAAAGTAATATCTGTAACCTTTTCTTTGGCATCTTTAATATGCTCAAAATATTTAGCCGGATAAACAAATTGATCAACAATAATCTTTTCATAAGGATAATTTTTATTTTTCATACTAACTAAAACTTTATTATGTAAAATAGCTTTAATCTTATTCATATTAAGATCTTCACTCCAATTTTTATTATAGCTAGTATTAGTTAAAATAAAAGTGGTGTAGGGTATTTTTTTAATAATAGCAGGAGCAATCCTTTTAATTTTATCATCCGTAATTTTTTTAGAATCTCTGACACCTAAATCAATTAAGAAAGAAATATCTTCTTTAGAAACATAGGTAGCAGTTACAACAATTGGTCCAAAAAAATCTCCCGTTCCAACTTCATCAGAACCAATGGTACTTTCATTAAATAAAATTCTTGTTTCTGGTGTATTTTTTTTATCTTTACCTGTAGTAATATCAATTATACGACCATTTTTAATTCGTTCTTCTTCTATCCAATAACTAGCCTCTATATCTGCACCAATTCCTTGAAACATAGCCTTACCTGATTCATATAAAGTAATAACACAATCATATTCTTTAACTTGAAAAACAGAGTAGGGAGGTTTCTTATCTAACATTCTATCTTTGTAAAACTCCATCATGAGCGGTTTAATATTATCACTAACTTTAAAAACTATTGTCATTTTTTACACCTCATAAAATAATAATATCATATATTGCTTTATTTTTCAAAAAGTTTAGTATATAATTATGGTAAGGAGTTGATAAAATGACAATTGTTGATGCAATAGTAATATTGTTTCTACTTTTAGGGGCAGTTTTAGGTTTTAAAAAAGGCGCTATCAGAAGCTTAGTAGGTTTAGTTGGTACCATTGCTGTAGTCGTAATTGCTTACTATTTAAAAAATCCTGTCGCGGATTTACTTTACAATTTTGTACCATTCTTTGATTTTAGTGGAAGTTGGCAAGGATTAGTTACTTTAAATATTTTATTATATGAAAGTATTGCTTATATAATTGTATTTGTTGTGCTATATGGCATACTATCTTTAATATTAAAGCTAACTGGTATCATTGAAAAATTCTTAACAATGACTATTATTTTGGGAATTCCATCTAAAATAATTGGCGCTGTACTAGGATTCTTAGAAGCGGTTGTATTTAGTTTTATTATTTTATTCGTATTACTACAATTTAATGGAACTCATACTTGGATAAGAGAAAGTAGTGTTGCTATGAGTATTATTGATAAAACACCACTAATTGGTTCCATGGTTAATGAAACTTATGATGCTATTATAGAAATTAGTGACTTACAAGATAAATATGAAGGAGATAGCAATAAAGATGCTTATAATGGCGAAATATTAAGTATTATGTTAAGATATCATGTTATAACACCAGAAACAACAAGAAAATTAATTGATAGTGAAAAATTAGATTTTGCTGGTGCTGAAACAATTTTAAATACTTTTGAGGAGGAAAATTAATGATTAAATATTTAGAAAAAGAGAAGTTGGAAGATATCATAAATAAAGGAGTATGGATTGTTGATTTTTATGCTGATTGGTGTGGACCATGTAAAATGCTTGGGCCAGTATTAGAAAGTATGGATGCAAACATTTTAAAAATTAATGTGGATACTCATGAAAGTTTAGCTGCTTCTTTTGGGGTGATGAGCATCCCAACCATCTGCTTTTTCAAAGATGGGGAATTAAAAGAAAAAGTAATAGGCTTTAGAAATAAAGAAGAACTAGAAAAAATATTAAATAGTATTTAAAAAAACTGATTTCTCAGTTTTTTTCTTTTAAAGCAATTTTATTTAGTACAGTTAATTTAGCATAATGTCTTCCGATTGCAAAGATAATTGCCACAATAAACAAAGGAATAGCAATAAGTAAATTGCTTACGATATCTCGTTGTTCAATTACTGAATAGACAACCAAAAAAATACTAAAAGCGAAACCAATAATACTATATATAGCAAGCCGAAATAATCTCTTTTGGAAATCACTTTTTGCATATTCTTTTTTATATTGTTCATTTACTTTTTTCTTTTCCTCTTTTTTTAATTGACAATAATAATAATTACGCATAACTTCACCTCTAATGAATATTGTATCATATAATTTAATATTTGAAAATAATTTACATTAAAGCTTTAAATTGATATAATGTAGGAGTGATCATTATGGAAAACAAAAAAGAGAAGATTTCTTTTTCAGAAATAGTGTGGTTATTTGTAATAGGTTGCCTAGTTGGTTTTGTACTTGAAACTTTTTTTCATTTTTTTAAGAATGGGGAATGGATCAACAAGCAAGGATTATTATATGGCCCATTTAAACCAATTTATGGATTTGGATTAATTTTTGTTCTTTTAATAATGAATAATTATCGAAGCAAAAAATTTTGGCAAAAGTTTTTGATAGGAGTTATATTAGGAAGTGCTTTCGAATATTTTGGCAGTCTTTTTCAAGAATATGTCTTTGGAACCTCAACATGGAATTATTCTCACTTTAATTTTAATATTGGTGGGAGAATTTACTTACCATACTGTTTAGCTTGGGGTTTTATAGCAGTTTTCTGCGTAGATGTATTATATCCTTGGTTTAAAAAGATGCTAAAAAAAGTAAATGTTAACTTATATCGCATAACAACATGCATTGTAGCTATTTTTATGATTGTAAACATTTCCTTAACCGCCTTAGCATCCATTAGGTATTCCGATAGAGCCAATAACAATACTGCTACAAATGTAGTATTTAAAGTGATAGATGAATGGTATCCTGATGAATATATGCAGGTTAAATTTCCTAAAATGAAAGTGATAAAAGAATAAAAAATGAAAAATTGTGATAAAAAAATGAAAAAATAATGAAATTAGTATTGCATATTGCAAAATTTATGATATAATTAAATAGCATTTAATTGATGTCTCCTTAGCTCAGCTGGTAGAGCAACTGACTCTTAATCAGTGGGTCTAGGGTTCGAATCCCTAAGGGGACACCATGAATGAGTGTATTAATAAAATATATAAGATGGGATTGTAGCTCAGCTGGTTAGAGCGCACGCCTGATAAGCGTGAGGTCGGAG
>CAMMXG010000011.1 GCA_946500895.1 uncultured Mycoplasma sp. | reverse complement strand
CATTTTCATTGAATAACTAATTAATTTTTTGGGACATTTTTACTGAATAGCCACAAAATGTCAAGAAATTTAAATATCAAGTTTGTGAGAAAAAATATTTGCAACTAATTTTCCAATTGCTACTTCATCTTTTAGAGGTGCATCATTATACATAATTATTAGGCCAATACTATCATTTAAGGAAATAATAGGAATGAATGCAAAATTGCCATTTAGTGTGTATTCGCCAATTATTAATGTTGTATTTTCTTTTGTTTTTATTTCTCGTTCTTCTATCATATTTAAAAATTCTTCATTTAATAAATGTTCTTTTAAATCACAATTTATTCCAGCGTGTGCTAGTATTTTTTCTCTGTCTGTTATTATTATTTTGTAGTTAAAAGTATTATAAATAAGTTCACATAAATTACTTGCTAAATCACTACTTGTAGTCATGCGATAATATTTTTTTAAAATAATACTATCATTATCAATAAATATTTCGATATTTTCTCCATCTCTGATTCCTAAATTTCTTCTTATTTCCTTTGGTATTACAATTCGCCCTAATTCATCAATTCTTCTTACTACTCCGGTAGATTTCAAATTTTACAACTCCAATCTAATATTAATATTGGCTTTATTAAAGAAAATATACAAAAAGATTTCGAATTTAAAATTGAAAGGAGTTGTTATTTAGTGTAAAATTAAATTAGGTTAATCTATGAATTTAGGGAAGTCTCCGTATAATTATAACAGTTGGGCTAACGTGTTCTATGTGAATTCGAATGGCAACCTCAACAACAACAACGTGGATTGGACCGAACCGGGTGTGCGCCCAATATCCTTTTTAACTTCCTATTTGGCTACGGCTAAATAAAAAAGCATTAGGATACAAGATTAATCTGTGGATCATTCCTAAATAGATAATATTGATATTTTAAGTCTTGTATTTAAAATTAGAACAATATTAGATAGAGTGAAAGGTCTATCTTTTTGTTTTACACAAACTTTAAGAGATTTTGTCGTAAACAAATAAGTTTGTAGCCATTCGTATCCATAGATATTTACATTCCTTAAAAGTTATGTTATATAAGCATTACAGGGAGTTTTTTTGTATGAAAGAAGAACAATATTATCAGGAGATAAAACATTTAATTAAGAAGCAAGAAATAAGTAAAAAAGCAAGAAAAATAGAAGATAATTATAATTTAGTAGAAACATATTGGGAGATAGGAAAACTTATTGTTGAAGCTCAAAGTGGATGTGAAAGAGCAAAGTATGGAGATGAACTTATTAAGAAGTGGTCCATCAAGTTAACAGAAGCTTATGGTAAGGGGTATAATTACACTAATTTATCTAGATTTAGACAATTTTATCTACTTTTTCCGAATATTGCGACAGTGTCGCAATTATCTTGGTCAATTATAGTTATTTTATTACCAATTAAAGATGAAAATAAAAGAAATTATTATATTAATTTGTGTATTAAAAGCAATTATTCTGTAAGAGAAATCACTAAAGAAATAAAATCGAATTCCTATGAACGTTTAATTGACAAACCTGAAAAAATTGAAATTGAACTACCTAAAAAGTATTTAATTACAACTAATATGAAAAATCCGATTATGATTCCTGTTAGTCATGAAGTTAAAACTGAACATGATTTAGAATTAAATATTCTTGCTAATTTGGATTTTTTCTTTAAACAACTTGGAAATGGATTTACTTATGTTGCTCATCAATATAAATTAACTAAAAATAATCATAATTATTATATTGATATTTTGTTATTTAATATTGAATTAAATTGTTACGTTATCGTTGAATTAAAACTTAGAAGTTTAAAAAAAGAAGATAAAGTCCAAATAGAATTCTATATGAATTTAGTAGATGAACTTATTAAGAAACCATTTCACAATAAAACAGTTGGATTACTTATTACTAAAGAAAGCAATGTATTTATTGTTAATTTTGTTAGAGGTGATTCTATTATTCCTCTAGATTATAAATTAATAAAAAGTGAGTTGTAATTTTTTGGTTATAATTTTATAATAAAGTTGGTTAATCTAAAATTACAAGTATGTCTCCGTATAACTTCAACAACGGTAATGCTAACGTGTTCCGTGTGAATTCGAATGGCAACCTCGATGCACCGAACGTGAATAACACGAATGGTGTGCGCCCAATATCCTTTTAAACTTACTATTTGGTTAAGACTAAATAAAAAAGCATTGGGATACAAGATTAATCACAGGATTATTTCCTAAATACATAATATTGATATTTTAAATCTTGTATTTAAAATTAGGACAATGTTAAAATAACCTCAATATAAAATTGGGGTTATTTGTTTTCTTCTTTTTTCTTTTCATCAACATATTTAATTAAAATAGTGGCAATAAAATTATTTAAACTTCTATTTTCTTCTAAAGCCATTTTATCTAATTCTTTTTTTAGTTCTTCGCTAACTCTTAATGTAATAATTACACTTGACATATAAATACACCTCTTTTAATATATTTTACTTTCAATTGCATTTATTTTATACTTGCATATGTATTCATATTGATATATAATGCATGCATAGAATAAGAGTGTATAAATGAATATAAAATTTGAAAGAATTCAATCTCATAAGAATAGATTATATTTTTTATGTGGCTTTGTCTGTGTAGTTGTACTTCTTGTTGTGTTAATAGTTACTAGAAGTCATGCTAAATATAGAGTAACTGAAAGTATACCTTTAGTTAATGGAACAATTAACTATACATTACCGGACTTAAATATAGTAAGTTTATATATTGATGGAGTGGAAGCTACAGAGTTAGATAGTAGTAAAACATATACATTAGATACAACCCAAAGTACTTGTACCTATAAAGATGGAACAGAAATAGAAAATTTGAGTATTAGTTATGATAGTGAAACAGGAGGATTGAGTATAAAAGTCCATATACTACTAAAGGGACAAGATGTACATTGCATTTTGAAGAAAGGGTATCTGCAAGTGATACAATACTTGCAAATTATCAAAATGTGTTAACAAGAAACAATTTTAGAACAACCGTAACAAATACAACAACAGGAACAATCTATTATGCAGATACAAGTAAAGGAAGAACATACTATTTTGCAGGAAACCCAACCAATAACTGGGTAAGATGGGCAGGATTCTATTGGCGAATTATAAGGATTAATGAAGATGGAACATTGAGATTGATTTATCAAGGAACAAGTAATACAGCAATAGGAAGTACTACTCAAATAGGAACAAGTGCATTTAATAGTTCGTATAATGATAATGCCTATGTAGGATTCAAATACTCAACTAATAGTGTCCATGGAACAGGAACCAATAGTACGATACTAGGAGAACTGAATACATGGTACCAAAATAATCTAACAAGTTATGCAGACGATTTAGATGGAAATGCCGGATTCTGCGGAGATAGAACACCAACTAGTGGTACAGGGTTAGGAACAACATATACGGAATATCGACCATATGAAAGATTATATGAAAATTCATCAGGAGTACCAACGTTTGAATGTGCCAGTGATAGCGATTTGTATACAACAAGCGGAAGTAGCGATGGAAATAAATCATTAACATACCCAATCGGATTAATCAGCATGGATGAAGCATGGTATGCAGGAGGATACTCATCAAATAATACAAGTTACTACCTATATACCGGCCAAAACTATTGGACCATGTCTCCGTATTTATATAATACGATTGGTGCTCGCGTGTTCCGTGTGACTTCGTCTGGCAGCCTCAACTACAACTACGTGGATGACACTACACCGGGTGTGCGCCCAGTTATTAATTTAGGTGCTGATATCACTATTTCTTCTGGTAATGGTACTGCTTCTAATCCTTATGTTATTGGATAAAAAAAACATCAAACTAAGAGTTTGGTGCTTTTTCTTTGGCATTATTATTTCCTGGGAAATAATCTTCTTTGATTAATTCTAAGACGGGTACAAAAGTATATAGGAAATGTTTATCATTTGGTTTTAGCATTAACGTTATTTTAATTCTTTTATTTTGGTAAGCAAATTTTAAATTTGGATTAATATTGTAACTTTCTAAGAATAGTTTATCTGCTTTAATATGGTTTGATAATTCTTCGGGAAGTTCTACTTCTATAAATCTCTCTGTTTGCGTTACTCTGCTAATATTTAGTGACCTTGCTAGTTTCTCAAACCATTCTTCATACATATAAATAATCATAGTTTCATCAACTTGACCAAAACGGTCTTCTAATTCTTCTTTTACTTTCTTTAAACTTTCTAAAGAATCAACTTCATTAATTTTTTGGTGAATTTCAATTTTTATTTCATCATCAGTTGTATATTCATCGGATATATGCGTACTTACATCAATGAGTGATTCTTTTGAATCTTCTTCTTTAATTTCTTCTCCTTTTAATTTACGCATTTCTTCTTCAATCATTTGCATATATAAATTAATACCAACTGAATCAACAAAGCCGGCTTGTTCACTTCCAAGAATATCTCCTGCGCCTCTTATCGCTAAATCACGCATTGCAATACGATAGCCACTTCCTAGTTCTGTAAATTCTTTTATGGCATCTAATCTTTTAATTGCAATATCATTTAACATTTTGCTTTTATCATATAATAGATAGGCGTAAGCTATTTTGTTAGAACGACCCACTCTTCCTCTTATTTGATATAATTGTGATAGACCAAAGCGGTCAGCATTATAAATTATTAGTGTGTTGGTATTTGGAATATCTATTCCGGTTTCAATAATTGTTGTGCATATTAGAATATCATATTTAAAATCAATGAAATCTTGCATAACATCTTCCAATTCTTGTTTGTTCATTCTTCCATGGGCACTAATAATTCTTGCTTCTGGAACGAGTGATTTGATGTGACTAACAACACTATCTAATTTATCAATGTTGTTATAAAGAATAAATATTTGTCCTTTCCTTGATAATTCTTTATAGATTGCATCTTTGATAATTAAATCATTTTCTTCTAAAACATAAGTTTGAATTGGATATCTATTGACTGGTGGCGTATCAATAATGGATAAGTCCCTTAAACCTGACATTGCCATTTTCATTGTTCTTGGAATTGGTGTTGCTGATAAAGTAAGTACATTAACATCGGTTTTAAATTTTTTGATTTTTTCTTTGTGAGTTACACCAAATCGTTGTTCTTCATCGACAATTAATAAACCTAACTTATTAAATTTAACATCATCACTTAATAAGCGATGTGTTCCAAAAACAATATCAATTGTTCCCTTTTCTAATCCTTCTAAAATTCGTTTTGTTTCTTTTGTACTTGTAAAACGATTTAGTAGTGCTATTTCAACGGGATAATCTTTAAATCGATCTAATGCTGATAAATATTGTTGCTTTGATAAAATGGTTGTAGGGCATAAATAAAATACTTGATGATTATTTAAAATAGTTTTAAACATAGCTCGAAATGCTACTTCTGTTTTACCAAAACCAACATCGCCACATAATAATCTATCCATTGGAACTTGATCTTTTAAATCAGTATCTATTTCCTTAATTGCTTTATCTTGATCTCTTGTTGGTGTATATTCAAAACTACTAGCAAAATCACGCTCCATATCATATGTTTTATAAGCTTCTCCTTTTAAAGCTTTTCTTTCAGCATATAATTTTAATAGTTCTTCTGATATATCCTTTATTTTCTTTTCAACTGCTCTTTTGGTTTTAGCCCAACTAGTCGAATTTAATTTATTTATTTTAGGTTTATATCCATCTTTACTAGTATATTTTAATATAGTGTTCATTTTTTCAACTGGAACATAAATTTTATCATTATCAGCATAAAGAATTTCGATATAGTCTTTGGCTAGTCCTCTTTTAGTTAGTGTCTTTATTCCATTGTAAACCCCTATTCCATGGGCCATATGAACGACATAATCCCCTTTATTTAAAGAGTTTATATCTTTTATTTTGCTACCTATTTTGTAGGAATTGCGATATTTAACTCGCTCTTTGTTCACATGCTCAATGTCATTTTCACTTATAACAACTATTTTATCTATGATAAATCCTTTGGATAAATATTTATTTTCAATCGTTATAGGGACAGTTATTAACTCTTTGATTATTTTAACTTGACTTTCTTTACTTAAATAAAATATTATTTTATAAGCTTGTCGATGCCATATTTCGGTTTGCTCTTTTAATTTTTCAAAATTGGAATGAAAATTTGGTATTTCTTTCGTGGATAAATTAAGAGTATTGGCATCCTTTTTATAATTATCAATAAAATTAATATATATATTTTCTTTAGGATTAATTTCATCTAAGCTAAACATAAATTTCGTATCTTCAGGAAGTCCTTTTGAGGTACGATATTCAAACATTTCTTCTTCTAATTTTTCATAACTAGCTTTTATTCTTGTTTCATCAATAGTTATTACGATAGCATCTTTTGCATAATCAAGTAAACATGATTTTTTGTCTGTTTTAATTTCGCCATTTGGTACTAATTTAATTTCATTTATTTCTTTAATTGACATTTGGGTTGATTCATCAAAATATCTTATAGATTCAATAACATTTCCAAAGAATTCTACTCTAATTGGATGCTCTTCTAAGGTTACGAAAATATCGATGACAAAACCTCTTACGGCATATTCACCAGTTGTTGTCACAATTGTATCTCTTTTATAATCTAACTTATCTAATATTTCAATTAATTTTTCACGATTAATTTCGTCGCCTTTTTTTAAGATAATGTTCATTTTTTCTTGAACTTGTTGGTCAGTTAAAAATTTTAAATAACCCATTAAATTGGTAACGACAATTCCCTTTTTATTTTTTAAGGCTTCTATCGTATCTATTCTAGTTGTTTTAAGTTCTGGTGAAATTGCTAAAGCTTGACTCGTTATAAAATCATCCATTGGAAATAAAAAGGTATTTTTTTCGTAATTTCCTATTCCAGAGAAAAAGGTGTTTGCTTCATATAACGTACTTAATAAAACAATTATATTCTTCTTTTTTTCTTCAAAAATTTTAGACACGTAAAGATAGGCTAACTCATGTGTTAACCCTGTTATAGTTAAATTATTGTCGTATTTAAAATATTTATCTAAAAAGTCCATAATTAACTCTTTCTATTATATTTATTCATTGTTGCATCTATACCATTTGTAATAAAAGACATGATAATATCATCAAAAGTTGAATATAATTTATCATATATTTCTAATTCATCTTTTCGAAACTTACCTAAAACATAATCTTTGGTATCCATTTCTTTATTGTTAGAAATACCTATTTTAAGTCTTGCAAAACCAGTACTTCCAAGACGTTCAATAATAGATTTAATACCATTATGCCCACCTGCACTACTATTTATTTTTAAACGATAAGTCCCTACCGGTAAATCTAAATCGTCATGAATAACTAAAATATCTTCTAAATTTATTTTGTAAAAATTTACAAATTCTATTAAAGCGTTTCCTGATAAGTTCATGTAAGTTTCTGGTTTTATTAATAATACTTTTTCACCATTCATTATTTTTTCAGTATATAACGATGACCATTTGCTTTTCCAATTATCTGTGTTAGCAAAATGATCTAGTACCATAAAGCCAATGTTATGGCGAGTATTTATATATTCCTTACCAGGATTGCCTAAGCCAACAATTAATTTCATTATTTCACATCCTTAAATATATTTTGATATGTTTTAGTATCTCTATTAATTACTACCGATTTTATCTTAACACCAAACTGGGCGTTTTTTTTCATTTTAAACAATACCATTATAGCATTTTTACTTAAATCTGAATAAATAAAAATCGTTTCTTTGACATGTAGTTTATATTGATTAGCAAAACAAAAAATTTCTTCTAATCTTTCAGGACGATGAACTAGATAAAAAGTACCATTATCTTTTAACAAATATTTTACTATCCCAAATATTTCTTCTAATGTAATAGCAATCTCGTGTCTTGCTATAGCTTTTTTTCGCTCTTCATTCATTAGTGAAGTGTTGGTTACTTTAAAAAAAGGAGGATTGCAGGTTACAATATCAAAATTATTTCCCGGGAAATAATTTTTTAAATCTTTCGCATTCATATTTAACATCTTTATATTGGTTAATTTATTTATTTTGATACTTTTCTCTGCTAGATCATAGATTACTTTTTCGATTTCTACTCCTGTTATTTCAACATTATAATTCTTGCCAATGATTAAAGGTAGTGGTGCATTACCACTACATATATCTAACAATTTTTTATCACTTTTTTTAATTTCTACAAATTCCGCAAGTAAAAGTGAGTCTAAGGAAAATTTAAACAATTTATCATTTTGATAAATTTTTAAATTATAATCGTATAGATCATTCAGTACTTCCATTTTCTTCACCTGCATAAATTTCCACTCTTTCATTGTTTACTAACACTTTATAAGAGCGATTTAATATATCTACATTAACTACAGGTCCTTCTCCTAACTCTGTTTTTACTATTTCTCCAATGTTTGGTAATCCTTCACTGCATTTTAAGTATTCTTCATCCTCATAAGTGAGGCAACACAAAAGTCTTCCACATAAACCATTGATTTTTGATGGATTTAAGGCTAATCCTTGGTTTTTAGCCATATTCATTGATACTGAATCAATATGGTTTAAGAAATTAGCGCAACAAATTTTTTGCCCACATGTTCCGACTCCCCCAATTTCTCTTGCTTTATCTCTTGCACCAATTTGGCGTAATTCAATCCGTGTACGATATATTGAAGCTAGACGTCTTGCTAATTCTCTAAAATCAATTCTTTCATCAGCTAAAAAATTAAAGATAAGTTGTTTGCGATCAAATGTGTAACTGGCATTAATCATTTTCATATCTAGATTAAGCTCTTTAACTATTTCTCTGCTTTGTTTTAAAGCAGCATCAGCATCTCTTAGATTTTTTAAATGTTCTTCATAATCTTTTTTGGTGGAAATTCTAATAATATCTTTTAATTCATCTATATTTTTTATATTTTCATTACTAATATAATTTACCACTTTACCAAATTGCAATCCTTTTTCTGTTTCAGTTATAACTGTTACATTAATTGGGCAACGAATTTTACTTTTAAAATTATATATTTTGCCATTATCTTTAAAATTTACACCATATATATAATATTTATCCATGAATATTCCTCATTTCTATAACAAATTTATCTAATAAAAGTTCCATATTTACATTATAACTCAAATCTTGTAAAAATTTTGTAATAATATTTAATTCTTTTATGATTTTATTATTATTTTCTTCGTTATAAACTTCAATTAAAGTTTGATCATACTCTTTGTTTATATTTTTTAAAAAATTATTATAGAATATCTCAAATATTATTTTGAATAATGTTTCTATTTCTTTTCTTTCCGATAATTTACTTAAAATTAAATCTTTGTTGTTTATAATTGAATTATTGTTAATCTTATTTAGATAATTTCTAATTATTGTTTGATAATTTGTTAATTCTTCAGCAGTAATATTTAATTTTTCCAATATATTATCACTTTCATAAGTAGCTACTAAAACTTGACAACGACTCTTGATTGTTGGAATGATTACATCTTTATTATTAGTGATAAAAAATCCTAAAATTCCCTCGGTTGGTTCTTCGACAAACTTTAACATCGCATTAGCACTACTACTATTTAATTTTTCTGCACTCACAATAATATATGTATTATATTTACTATAAATTGGTTTAGTTTCAAATGATATTTTTAAATCTTCAATCTGCCCCTTTTTAATGCTTGTCCCATCTGGTTCAATCATAATTAAACTTGGTAAATTATTTTTATTGATTAAGTTACATAAATTACATTTTAAACATTGTTCTTGGTACTCTTCCGGACAATTAATTGCTTTTATTAAAGCTTTTAGATCTTCTAATAGTTTAGATGTATTATTTGTTTCAATTAAATAAGCGTGAGCTAACTTTTTCTCACGATATTGTTTGTAGATATCTAATAAATTATTATTTACAACCAAACTACCACATCCTTATATCAATAAATATACTGCAACTAATCCTAATATTCCGGGAGATCCCAGAAGTGTTACTAACACTATTGTAATTAGATTAATAGGAATAAAAATATTTATACCCGATAATATTAAATTTAAGCCATATAACATTACAAACGCAAAACATAATTTACTTAATATTTTTAATATATTTTTTTTCATATTTTATCACAGTAAATTATATGATTTTTTCGTCTTTTTATTCCGATATTTTTTTGCGATCTTCTAAAGCTTTTTCTAATGTAACATTATCTAAATAGTCTATTTCAGCACCAATAGGAATGCCATAAGATAATCTAGATATTGTAACATCCTTACTTTCTAATATTTTCTTTATATATAAAGTAGTTGCTTCTCCTTCCACTGTTGGCTTTAATGCTAAAATAAGTTCTGGATGATCTAGTTTCTCTACTCTAGATATAAGACTAGATAAATTAATGTCTTCAGGCCCAATGTCATCCATAGGAGAAATTAATCCATTTAGAACATGATAAGTTCCTTTAAAATTACCTGATTTTTCAAAAGAAAAAATACTTTTATAATCTTCAATTACACAAATAATGTTCTTATTTCTAGATTCATCACTACAAATATCACATATTTCTTTGTCTGTTAGATGTCCACATATTTGACATCTAGTTAAATTCTTTTTTGCTGAAATGATAGAATTACTAAATTCTTCGGCTTCTTCATCACTAAATTCTAAGGTGGCGATTGCAAGACGCTCGGCACTTTTTTCACCTATACCAGGTAATTTTTGAAAATAACTAATTAACTTTTCTAAATCTTTAGGATAGTTCATTAGAATAAGCCATTAAATGATGAACCATAGGCTCCCATTTTATTTTCTACTTCTTGATCTATTTTTTTCACAGCATCGTTAATTGCTATTTTTATCATATCTTCAAGCATTTCTTTATCATCTGATTCGATTGTTCCTTCAAAAGTTATAGTTACCTTTTCAACTTCTTTTTTGCCATTCATTTCAACTTTAATCCATTCTGAATTTCCAACAAATATTGAATTATCTATTTCTTCTTTCTTTTTGGTAATTTCCTTTTGCATTTTTTGGGCTTGTGCCATTAAATTTTGAATATTCATAAAATTCCTTCTTTCTACTCTATTTCTATTTTTTCTTTATCAAATATATCATAAGCGATTTTTTCAATATTATCAACATTTTTTTCTCCAACCACTTCCTGTTTTGGCTCTTCTATATATTGATATTCATGTTTATTTTTTAAATTCATAATATATTCTTTTTTCTCTTCATTCCATTTATTTTCAGTTAATGCAATAAATTTGTAGTTAACTTTGTATTTATTATTAAAATCATTTTCGATTTCATTTAATTTGCTATTTATTAAGTTTGATGTTCCATCTATTACATTAGTTAATATGGCTATTTTATCACTGGAAGCGACTACATTACAGTCTACTAATAGATTTAATAAGCTTTTATTACTTAAATTTTCTATAAAATCTTTCCATAAATCTTTTATTGTTTGTAAATATTCTTTCTTTGCATTTACAAAACAGTTGTTTACTCTTATTTTTACTAATTCAGAATTACTTTCTTGAGGAAAAATTATTTCCCGGGAAATATTTTCAGATGTAGTTTCTTTATTTTCACTTACAACTGACTCTTGTGTTTTCGTGTTTTCATTACTTAATGCTTGGGAAATATTACTTTCATTTTTTAATGTTTTGTCGTTATTTCGATTAAAGTATTTTAATAACGTAATTTCAATTAATAAATATGGATCAATTGTCATATTGACATAATTAGAAATATCAGCTAGTTCAAAAGCCATATCTTTTAATAGTTCATAAGTTAAACCTGAATAGTTTATATTTTTTTTCACATTTATGGCTTCTTCTTCTACTTTTTCAAGCATTTTTTTGATTAAAACTTTATAATCAATAGCTAATTCTTTAAACTTTTTCATCATTGTATCAAAGTTATCCACATTATTTTGGAGTATCAAATTATATAAATCGTTGATTTGCTTTTTTGATACAGAGCCAAAATGCTCAATTACATCATTTATAGTAATATTTTCAATTGTACTAGAAAGTTGATCTAAAATACTTAGAGCATCTCTCATTCCACCGTCTGAAATATATGCAATTTCTTCTAATGCATCATCGTCTATCGATATATTTTCGCTTTGTACTACATATTTTAATCTATTAATGATGTCATGGATAGAAATTTTATGAAAATCAAAACGTTGACAACGAGATAAAATGGTAATTGGTACCGCTTCAATATTTGTTGTTGCTAATATGAACACAACGTGTTTAGGTGGTTCTTCTAAAGTTAGTAATAAAGCATTAAAAGCACTGGTACTAAGCATATGTACTTCATCTATTATATATACTTTATATTTTGAATATGCCGGTGCTAGTTTAATGTTATTAATTATTTCTCTGATCTCATCTACACCATTATTAGATGCAGCATCTATTTCAATAATATCAGCATTTTCTTTAAAATGTAAGCAACTTTCACATTCATTACATGGTCCGTCATCTGTTGGATTCAAACAATTTATTGCTTTTGCAAATACTTTAGCAGTACTTGTTTTTCCTGTTCCTCTTGGGCCCGAAAAGATATATGCATGGGAAATTTTGTCGTTTTTAATAGCGTTTTTTAATATTGAAACCATATAATCTTGACCAATAATATTAGAAAAATTATCTGGTCTATATTTTCGATATAATACTTTATAATCCATAAAATCCACCCCATATAATTATATCATATTAAACTATTTATTGTCTTTTCTTTTTAAAAAAATCTTCTAATATATCAGAGTACGTTTGTTCGCTTTCACTCAGTTTTATAAATTTAGTTTTATTATAATCTTTTTTTGATTCTAATTTTTCAAGTAAATAATATACGTTTCTGATTCTTGATTGTTTTATTATTATTTCACACATTGAACAAGGTTTTAATGTTACATATAGATCGCAATCAAAAAGTCGCCAATCTTTTACTTTTTTTTCAGCTTTTTTTATAGCAATTATTTCAGCGTGATCTAGTACTTTGTTATTTTTCACTCTCATGTTAAAAGCTTTTGAAATAATTTTATCATTTTTTACTATTATCGCACTTATTGGAACTTCATTTTTTTTCGAAGCCTTTTTTGCTAATTTTATTAATTGATTTATATATTTTTCATTCATAATTATCACCCAATAAAAAAGTGCACACAAATAGGGATTGACGTGGCTGCTACCTTCCGGTCCTGACCAGATTACAATATATTTGTTGCACATATATAATTTAGCATATTTTGTTTTAAAATGCAAGCTGAATCTACAAGTAATTGTATTTTATTATTTTATATTTATATGTTTCACGTGAAACATTGTTTATAATTTTGCTGTACTTTAAAAATTAAATTATTTTTTTATTTCAAATGTTAATAAATTGTTTTTTCTATTTGCTTAGTTAAATTATATTTTTCTTTTATGAAATCATTTTTTTGATAAGTGAAAATAATATTTTGTCTTTTCAAATTGATTATTCCACCTATAATTGGAATCACTTGATTTTAACTTCTATTTTTTCTTTATAAGTTTATTAATTAATAAATTATTATTTTTAATATTTATATTTTTTTTATTAGTAATTTAATTAATGTTTCACGTGAAACATTGTTAGTAACTTTTTATTTAATAATAAAATAATAGTATTAATTTTTGAAATTTTTAAGTTGTAATTCTTTAATACAATCTTTAAATCTATTTTTTAACTTTTAGCTTTTAAACACTTTTTTGTAGTTATTAAGATTTCTCAATATTATAAATTATATTTTTTGTTTTTTAAAAAAATTGTAGCTATAATTCAGTCAACATACTTCAGTAATTGTTTCACGTGAAACATTTTTATTTTTTCCACCTATTTTAGAGTTATCCACATTCTTATTTTTATTATATTTATAAATAATTGCACTAAAAAAACATTAGATATTATTCTAATGCTTTTATTTTATTCATTATTATTAGTTTCTAAATTTTCATCATCTTCTATTTCTTCTTTATCAACTAAACTTATTGTTGTAACATATTGATCATCTTTTAAATGAATCAATCTTACTCCCTGTGTAACTCTTCCTAAAGTATTAATTTGCTCTAAAGACATCCTCATAGTTGTTCCAGTATTTGTCATGATTACTAATTCTTTATTTTCATCTACTACTTTGACAGAAGCAATATTACCGTTCTTTTCAGTTATATTTAAAGCTTTTACACCTTTGCTTCCTCGACTTGTTTCTCTAAAATCACTAACTAAAGTCTTTTTTCCATATCCTTTTTCAGTTACCAACAATATTTTATCATCTTCTTTTACTACTTCTGCACATACACATTTACTTCCATCTAAATTAATTCCTTTTACTCCACTGGCTGTTCTACCCATTGCTCTTATTTTGTCTTCTTTGAATTTGACCATACGTCCACTTTCACTACCTAATAAGATATAATTTTCACCGTTCGTACGTTTTACAGCGATTAATTCATCATTTTCTTTTAAATTAATACATATTTTTCCTGACGTACGTATGTTTGCAAATTCTTCTATTGCTGTTTTCTTAACTAATCCTTGTTTTGTTACAAATAATAAGTATTTAGTATCTTCTTTTGAAGAAATACCTAGTATAGAACTGATTGTTTCATCTTTTTCAATTGGCAGTAAATTAATAATTGGAAGTCCTTTTGATTGACGATTAAATTCTGGAATTTCATATCCCTTAATTCGATATACTTTTCCTTTATTTGTAAAGAATAATACATGATCATGTGATGAGATATTGATAATTTGTTCGACAAAATCTTCATCATTTGTCGTCATTCCCTTAATTCCCATTCCACCACGTTTTTGGGTCTTAAATGTGTCTGAAGTTGTACGTTTAATATAGCCTTTATTCGTCATGGCGATAAGGACATTTTCTTCTGGAATTAAAGATTCATCTTCGATATATTCTATAGCAGTCATATCAATATCTGTACGACGTTTATCGCCATATTTATCTTTAATTTCTAATAGTTCTTCTTTTATAATATTTAAAACTTTTTCTTCTGATGCTAGAATACTTCTTAATTCTTCAATTAATTTTAATAAATCATTTAATTCTTCTTCAATTTTATCTCTTTCTAAGCCTGTTAATCTTCTTAAACGCATCTCTAGGATTGCTTCAGCTTGGACTTCACTTAAATTGAAGTTATTCATTAATCCTTGTTTTGCTTCTTCATCAGATGCTGATGCTCTAATTAACTTGATTACGGCATCAATATGATCTAAGGCTATTTTTAAGCCTTCTAAGATATGAACTCGTTTTTCAGCTTTATCTAAATCAAATTGAGTCCTTCTTATAATTACTTCTTTTTGATAATCAATATATTTTGAAATTATATCTTTTAATCCTAAAGTTTTTGGTACGCCATTATCAAGCATTAGGAAAATAATACCATAAGTTGTTTGAAAGGCAGTATGTTTATATAATTTATTTAAGATTACTTGCGCATTGGCATCTTTCTTTAATGTAATTGTAATCTTTATTCCGTCTTTTAAATCGGCATGATAATCAGTGATTCCATCTAATACCTTGTTATGAACAAGTTCTGCTACTTTATTTTTTAATTCTAACGTATTTACGCCATATGGAACTTCATCAACAATGATATATTGTCTACCATTTTTTTCTTCAATATGAGCGCGACTTCTTATCGTGATTGTTCCACGACCTGTTTCATAAGCTTTTTTAATTCCACTATTACCTAATATTAATGCACCTGTTGGAAAATCGGGGCCTTTGATATATTGCATTAAGCCTGTTACATCAATATCTGGGTTATCTATGTAGGCTATACAGCCATCAATTACTTCACCAAGATTATGAGGTGGAATATTAGTTGCCATACCAACAGCAATACCCATTGTTCCATTAACCAAAATATTTGGAAATCTTGATGGTAATACTTCAGGTTCTTTTGTTGTTTCATCATAATTCGGATTGAAATTAACGGTATTTTTGTTAATGTCACGTAATAATTCCATTGATATTTTTGATAATTTTGCTTCCGTATAACGATAGGCTGCTGCACCATATCCTTCAATATTACCAAAGTTTCCATGACCGTCAACAAGCATATAACGATAGTTAAAATCTTGAGCCATTCTTACCATTGCTTCATAAATACTAGAATCTCCATGTGGGTGATATTTACCCATAACATCACCAACGATAGTCGCTGATTTACGATGTTGTTTATCTGGAGTTAAACCATTTTGAAGCATATCATATAAAATTCTTCTATGAACTGGTTTTAGACCATCTCGGAGGTCTGGTAGAGCACGAGATACAATAACACTCATGGAATATTCCAAGAATGATTTTTTTACTTCCGTTACAATATTATTTTGTTCTAATCTATCCATATAAACCCTCCTAAATATCTAAATTCTCAGCAAACTGAGCATTATCGGCAATGAATTCACGACGTGGTTCTACTTCTTCTCCCATTAATTTTGAGAAGATTTCATCTGCTGCAATGGCATCATCTACCGTTATTTGTCTTAATACTCGTTTGTTTATATCCATAGTTGTTTCATTTAATTCTTCTGCATCCATTTCACCAAGACCTTTCATACGAGCTATATCATATTTGGTGTTTGGAGATAATGTTGCTAAATATTCATCTCTTTCTTCTTCATTTAATACGTATTTAATCGTTTTTCCATGCTTTATAACGAATAAAGGTGGTTGGGCTGCATAAACGTGTCCAGCTTCCACAATTGGCTTAAAGAAGCGATAAAATAGTGTTAAAAGAAGTACTCTAATGTGTGAGCCATCAACATCGGCATCGGTCATGATAATAATTTTATGATATCTTAGTTTATCTAAATTAAAATCTTCACCAATTCCAGTACCAAAAGCAGTGATAATTGTTCTTATTTCTTCATTTGATAAAGCACGATCTAAACGAGCTTTTTCCACATTTAAAATTTTACCACGTAATGGAAGAATGGCTTGAGTCATACTATCTCTTCCTTTAATGGCTGAACCTCCAGCGGAATCTCCCTCGACTAAGAAAATTTCACTTACAGATGCATCTTTGCTCTTACAATCAGCTAATTTTCCAAAAAAGTTTGTTACATCTAAATCACCTTTGCGTCGTGTCATTTCTCTTGCTTTTTTGGCAGCCAGTCTAGCACGTGATGCAGTCATACATTTTTCAACAATTGCTTTAGCAACCGCTGGATTTTCCATTAAATAACGTTCAAATCCTTCACTAAATACATCGCTTGCAATCTTTCTTACTTCACTATTGCCAAGCTTAGTTTTGGTTTGTCCTTCAAATTGAGGATCTGGATGTTTACAAGAGATAATCATTGCTAGTCCTTCACGACAGTCATCGCCAGTTAAAGAATCATCATTGTCTTTTAACATTTTATTGTTGCGAGCATAATTGTTAATAATTTTGGTTAAAGCAAACTTTACACCATCTTCATGAGTTCCACCTTCATATGTGTTGATATTGTTGGTAAAAGAATAAAGACTTGAATTGTATGAATCATTATATTGCATGGCAACTTCTATACTAATTCCGTTTTCTTCGCCCTCAACATAAATAATGTCTTCATGAAGTGGTTGTTTGTTTTTATTTAACATTGCAACATATTCAATAATTCCACCATTATAGCAGAAAGTGTCTTTTTTGCCATCTCCACGTTCATCAATTAAAATAATACGTAATCCCTTATTTAGAAAGGCTAATTCTCTTAGACGATTTGCTAATGTATCATAATCATATTCAGTTGTTTCTTTAAATATGGTTGGATCAGCTTTAAAAGTTACAGTTGTTCCAGTTCTGTCTTTGGCACATTCTTCCGTAACACGCATTGGTGCGACAGGATGTCCTCCATTTTCGAATCTTTGGTAATGAACTTCACCATCACGATAAACTCTTACTTCTAGCCAACTTGATAGAGCATTTACGACACTCGCGCCTACACCATGTAAGCCACCACTTACTTTGTAGCCACCTCCACCAAATTTACCTCCAGCATGGAGTACTGTAAAAATAGTTTCAATGGTCGATAAACCAGTTTTGGCATTAATTCCTACAGGCATTCCTCGTCCATCATCTCTTACTGATATGGAATTATCTTTGTGAACAACAACCTCAATATCATCACAATATCCTGCTAGAGCTTCATCTACTGAATTATCAACAATTTCCCAAACAAGATGATGTAATCCTTTTTCACTAGTAGTTCCTATATACATTCCAGGACGTTTTCTTACTGCTTCTAGCCCCTCTAATACTTGTATATCATTATCTGAATATTCATTTGGCATATTTTACTCCTCCTTTATTTCGCCATCTTTGATATGAAAGACTTTTGCTTTCTCTAATAATTTTTTATCAACGTTTGCTATATTTGTAGTGGTTATAAATGTTTGTAATTCTTCATCAATTAAAGCTAAAATATTATTTATTTTTTCTTCATCTAATTCACTAAATAAGTCATCAAGAATTAAAATCGGTTTTTTGTGTAATTTGTTTTCAATATTTTTGATTTCAGCAAGTTTAAAGGATATAATACTATTTTTTTGTTCACCAACTGATGAAAATTCTTTTACTATCTCATTATCTACTTTAAATTCAAAATCATCATGTTGTATTCCAAAGATTGTTTTACCTAAAAATATTTCCCGGGAAATATTTTTTTCAAACATTTTCAAAAGCACTTCTTTATTTTTTCCAATAAATTCACTTTTGTAGATTAATTTTAAACTGCCTTTATGAGTTATTTTATAGTAAATATCACTGATATAAGAATTAATATTGTTAATAAACTCCTCTCTTATTAACATAATTTTTAACCCTAATGTTACTAATTGTTCTGTTAAAATATTTAAAAATGAAGTATCATATTTACTTTTTTTACTCAAGGCTTTTAAATAAGCATTTCTTTGTTTTAAAACCTTGTTATAACTCGTTAATAAAAGAAGATATTCACTGTTCATACTAGATATCTCTATGTTTAACATTTTTCTTCTTATACTTGGAGTATCTTTTATCATTTTTAAATCATCAGGGTTAAATAAAATTATATTAACTTTTGTAATATAATCACTGATTTTTACAATTTTGTTATTATCAATTTTAATTCTTTTACCAGCATTACTTATTATTATTTTGTAATTGTTTAGAATCTTGTCTTTTATTATTCCCTCTATTTTGGCAATATTTTTGCCTCTTTTAATTACTATAGTATCATTATTGGAACGAAATGTTTTAGTTAGACCTAACATGTAGATCGCTTCTACTATATTGGTTTTTCCCATACCATTATTACCATAGATTAAATTTACTTTAGGTGAGAACTTTAATTCTAATGATTCATAATTACGAAAATTTAATAACTTCAAACTACTAATTTCCATTTTTTAGCCCCTACTTTGCTGATAGATAAAAATTAATGGTATAATCGTACTCCTATACCTATATAATTATATCATAAAAAAGCACCTTTTTAAAGGTGTTTTTTGCGTTTTCGGGCTCTTAATGAAGATTCAAGACGAATGGCTCTTAAAACTTGTTTATCAAAGTTAGCATAGCTTATGTTTAAATCTAGTTTTTGAGAGTTTCTAAAAATAACTGTCACTTGATGATGGCGATTTATATGATATTTTTGGAGATTTCCTAAGACAATCCATATACAGTTTGGATTTTTACTAGAATGGGTTGGTATTATAATAAGTTCTTTTACTTCATCAATAATAATTGGAGGCTTATAGGAAGCACCAATTAAATAAGAACTTCCCTTTCTTCTTCCTTCAAAAGTAGAACCATTTAAGTTACAGTTATGTTCTATAATGTGATTCATTGTTTCTTCTTTAATTATTTCACATTCTAGTTCTAGTATTTTTGTTTGCTTTTCCTTAGGAATTAAAGCAAGTGTTTTTTCATTAATTATATATGGCATACCAATGCCCCCTTTCATGTAATGTTATATCACATGAAAAGGAGTTTTTTTGTCAAACGATGTCGAACCGTTTTTAATAAGTTTTGATTGGTAAAATAAGTTGAATTAATGACTCATCTGTAAGTGATTTAATGATTAATGGTTTGACATCACTATTTAATAATAATAATATTTCTTCTTCTCCAAGAGTTTTTATTGCCTCTAACATATATTTAGAAGAGAATGATATTTCTAGGTGTTCCTTATTGTTTGTTTCTACTGTTAATTGTTCTTCTACTTTACCAATTTCTGATGCATAAGAATTAATCATCATTTTAGTATTATCAAGTGTCATCTTAACAATATTTTTGTCTTTTCCTTGGGTTAGTAAAGCTGCTCTATCTATTGCATCGTTAAAATCTCTTTTGTTTACTTTAACAATATAAGCAAATTCACTTGGGATTAGATTTGATGTATTTGGATAATTTCCACTTAATAAGTTGGTTTGGAAATTAATATTTTTATATTTAAATAATACTTTATTATTAAAGATATGCATTTCTAGATCAATATCATCGGTGATAATACGTTCTAATTCCATAATATTTTTACCAGGAATAACAATTTCTACATCTTTTTCTACTGGGGAAGATAGTTTGATATTTTTCTTAGCTAAACGATATGAGTCTGTTGCTACTGTTTCTAAGACATCTTTTGTAAATTTGAAGTTTACTCCCGTTAAAATAGGTCTTAATTCTTGGTTTGATATAGCAAATACTGTTTGATTAATAATTGTTTTGAATACTTCGCCATTAATGATGATTGGATCTTTATTTTCTTCTAATTTAACGTCTGGATAATCATTTATATCTAAACAGTTTAAATTGTATTGGTTGTTTTCAGTATATATTTTAACTTTTAAGCCATCAATTACTTCAAAGTTAATTAAATCACTAGGCATTTTTCTTACAATATCTAAAATATACTTACTTTGGATAATAATTCCACCTAAATTACTTACTTGTTTGATGTCTTTTGATTCTATTAATACCTTAATGGTAAGTTCTGAATCACTAGCGGTTAAATATAAACCATTATTTGTTAGTTCAAATTTGATACCATTTAAGACTGGTATTACATTCTTTGTTGAGATTGCTCTTGTTACATTACTTAGTCCTTCTAAGATTATACTTTTTTCAATTGTAAATTTCATATTCATTCCTTCTTTCTAAAAATTATTATTATTTATAATAGTGTTGATAATGTTTGTAACATCAATTTTGCTTTTAGTTAAGCATCTTTTTTAATGATTTTTTTGTTTATAACTTTATTTTTATTCACAATATTTTCACAAGTTATTTACAATTTTGCTTTTATCTCTTTTATGGTTTGTTCTAATTCATGATTTGTGAGTAATTCTTGCTCAATCTTATCACAAGCGAATATTACGGTTGAATGATCTCGACCTCCAAATTCTAAGCCAATTCTTGGGAATGTTTCGTCTGTTTCTATTCGACATAAGTACATAGCTAGTTGGCGCGGATGAGCTACTTTGTTGCTTCTTTTCTTTCCTTTTAAATCTTCTACTGTTATATTGTAGTGGTCCGCGACAGCTTTTTGAATTTTGGTAATGTTATTGTTAGAATAGATGTTCTTATTAACAAAATCTTTAAGAGCTTCACAAGTAAATTCTAAATCAATTGTTTTGGGAACAATCATCGCTGTATAAGCCATTAATCTATTTACTGCTCCTTCTAAGAATCGGATATCGTTTGGACAAGCATTAGCAATATATTCAATGCTTTCTTCCTTAATTAAATTAGCAATACTTGTGTTTTCAATTTTTTTCCTTATAATTCGACATCTTAAATCAAAATCGGGAGGATAAATATCAACCGGTAGTCCCCACATAAATCGTGATCTTAATCTTTCTTCTAGTATTTTTAAATCTTCTGGAGATCGGTCACTGCTGATTATGATTTGTTTATTGGATTGATGCAGGTAATTAAATGTATTAAAAAATTCTTGTTGGGTTTTTTCAGCACCAACTAAATATTGAATGTCATCAATGATTAATACATCAACATTTCGATATTTATTTTTAAAATCATTGGCATATTCCACGGTATTTTTAGCATTATCGGGGTTAGCAATATTTGTGTATTCCGTCATAAATTCATCACAAGTACAATAAAGTACTTTTCGATTAGAATTTTCTGTAATAAAATTGCCTATCGCGTGCATTAAGTGTGTCTTGCCAAGCCCGCTCTTTCCATATATAAATAATGGATTATGAATTCTCCCTGGAGCTTCCGCGACTGCCATAGCTGCTACTTTGGCAAGTCTATTGGTATCACCTACGACAAAGTTATCAAAGTTTAAATTTGGGTTTAAGTTTGTTTGAAAATTATTGTTGGTAACTTGCGTTTTACTAACAACTTCTACTGGTGTTTCTTCAATATCACTTTCTAAAACAAATTCTATATCATAGTTTATATTTGTTATATTAAATAAAGTTTTTTCTATTAGTGAGTAATAGTTGTCGCCCAACATTTTTTTATGTATTTCCATGGGGACTTTAAATGTTATTTTATCATCGGTTAAATTAATTATTTCTAGGTCATTGAACCAAGCATGAAATGATGCTGGATTGATTTCTTTGTAGATATTATCTAAAAATTGTTTTAATAATTCTTCTTTTCCCAACTTTAACCTCACCCCACAGTCTGGACTTTTAACAACTTAATTGTATCGCATTTTTTTTGTAATTTAAAGTCTAAAATGACAATTTTTTTTATTCACATGTTATCAACACGAGTTAATCCCTATAATACCTTAAAATAAGCTATTTATCAACACTATCAACAAATTTTTTTAAAAAATTATTTATTATTCACAATTTAAAATTTTAAGTTAATTGTTGATAATGTGGATAACTTTACTTTTTGATACACAAGACGCGGTTGGTTCAGGTATTTCTTTAATTTTGTGATTGTGGATAACTTCAGGTTTATTCACAATTAAAAGCAAAAGAGTTGTGGATAAAAAATTGAGCTTTATTATTATTTTGTATAGTGCTGTGAATGAAAAGTTAATAATTTGTGGATTTTGTTTTTGAGGTGTTTTTTGTTAAAAAACTTGACTAAATAAGAATAAAATATTATAATTAAACCACTTGAATTTTTAAGGAGGTGCTATTCGTGAAAAGTACATATCAACCTAATAATCGTAAAAAAGCTAAAAAACATGGATTTTTTGCAAGAAAAGAAACTAATATTTTAAAAAATAGACGTAAAAAAGGTCGTAAAGTATTATCTAAGTAACCACTTTTTGTAGTGGTATTTTTTTTCTTTAATATTTTGGGAAGTGATTTTGTGAAAAAATATGAAGTTGTTAAAAAAAATACTGATTTTAATGATATAATTAATACAGGAAAGTGTTTAAAAAGTTATTGTTATAATATATATTATAAGGATAAAGATTCCTCATATCCTAAGTTTGGGATTGCTGTAAGTAAGAAGTATGGTAATGCTGTAGAAAGAAATAAGGTAAAAAGACAAGTTAGAAGTTTGATTGATCATCATAAAAATTTATTTTCAAATGGAAAGAATTATATTATAATGATAAGAAAGGGAGTAAAAGAATTAACTTACTTGGAAATGGAAAAAGATTTAGTTAAGTTGTTACAGAAAGGAATTTTGAATGAAAAAAATTAAAATTGGAATTTTAGTATTAATGGTATTTTCACTTACTGCTTGTGGAAATAGTAATTATATTACTGATGATGGAACTCCTGTTGAATATGAGAAAACAGGACAAATATTACAAAAAGATATTTTGTGTAAGCCAGAAGATGAAGAGTTAGATGCTTTATATCAAGAGTATGGAGATCAAACTAAAATAAATTATGATGATTTACCACTTTGTAGTGAATTTAGTTTATCTAGTAATGAATCTGATGGTATTTGGGAAGGTATATTTGTTAAACCTCTTGCTTGGTTAATATTAAAGCTTGGTTATTTAGTTAATAGTTTTGGTTTATCTGTTATATTAATTGGTTTAGCTATTCGTTTAATATTAATGCCTATTTCTAGAAAGACAATGAAACAATCTAGTAATATGAAAAAAGCACAACCAGAAATAGCAAAAATTGAAAAGAAATATGCTGGTAAAACGGATAATGAATCTATGCTTGCTAAATCACAAGAGATGATGCTTGTTTATAAAAAGTATAATATTAGTCCTTTTGGTAGTTGTTTGCTTGCATTTATTCAACTTCCACTATTCTTTGCTTTCTTACAAGCAATTAATAGAACACCAGCGATATTTGAAGATACTTTCTTAGGTTTAACTTTAGGTCAAACCCCAATGAAAGGTTTATTTGAATATCATCAATGGGCATATATCATTATTATTGCATTAATTATTTTAACGACATATTTATCATTTAGAAATTCTATGTCTACTACCCAAACTGGTAATCAAGATATGGAACATCAAATGCAATTTATGTTTAAATTTATGATTATTATGATTTCTGTTGCATCATTATATTTATCTACAGCGATTGCTTTATACTGGATTGCAACAAATGGATTTGTTGTTCTTCAAAACTTTATCTTTAAAAAGATAGATGAAAGAGAAGAAAAAAAGGATCGAATTATTATTCCTAATAAAGATAAGAAAAAGAAAAAGGATAATAAGGATAAGAAGAAAGGAAAGTAATCATGAATGTAGTAAAAAGTGTTCAAAAAACAAATGAAGAAGCATTAAGACAAGTTTTAGCAGAGTTAAATGCAAGTGAAGAAGAAGTTTCTTATTCATTTAGAGAAACAAAAGGTGGATTATTTAAAGGTGTTACTTATGAGTGTTCTGGCTTTTTAAAATTAGATTTAATTAATGATGTACAAGAATATCTTAAAAATATTTTAAATGGTATGGGACTTGAAGTTTCTTTTGAAGTTAATACTAAAGATGGTGTTACTACTATTAAAATGTATACTTCAAATAATCCAATTGTTATTGGTAAAAATGGTGCTAATTTAGATGCTTTAACTACTCTTGCTCGTCAATTTATTAAAAATTATACTTTTAATGGTCCAAGAATTATTTTGGATGTTGAAGATTATAAAGATAGACAAATAAAAAAATTAGAGCGTTTAGCTAAAAATCTTGCTCGTGATGTAGTAAGAACAAAAGTTGATGCCGAAATGGATAATATGAATTCTTATGAAAGAAGAATTGTTCATAATGTTTTAACTGATTTTAAAGGAGTTAAGACAGAAAGTGTTGGCGAAGAACCAAATAGACATGTTGTTATAAAATATTATAAATAAGTACCTTAATGGTGCTTTTTTTATAACTAATTTGTGCGATTGTCATAAAATATCTTAGAGGAGGATGTTTATGGCGAAAAAAGTTGTCATTGATCCAGGACATGGTGGAGAAGATCCAGGAGCAAGTGCAAATGGAATTGTGGAGAAAGATTATACTTTAATGATTAGTGAGTATATGGCTAATAGACTTTCCGAACTGGGAATAGAAAATGCTTTAACTAGAAATAGTGATGTAACTCTAGATTCTACTACTAGACCTAAGACTGCTCAAAGTTTATTTGGTACTGGTAGTGATGTAATTCTTGTTTCTAATCATATTAATGCTGGCGGTGGAGATGGTGCTGAGGTTATTTATGCTCTTAGAAATAGCGATACTCTTTCATCTAAAATTGCTAATGAATTTATTAAATCAGGTCAAAATGTAAGAAAATATTATCAGAGAAGACTTCCAAGTAATTCTAGTAAAGATTATTATTATATGCTTAGAGAAACTCCTAATAATGAATCTATTATTGTTGAATATGGATTTTTAGATTCAACTGGTGATGATGTGAATCAAATTAAGAATAATTGGGAAGAACTTGCTGAAGCAGTAGTTAGAGCTTTAGCCGATTACATAGGTGTTACTTATATTCCACCAGAGGGAGCAGAAGGTAACTATTATACTGTTAAGTCTGGTGATACCCTTTATGGAATAGCAAGTAAATATGGTATTAGTGTAGATGAACTAAAAGCTGCTAATAATTTAAGTAGTAATACTTTAACCATTGGAACTGTTTTAGTTATTCCGACTGTGGAAGAGCCAGAAACACCAGATGAAAATATTTATATTGTAAAATCTGGTGATACTCTATATTCGATTGCTAATAAATATGGAATGACGGTTAATGAACTTAAAAATTTAAATGGACTAACTAGTAATACTTTATCGATTGGTCAACAATTAGTTGTTAGTGAGGGTAATGCAGCAACACTTGATACATATACAGTTAAATCTGGTGATACATTATATGGTATTGCAAATAAGTTTGGGCTTACAGTTAATGAATTAAAACAACTTAATAATTTAACTAGTGATATTTTATCTATTGGTCAAGTATTGAATGTAAGTAATAGTGGAACTTCTAATCCTTCTACACCATCTAATACTTATGTTGTAAAAAGTGGAGATTCCCTTTATAGTATTGCTAAAAAATATGGTGTAACAGTTGATGCTTTAAAGAGTGCTAACGGAAAAACTTCTAATTTACTTTCTATTGGTGAAGTACTTGTTATTCCAACAACTACTAGTGCTACAAGAACTTATACAGTGAAATCGGGAGATAGTTTATGGAAGATTGCTTCTATTTATGGCGTTAGTGTCAATGCTTTAAAACAAGCCAATGGTCTAACTAGCGATTTACTTTCAATTGGTCAAATCTTAGTAATTCCTTAAAAATAACTTTTTATTAAGTTATTTTTTTGATATAATTTTTATGGTGAAATATATGAGAGTTAGAGGATTTGAAATAGCAAAAGGATATGAAGATAAGGATATTCATTTACCTGTTAGAAAAACAAAACATTCCGCTGGATATGATGTGGAAGCTGCAGAAGATGTCTTAATTCCATCATTTAATTTAGGTTGTAAACCAACACTTATTCCTACTGGTTTAAAAGCTTATTGTTTAGAAGATGAGTATTATATGCTTGTTAATCGTAGTAGTGGTCCTAAAAAAGGACTAGTAATGTGTAATAGTATTGGAATTATTGATAGTGATTATTATGGAAATAAAGATAATGATGGACATTTTTATTTTCAATATTATAATTTTTTAGATCATGATATTACTATTCATAAGGGAGATGTAATTGGTCAGGTTATATTTCAAAAATATTTGCTATGTGATGATGATAACGCTGATGGTACACGTGTTGGAGGATTTGGTTCTACAGATAAAAAATAAAGGTCTTCTCGACCTTTTTTAGTATAATTCTTGACATTCGCCACTAACTGGCCTATAAAAACAATGATTTTTATATCTGCCTGCTAGAGGTTGACTATACCAAGTGGAAGTACAGTTATTTGATCCTGGGGCATAAAACCATAGAGAATGAGTTGCTGGATAGTAATATTCTCCTCTAAGTGTTCTTTCAGCTAGATTTTTTTCAGCAGTTGTAGCTGATCCATAAAAAAGTGAAGAGTTTGTTCCGACAAATTGATTGGGTTGATAAATGGCATCTTCTATACTATCTATATTTTTAAATGTGTAGCAATCTGCAATAACACGATTTACAACTACATTTCCAACCATAAGCATACCTAAATCTCCTTCTGTTTGAGCCTCTGCTCGCATAATTCTTGCTAATAAATCAAGTTCTTTCGTAGTATAATTTACTAACATAATAAAATCACCTAATTTATTATATGAAAATGCTTTTAAATTGGACTAAATTATGTTATAATTGACTTATCTCTTAGGAGATTTAGGGGATTAGTTAAATGGTATAATAGGAGTCTCCAAAACTTTAGTTGGGAGTTCGATTCTCTCATCCCCTGCCATTTTGATTTATAACCCCTATGGGGTTCTTTTTTTATGTTAGAAGGTGATCACTATAAATAAGATTGATGAAGCAAGTTTAGAAAATGCAAAAAAATTATTTTCTAGTGGTGATATTAATCATATTGAGATTGGTACAGTTAATGGTTTACAACAAATACATAAATATTTATTTGATGGTTTGTATGATTTTGCTGGTCAAATTAGAAAGCAAAATATTTCTAAAGGAAATTTTCGATTTGCAAATTCTTTATATTTAGAAGATATTTTGAAAAAAATAGAAACAATGAATGAAAATACTTTAGATGATATTATTGATAAATATGTAGAAATGAATATTGCTCATCCTTTTTTAGAAGGAAATGGTCGTAGTACAAGAATTTGGTTGGATTTAATTCTTAAGAAGAATTTAAATAAGATTGTTAATTGGGATAATATTGATAAACGTTTATATTTACAAGCGATGGAAAGAAGTCCTATTAATACATTAGAGATCAAAACTTTAATTGAAAACAATTTAACTGATGATTTTAGTTTAAATTCTATTTTTAAAGGAATTGATGCTTCATATTACTATGAAACTGATGAATACTAATAAAGGAATGGTAAAAGAATGGATCAAATTTATAATAAATTAGTTAGAGATAATATACCTGATATTATTGAAGCAAATGGTGAAAAACCTATTTATCGTATTTTAGATGAAAAAGAGTATTGGGAATATCTACTTCTTAAAGATACAGAGGAACTTGAGGAAGTTCGATTCTCTTCTAGTACTTTAGAAAAAAAAGAAGAGCTTGCCGATAAATTAGAGTTAATAAGAGCAATGGCAGAGTATAATGGTTTTACATTGGAGGATATTATAGAAGAAGCTGATAGAAAAAAAGAAAGAAATGGCGGCTTTGAAAAAAGATTATTGCTAGAAAGAGTAATTAAAAAATAAGTAATTAGCTTATGTTTATTAAAGATTATTATTTTGTTTAGGAGAAAAAAATAATGGGATTGTTGAGTGAGATTTTTAATGCTTTAACTGATGGGGATACTCCAAAAGAAAAAGATAAGAGAATTAATGAAAAATTATTTATGGATGAGGCCAAAGCTTATGGCCTTACAAAAGAAGAGATTGAGGAATGTAAAAAAAGTGGTATTACTCCAGAAGAATGGGTACAAGATAAAAATAAATAAATGTAAAGTTTATGGGAAACAGATTATTGTTTTCTTTTTTTGTGGTAGAATAGTTTTATAAGGAGGATAAAAAATGGATTTAAAAAAATTATTTGGGTTTGAAGGTAAAAATGTTGTTATTACAGGTGCTGCTTCTGGTATGAGCAAGTCTGCTACAGAGCTATTAATTGAGCTTGGAGCAAATGTGTATGCTATTGATATTAATCCGATTGATTTGCCTGTTAAAAAAGCTTATCAAGCCGATTTGAGTAATAAGGAAGAAATAGATAAAGTAATAGAAGATTTACCATCAAAAATAGATGCATTATTTTTGTGTCATGGTATTGCGGCTTTTCCTGGTAAGGAGTTATTAGTTCAAAAAGTGAATTTTTATAGTCAAAAATATATGACAGAAGAATTACTTGATAGAATAACTGATCATGGTTCTGTAACCTATATTTCATCTGTTGGTGGATTTGGATGGCAACAAGTATATCAAAAAGCTGTAGAACTTATTAATATTCCAACATGGGAAGAGGCAATGGATTGGTATGATAATCATCCTGATTTAATTAAAAGTGCTTATGTTTTTGCTAAACAATGTTTACTTTCTTATGTTACTTATAAGTGTATGAGTGATGAATTTATTTCAAGAAAAATTAGGATTAATGCAATTAATCCTGGTGATACAACTACTGGTTTGACAGATGATTTTAATAAGTCTACTAGTCCTAATGGTGATGCACAAGAAGGTGCAAAAATGATTGAAAATATATTCCTTAAAAGTTGGAATGGTTATCCAGCGGAACCTAAAGACATGGGATATCCTATGGTAGTTGTTGGTAGTGATATTTGTTCATATATGTCTGGTCAATTAATTTATATTGATTATGGTTTAACTTCTAGTTGGCTAAGTACTTCTTTATTAAATGAAAAACAAAAAAGTATCGAAGAAATAAGTTATGAAACAAATAATTAAATCTCTTAACTGAGATTTTTTTATATATAAAAAAAGAGGATTAAAACCTCTTAATCTGTAAGCATTACCTTGATATCTCGTTCTTTACCATCTCTTATTATTGTTAGAGTCATTTCGTCACCTACATTATGCATATATAAATAATATCTTAAATAAGCATTTGATGAAACATCATTTCCATCTACTTGAGTGATAATATCTCCTACTTCAAGTCCTGCTTGTTCAGCTGGACTGTTGTCAGTGAATCCAGCAACAATAACACCACTTGTTACGTTTGCTTCTCTAATAATTTCATAATATTCTCTTGACATATAAGCACTTGTTACATCAATCATTGATATACCTAAGTATGGTCTTTCTACTTCCTCACCACTAATTAATTGCTCTGCATATTGAACTGCTGTTTCAATTGGAATAGCAAATCCCATACCTTCAATGCTAGAACTTGACATGCTAGAACTTGCTAGTTTAATTGAGGTAATACCAATTACTTCGCCATTAGAATTGGCAAGTGGACCACCACTGTTACCACTGTTGATGGCAGCATCAGTTTGAATGGTATTAACAATCATTGGGGTTGTTGTATTACCACTTGTTAGTTCTACTTCAACTAGTCTATCTTTTCCTGATACAATACCTCTTGTAACACTCCATGAATAAGCACTGTCTAGCGGAGCACCAATAGCAAAGACAGTATCGCCAAGTCTAGCATCTTCGCTACTACCTATTTCGGCTACAGCAATGATATATTCTTCATCTACTGATAGAACTGCTATATCAGAATAAACATCACTTCCGACAACTTCTGCTCTAACTACTGTTTCATCAGTAAATGTTACATATACATTATCAGCATTTTCAATAACGTGATTGTTTGTTAAAATGTAAGCTGTACCATCTTCTGTTTTGTAAACAAATCCAGTTCCAGATGAGTATGCTTGTCCATCTATGTAAGTATTTACTACTACTACAGAATCGTATACTTTTTCTACTGCATCAGCAATACCTTCATCCGTTACAGTAACATCTCTTTCCACTCTTGTAACCGTAGTTCCAATTACATTAGGGAAGAAGTAAAATACACCATATAGAGCTAAGGCACCTAGTAAAAAAGTAATTATTAAAATAATTCCATTTCTTAGAGCTGTATTTTTTTTCTTTTCAACCATTTTAATCCATCCTTACTATATCTTTGTAATTTTTAGGAAATCCCATTCGATCTAATACTTTGTCTATACTTATTGTGTGAAGTCTTCCTGATAAATAATCAATTTCATAAGATATTTCATTTAACATGTTATGAAAATTGTCACTTCTTAGAAGTCTTTTTAGAATTATGATTAAAGCAAATAGATCATTAATACCATAAATGTATTCTCCATTTGTTTTTGGAATATTTAATAATTCATGATATTTCGTAATAGGTATTTCTTTTTGAGTTTTGTGCTCATAACATATATCTTCATGAGCGCATAAATTACGATAATTGGCAATGATTGGTAAGTAAATTAGTAAACTAGTAACATCTACATTAAATAAATTTGCAATTGTTTCTTGATCTTCCGGTTTTAATATAGTGTATAACTCACCAACGATGCCAAATGATAAAACTTTAACAACAACCCATAAAGGAATATAACCATAGTTGCTTTGATAATGTTTTGTGGCGGTGTGTTGGCCACCATTTACAATGATTTGCCTTTTTACTTTTTTAACTAAATCATTTACTTGTTTTGTTCTTTTAGGATCTGTCGTAAAGTTATTTGGATTCAAATATTTTTTCTCTTTAAATCCATATTTTCGGGATAATTCATAAGAAAGTATACTTTTTATGTTATTTTCTAAAATTAATATGTTTTTAAATAAAATATTTCTTAGTTGCCTATCAAAATAAAATAAAGCGTATATTTCTCGGAAGTTTGTCCCATTTATAAAAGTTTTGTCTTTGTTTGATTTATAAAATAGGTACCTGTAACCATTGATGAAAAAGTAGTTTTCTCTTAAAAGAATACTTTTGACATATTCTTCATCATCAATAATTAGGTTTTTATTTCGAAGAATTTTTACTTGTTCATCGAGAGTTTTAAATATTTTTTCCATCTTCTCACCTATTATAAATTATATCACAAAGAACAGCTATATTGTAAAAAAGTTAGTTGTTACTAATGTTAATATTTCGTGAAAATTTGGTGAAGTTGCTTATTTTGTGCTATAATTAGTTTAGGGGAGATTGTTATGCCTGCAACATATACTCATCATATTTTTACAAAAGATGTTTATAAGTCACTTGATACTAACATTAAACAAAAGTTAGATCCTAATGTTTTTGATTTGTTTGGTAAGAGTTTTGATGCTTTATTTTTTTATAAACCAAAGCTCGGTTCTTATATGCATAAAAATCATGCTAATTTGTATTTTGCTAATATTATTAGTTATTTAAGAACTCATAATGAAACACATAACAGAGAACTTTTATCTTATTTGTATGGTTCTATTTGTCATTATGTTTTAGATAGTACAGTTCATCCTTTTATTTATTATTATGGTGGTAAATATGATAAGAATGATAAAAAAACTTATAAATATCGGGGACATCATGATTATTTAGAAAGTATGATTGATGCTATTATATATCAAGAAAGATATCATAAACCTATCTATAAAGGTCATATTGGTAGTGAGGTTTTTCCTAAAATAAAATTTACATCTAATTTATCTAGAACTATAGATCAGGTTTATTTTGATACTTTTGAAATTGAACATGGAAGTAAAATATATTTTAAAGGTTATAAGAGATTTCGTTTTGTCTATAAACATCTTATGAGTTCGAGGTTTGGGATTAAGAAAAAATGTTATTTTTTATTTGATTTAACTTATGTAGTTTCTTCTTTGAAGTTGCAAAATTTTTGTTATTATGTTAAGAAACTTGATTATAGTGTCCTTAATTTAGAACATAAAAAGTGGTATTATCCAGTAGATAAAAAGATAAGTTTTCATTATTCTTTTTATGATTTGTATGATGTTGCTGTTGTAAAAGCAGTAAAATTAATTACTTTAATTGATGAATCCCTAGATAAAGATGAGAAAGCTATTAAAAAAGTATTAAAGGAAATTGGTAATTTAGGGTATGGCACTGGTGTGAATGAAAATAGAAAAGTTACCATGAAATATTTTGCTAATTAAAATATTCTATTATGGCATCTTTGATTAAAGATGCTAATTTTTGTTGGTATTCTTCTGTAGTTAATTTATTTTTCTCTTCTGGGTTTGATAGAAAACCACATTCTATTAGGACACCAGGAATGGTTAATTTGTCATACATGTAGGTTTCATTTGGGATCTTTTTTATTTCTCTATTGGTATTTAAGTTGGTGTTTAGGATTTTTTGGATAGTTAGTGCTAAATTTTTATTTTCTTCTTTATCATAAAATACTTGTGGGCCATAATAAGCACTATTTGTTAAATAATTTAAATGGATTGATAGATATAGATTGGCATTACTATTATTAATTAAATTTATGCGGTTGTCAAAATCGCTTTTTTTGCGCCATCTTGCATTAGGGTTTGATAAATCATAATCATCATCTCTTGTTAAAATGACTGTTGCTCCTGTTTTAGATAATTCTATTTCTAGGGCTTTGCTTATCGCTAAATTAATATCACTTTCATAAGTTGTATTGCTAATTGTTCCCGGATCTTTTCCACCATGTCCTGGATCAATGACAATTATTTTGCCACTTAAGGGCATTAAGGCATTTACCTTGGTATTAATGAATAATGCAGATAATAAGAGAATTATTAATATTAATATTTTTATTTTTGTTTTCATATTAAATTATATAAAAAAATAGCCTTAGCTATTCTTTAAAATTTCATTTATTTTTTCCTCATTTTTTTTGTTCATTCCTACCAGTATATTTTCATTTTTGTTACTTATCGCAGTTATTACTTCTTTTGGAATATTTTCATTTCTTTTTGTTAATCCATCTGTAGTTAATATATTGTATGTTTTTTCTAACTTGTTCATTACAAATACTTTTCTTGAAGTAGTAATTCCATATTCTTTTGTTTTTTGTTCATATACCCAAATTAAGTCTTTGTATTTTAATATCATAAGACCTTTACTAAATTTAATAATATAATTATTTGTAAGAATTAAATGATATTTTGGGTAATGTAATGTTTTATCATCATCAATCTCTTTTTCTAATTTAGTCAATTCCAATTCATTCATATTTCTTAAAGTTTTTCTTACTTTTAATTTATTTATTATAAATAGACTTAAAAAGAAGAGAGAAACTAATAGTAAAATAGCACTAATAATGTAAAAGATGTAATTAGTATTTTTTAGTGAGGTATTATTTAAAAATACTTCACCAAAATAACTGCCAAATTCATCCATCGTTATTTGATTTTCTTCATCAAGTCCTTCATTGTATACTTCTAATGCTATTTCTTTTACATTTTCGGGAATCGCTTCAGTTGTACCATATATTGTTAGAGGATTTTCTTCTAAACCTTCAACATTTAATTTATTATAAAGGTCATCACTTAAATAGGTAATATAAAAATATCTTCCATCAAAAACAATATAAAAAGCGTAATTTTCTTCATTTTCATATTTGGCAATAGAATATGGTGCTTGGGAAATTTCTAGATAAGCATAAGCATTTTCTTCATTGTTTTTGTTTTCAATGATATCATTTAAGTATAAGTAATTATTTGTTGATGTTCTATTTTCATAAATGCCTAAGGCAATGAATAGAGCACTTAAAGCTATAAAAATAATGAAAATATATAAATAATTATTTATTATTTTTAATTCTTTTTTTAAGGTAATATTTTTAATTTTTTTCATAACTTCTCCTTTGTGTGCCTATTTTATCATAAAATTTTGTATTTGACAAATTTTTGGTACCTTTAGGTTAATTTAGATTGTTTTAAAACATAGCAATTGATTTCTAATATAAAAATATGTTAAAATTATATCGGATATAATTATGTTATATATAACATGAGATTGGTAATGAAAGGAGATCTTATGTTATATATCAAAGAGACGAGAGGCGATATTTTTAAGGTTATTGGTGCTAATGTTAGGTATTATCGGGGACTTTATAATATTAATCATCCGAATAAAAGAATTAGTCAGGCTAAAATGGCACAAATGTGTAATGTTTCGACTGGTTTGATTGGTTCTTTGGAAACTGGTAAAGTTCAAGGTATTAGTATTCCTGTTTTGTGGAATATTTCGCAAATACTTGGTGTTAGTATTGATAAATTCTTTGAAAATCGTTAGGTCTCAAGATAAAAACAGATATTATTCAGTATCTGTTTTTCTTATAATAATTTCTCCGTCTTTAGTATATAAAAATTTTTCTTTCGCATATCTTTCTACATATTCAGGGTCTTGTAGTTTTTGAACTTCGGCTTTTAGTGCTTCTTCAGTATCTAATAATTCTTCATAAGAGCTTTGTAAAAGAGTGATTTGCTGTTTGTTGTTCATAATTTTAAGCCAATCAGGGAATATATTAATACATGTAAAACCGATGATAAAGACAAAAGCTAAAACAAAGAGTGTTAGTCTACGACGTTCTTTTTTGGTTACTTTGTGTTTTATTTTGATCACCCCTATTTTTTATAGTATAACATTTCTTTTTTATTTTTTCAATAAATGATTGAAATTTTACATTATTTAACATTCTTTTTGTTAATTTTAAATTGGTAAAAAAACCTAAGGCAATCAAAATAAAAAAGTATATGTGAAACATTCCATGATTAATGTTAAATATGATAATGATATATAATAAAACAATATTGTACATAAATAAAATTGTAATTAAACTTTGATAAAATCGTTTTTTTCCTTTGATGATTATATAATTAAGTTTATAAAGATAATAAAAGATAAAGCCAAAAAGGAAAGATACAGTTAAAGTAAGAAGTTGAATATTTGCAGTCATTACTTAAATAATTTAGAAATAATACTTTCTTCTTTGCTTTTTTCTTTGTTATCTAAATAATTAAATCCATTTATTTTCCCTTTTATTTTAACGTTACCATCATGTGTATCTAGCTTCATTATTTCTAGGTTAGATCCTTTAATTAATATTACTCCCATATTGCTTTCTAATAAAAATTCTTCACTATCAAAACTTGTTATTTTTTTAATTCCCGTTAGAGATATTTCTCTTCTGTCTATTAGTTTTAATTCGTGTGATCCAAATTCAATTATTTCTTTATTTTCCATAAATATTCTCCTTTTAATAAATTTTATGAAAAATAATTCATATTATGAAAAAAACTTGGTTTCCCAAGTCTTATTCAGCTTCATTGTATGCTTTTAAAATAGCATCTTCGAACATTTTACGTACATCTGGATTAATTGGATGAGCGATATCTCTATATCCACCAGTAGCCGTTTTTCTACTAGGCATGGCTATAAATAGACCATTGTCTCCTTCAATTATTCTGATGTCATGAACAGCAAAAGAATCGTCTAATAGCACTGATGCTATACCTTTCATTCTTGAGCCTTCTTTTTCGATCTTGCGAACGTTTACTGATGTAATTTGCATAAATATTCTTCCCTCCTAAGTTTTTCAACTTATCTATATTTTATAGCAAAACTCTTAAACTTGCAAGTGTTTTACATATATTTTATTTTAATATCGCCAGTAAATACATCACGATACGTAAAACTTTTTTCTACGTTGTTTTCAAGTATTGTAAATAAATTGGGGTAAATTGCATGAATAAAGCCATTATAAGTGCTGGTTTTACCACGCATTCCAAATACTTTTATTTCCACTTTTCTACCTATATTTTTTGATATTTCCTCTTTAATATGATTTGTATTCAATAAAACACCCTCCTTATCTAGGATAGCCTACATACATGAGGCCATTGCATTTTAAGCCACCAATTCCATTGTGGCCATACTTGGTCTTATCAAGTAAATTTAATAGATTAATTTCTTTACTTCTTTCGGTTAAGGCTAGAGTTGTCGCAATAATCGCTGGATCAAGAGCATGAATATTAATTCTTTTGGGACTTGAAGCAAAATTGGCACCAGCTTTAATTAACTCTTCATAATTGCTTTGGCATGCACCAGCGATAATAACTAATTTTTCGTGGGAAAATTCATAGTTTCTTGCTACTTTTACAGCTTTAATAAAATTGGCAGAATTCTTATAGTTTTTTAAATCATTTGTTGGCCCTTTTTTTCGATAATAAGCATCATGACCGGTAATTACGACTATATCTGGTTTAAATTCTTTTAAAAGAGGTAATATGGCTTCATAAACGTGGTCTTCGCTTATTTTTCTTCCGAAAGCCAGAACGCCTTTTTTTTTATAGAAATTTAGGCATTTTTCTAAGTATTCTTTGTCGCCATCAATGTGTAATATTTTGGCAGGTAAATAAAAATATTCACTTCTATCTTCGGGTATTTCTGGAGTTTTAATCTCTTCGGTTAGATCAACTGTATCCTTTTCTAAATATTTTACTAAGTCATTTTCAGGACTATCGGCATAAAGGCGTACTTCTACTCCTTTTAGATAATAAATTTCATTTTTTATATTTGTTATTTTAAATACGGTGTCGTGATTATAGCTTTTTCTGGTAACTAAATCTCCCCTTTTTAATTTCATAAGATTCACCATTAAAATATATGTTTAAATTATATTTTTAGACATAAAAAAACTAAGTTAGAATGTTTGTAATTTCTATAAATACATCTAGACTTAGTTCTTCAGCACGTACATTTTCTTTTAAATTATCCTTTTCTAAGATCGTTTTTATTTTATTCCAATCATATTCTTTTAAATTGTTTTTCAATGTTTTTCTTTTCATTTTGAAAGCATCATTTATTAGATTAAATAGTAAATTTTCATTTTTTACTTTTGGTTTATCTATTTTTCTTTTAAAATTTATAACAGCACTTTCTACTTTGGGTACAGGATTAAAAGCAAAACGATTAACAGTAAATAAATAGTTTATATTAAAGTAATAATTTAAATAAACAGTTAGAGATCCATAAGATTTGCTTCCAGGTAAAGCACATAAACGCTCTGCGACTTCTTTTTGAACTAAAAGAGTCATACTTTGTAGTTTTTCTAAATTAATTACATGTTTAATAATGGGAGTTGTAATGTAATAGGGAATGTTGGCAATAATATAAATGTTTTCATATTTAAATGATTTGCTATCTTCTAGAATATCGGCTTTTAAAAAATCTTTAAAAATTATTTTGGTTTTATCATCTTCTAGTTTTTGTAAAATATCTTTTAGTCTTTCATCTAACTCATAGCAAATTAAAAAACTTTCTTTTTCTTTTAAATATTTTGTTAAAGCACCTTTTCCGGGTCCTATCTCAACAACTAAATCCTCTTTACTTGTTTTAATAGAATCTGAAATCCTTTTTAAAATAGTTTCATCTTGTAAAAAGTTTTGACCTAAACTTTTTTTGGCTTTGATTTCCATAAAATCCCTCAAATCTAAAGAAAGATGGGTTATTTTTCCCATCCGAATCTTAATACATCATATGTAATACTACTTCTACCTACATAATTGTAAGCATATTCTTCACTCGGTGTTAGAAGGTCAATATCATTACCTAGTACTCCTCGGTCTAGAACAATTGCTATAACTGGTTCATCACTAATTCTTTCGCTTTCAAAACGAATGATACTACCGCATGGTAGATTTGATGAAGATGCTACAATATTGACTTCACCATAGGTATTATCAACATAGGTATCTGTTCCATCACTAACATCTACTCCGGTACAAGCAAGACGTCCAGTACATAATGCACAGTCTGCACCATATCCGGTTAAATCACCTGTGTAACTATCAAGTGATCCCCAAAGATAAGTTTGTAGGGCTTCTTCATTTGCTCTTGCTTCTTCTTCTTTATTGATGTATATGGCCATTGCTCCTAAATCAACACTTTTGTTGATGTTTTCGTTTGTACTATATGTTTCCATTTTTGATGAGGAAGCACTTAGACCTAATAAAACAACAACGATAACACCAATTTTTAATATATAATTCAAGTAAAATTTGCTTTTACTTAACATTCTTCTTCACCTCATTGGTAAACTAATCATATCATAAAACGTATTAAATGTCAAAAATTCGTTTAATATTATCGTTGGTAATTCTTGCTAGTTCATCTAAAGATATATCTTTTAATTCGCATATAAACTTTGCTATTTCATGAATTCTTGCCGGTTCATTTCTTTTGCCACGAAATGGTTCAGGTGTTAAGTAAGGACTATCAGTTTCTAAAATAATGTTATCTAAAGGAATTTCTTTAATTACTTCTTTTAATTTGGAATTTTTAAAAGTTATTACCCCATTTATACCTAGTAAGTACCCCATTTTAATGTATATTTTAGCAGTTTCTAGGGAACCAGAAAAGGAATGGATAACACCTGTTACTTTATATTTTTTTAAAGTATTAATGGTGTCTTCGGTTGCTTCTCTAGAGTGAATAATAACTGGTAAGTGGTAGTGTTCAGCAATTTTAAGTTGGGATTCTAATAGTTCTTTTTGACTCTTTTTATTTTCTTTCGTGTAGTGATAATCTAATCCTATTTCACCAATAGCAATTATTTTTTTGTTCTTTATATTTTCTTCTATATGTTTTAAATCTTCTTTCGTATATTCTTCTACGTTTTCAGGGTGTATTCCTATTGCTCCATATATATTTTCGTATTTTTGGGTTAACTCTAATACCTCTTCATTGCTTTTTTTGTCACAGCCATTATTAATCATTCTATTTACATTACTCTTTTTGGCGCTTTTTAGTACTTCATCTATATTTTCATAATATTCTTTATAAATATGACAATGTGTGTCTGTAAACATAATATCACCGGGATAATTATAAAATATTTTTAGTTTTAAGTAAAGTTTAAGTCTACTTGAAGGGATTTTATTTTCTTTTTTCTTATTCTTTGTTAAAATTAGATTGGGTGATAATATTTTGAAAATATATATTGGTTGTGATCATAGAGGAGTTCAACTAAAGGAAAAAGTAATTAATTATTTAAAAGAAAACGAACTTGATGTAGAAGATATTGGTCTACCTAATAGTCCAGCGGATGATTATCCACAATTTGCATTTAAACTTGGAGAAATGGTTCGAGATCATAAAGGTTCTTTAGGTATTTTAATATGTGGTTCCGGCGTTGGCATGAGTATTGCAGCGAATAAAGTTAAAGGTGTTCGTTGTGTTAGAGCAGTAAGTGTAGATGATGCTTTTAAAGGGAAAAATCATAATGGTGCTAATGTGATAGCAATAGGTAGTGAAGTTACAACTGATTTTAATTTAGTTAAAGAAATGATTGATACTTTTATTACTACAAAAGCTCCTTGTGAAGAAAGACATTTAAAAAGAGTACAAGCAATTCGTTTATATGAGGATGAACATTAATGGGTATTGAGATTTATATATATGTCTTTTTTACTTTGCTCTCTATTTTTATTTTTAATGGAGTAAATTGGGAAAAATTTATGAAATCAGGAAAAGTGATAGAAGCAAGGTTATTAGTTTTAGTATTGAGCTTTGCTCTTAGTTATCTGCTCACTAATTTTGTTTTAGCTTTTATTAATTAAAAACACTTATATGAAAAAAATTCTAAAGTGTTTTTTTATGTGTCGAAATTGATGTCGGAATTTGTCGGATGGTTTTTATTGCTTTTTTTAGTACTATATTTCATAATATAGTCTTAGCGTTAGGGACAATGCATGCCTTTATTCTTTTCCATTTCTATTTTTTACTTCTTTTACTCTTTAGGGGGGTTGATTGTAGAAAGTAGGTGAAAAAGATGAAGGTTCGGCTAAAAGTAATTTTGCCAAGAATAATAAAAATAGCATTGGTTCTTGAGATAACAACCAATGCCGAAAACCATAAGTAGGCATTAGGTTGTTTCCCTAACGCTTACAACTTAAGTATATCTTAATTTGAAAATAAATACAATTGACATTTATTTTACAATGATCATTCGGTTACATAAATATTAGGGTAGTGTCTAGCTAAATTGCAGAGTGAATAACACTTTTATGATTAATATAACATGATTTAAAAGTTTTTTAAGATGATATGATTTGACAAATTTTTTCTATTTTTATAAAATATACATTGTTTTAGGGGGGTTTTATGAGTACTTTAAGAGTTAGTGATCATCCTGATTGGATTGATGTTAAAAGTTTTAATAGAAATGAATTAGAAGTGTTAAAAGATATTTTACCTTTTTATATTATTAATACTTTACAAGAAAATTATAGTTATCGGGGAATTCCTATTACTAATTATGGTTGGCCAGATAATATTTGGAATACCGGTGATTTAAAAGAACAATTATTTCATGTAGCTAATTTGTCTATGGGATATAATTTATTTGTGGCTGAACGTTTAGAGGATATGAGTGATATTTGTAGTCAAGCTCATTTAGATAGTAATTTTTATCAGTATCGTGATCAGGAGCGCATTGCTATTTATGTGAATAGTAAATCTAATCTTGTTTTAAGCATTTTTAAACATATTAGAAATTCTTTCGCTCATGGACGGTTTGTTATGTATTCTTTAGGTGATGATACGATGTTTGTAATGGAAAGTGTTGATAATTCTCGTCAAGGTTTAGTTTTGAAAGCTCGGATGGTGCTTCGTGCTTCTACTTTAATTCGATGGATGGAGATTATTAAAAAAGGTCCGGTTGAAAATATGCAGAGAAAAAGAAAGAAAAAATAAAAGCTCTATGTTTCAATAAACATAAAGCGATCTAATTTATTAAAGTCTTTTTCTATTTTAATATTAGCTTTGGGATAGATATCCAAGGCTATTTTTTTTATGTCCTCTCCTAGTGTTGCACCTATTTCAAAAATAATAATACCATGTGGATTTAAAATGCTTTTTGATAATTCTATAATTTTCTTATAAAAAATTAATCCGGTTTCATCAGCGAATAAAGCAATTTGGGGCTCATAAGCAGTTTCCTCGCTTGTGTACTCTCCTTTTTTTACATAGGGAGGGTTTGATATGATGAAGTCATATTTTCCATCTAAATTATTTTTTAAAATGTCTTTTTTAAAAAAGTTTATGTGGACGTTGTTTTCTAAAGCATTTTTTTTTGCTACTTCTAAAGCTTCATCGCTTATATCACAGGCATCTATTTTAATATCTAAATTCTTCTTTAAGGCAATAGCTATTGCTCCACTACCTGTGCATAAATCAATTCCTGATTTTATCTTTTTATTTTGTAATAAATGAATGGCCTTTTCGACTAAATATTCAGTTTCAAAACGGGGGATTAAAACATTTTCATTCACATTTATTTTGCAATTATAAAAGTCAACATAACCAATTAAATATTGGATGGGATAATTCTTTTTTAGTAATTCTTCTGCTTCTTTGATATCCCCTTTATAGTTTTCTTTTAAAGCCTTTAACTCGGATTTGCCAATTTTATTCAAATGATTCACCAGCTAATTTAAGTCTTAAATCTTCGGTTTGTAAAGCATCAATGATTGGATCTAATTCACCATCCATTACTCTATCTAGTGTCATAGTAGAAAAATTAATACGATGATCAGTAACACGGTTTTGAGGATAGTTATAAGTTCTTATTTTTTCGCTTCTATCTCCAGTACCTATTTTATTTTTTCGTTCTGTTCCTAGTGCTTGTTCTTCCTTTTGTCTTATTTCATCTTGAATTTTGATTTTTAATAATTCCATTGCTCTATCACGATTTCGTAATTGACTGCGCTCAGTTTGGCAAGTTACAACTACACCAGTCGGAATATGAGTAAGTCTTACAGCTGAATTGGCTGTATTGACTGATTGACCACCTGCTCCACTAGAATGATATACATCCATTTTTATATCACTTTCTTTAATTTCAATATTTGATGTTTCTACTTCTGGCATTACTAGAACAGTTGCTGTTGATGTGTGAACTCTTCCTTGGGTTTCGGTTACTGGTACTCTTTGAACGCGATGAGAACCACTTTCGTATTTTAATTTTTTATAAACATCTTCTCCTTTAATTAAAACTTCAATTTGAGCAAATCCACCACTTGTTCCTTCTACGGCATGTAATTCTTCAATTTTCCACCCGTTTTTTTCGGCATAATAAGAATACATGCGATATAGATCACCAGCAAAGATGTTTGCTTCGTCACCTCCGGCAGCTCCTCTTATTTCCATAATAATATTTTTACCATCATTTTCATCTTTTGGAACAAGTAATATTTCCAGTTCACTCTTGATATTTTCTAATTTTTCTTTTAAATTTTCTAGTTCTAGGAAAGCCATTTCTTTTAATTCTTCATCTTTCATTAAAACTTTGGCATCTTCTATTTCACTTAAAGTATCTTTGTATTCTTTATACTTTTTTACAGTTTCTTCTAAATCACGAGATTCCTTTGATAAAGTTTTTACTTTATTATAGTCACTCATAATTTCAGGATTAGTTAAATCAGCTTGTAGTTCATTATATTTTTGTTCTATTGCATCTAATCTTTCAAACATGGGTATCTTCCTTTCGTTCCTATTATATCAATAAATAAAGAGAAAAACAAACATTAACTGTTTGCTTCTTCATCAT